>NZ_CP015910.2:2400000-2720723 GCF_001676785.2 Brachyspira hyodysenteriae ATCC 27164 | reverse complement strand
AGGCGGTTCTATGGGAGGCATGCAGGTATTACAATGGACTGCTTCTTATCCTCAAATGATGGAAAAAGCAATAGTAATAGCTAGTTCTATGAGCCATTCTCCTATGCAGATAGCTTTGAATGAAATAGCCAGACAGGCAATAACAGAAGATACTGAATGGTATGGTGGGAAATATTATGGTATGTCATCTCCTGACAGAGGACTTGCTTTAGCTAGAATGCTTGGACATATCACATACATGAGTGAAGAATATATGAGAAAGAAATTCGGAAGAAAGAGAAAAACAGCTGTTAAATATTTTACTCCTTCTTTTGAAGTAGAAAATTATCTTCATTATAACGGAGAAAAATTTACAGCAAGATTCGATGCAAATAGTTTTTTATATCTTACTAAAGCTATGGATTTTTTTGATGTTAAAGATGAAATAAAAAAAATAAAACATAAAAAGAATATTAATTTGAAAAAAACACTTATAATATCTTTTATATCAGATTGGCTTTATCCAAGTACACAATCCGCAGAGATAGTTGCCGCTTATCAGCATTCTAATATAGATACAACATTTCATGAAATAGAATCTAATTACGGACATGATGCTTTTTTACTTAAAAATACTGAACAAACTAAATATATAAAAAATTTTTTAAATAATTAATATATAAAATTAAAAGGCTCGCTATTATAAGCAAGCCTTTTAATTTTTTAATTATTATTAATAATAAATTATTGTCCCATAGTACCTAAATACTGCATTATCTGAAGTCTTCTGCTTTCAACATCTTTATCTAAATTAGCTATAACATCATTACTTGCAGCTAAAGGCGACATTATTCTTCTGAAGTCATTATAAATATTTAACGCCTCTACAATTTTATTTTGCTCTATGTATATATGTCCTATAGCATATAAAGCAAATGCACCGTCTTGAGTAAGCTCATTAGTATATTTTGAATATGTGCTTATAGCTTGATCATACATTTTATTGTTTAGATAAATATTAGCTAAATCGAACTCTAGTCCTCTTCTTTCATCTCTAGTCAAATCAGGCATTTTTAAAGTATCGTTCAATATGCTTATAGAACTTGCTGTGTCGCCTAAATTAGCATAAAGTATTGATATATCTTTATTAACACCTATTATATGATCTTTGCTTCTTGCTCTCTTCTTAGCTTCCAATTTAGCCCATAAAGTTTCTTCTATATCTTGTCTGTTTTGATATATATAATTAGCATAAGAAGAATAGCTTTCAAAAGTATCTTCTTTCATAGCCTGAGCTTTAAGATTATCAGCCTGCTGTCTTGTAGTTTTAAGCTGAGCATCTATTCTAGCCATAAATTGTTTTATTTGCTGATAAGTTTGATTCTGCTCTCTTGCAGCATCCCCCATATCTTTTCCTCTATGGAAAGTTTTTTCTGCTCTTTCAAGAGTTTCTTTAGCTTTATTTAAATATTGAGCCTCTTTATCATAAGGAGTATCTTTTGAACGTGCTAAATATTCATAAGAAGCGGTCAAATTGAAATAAGCAGGATAAATAAGTTTTTCTAACTTTATAAGCTCTTCAAACATCATAGCAGCTCTTTCATAATTGCCGTCCATAATAGCCTGATTTCCTACTGCAAAATATACATTAGACATATCAAAGCCTATAGTAAGCATTCTGTCTTCTTCTTGTTTCTTTAAATCCTGAAACTCTGCTATTTTTTGATTAGCTTCTGCTCTTGTTATACCATTTTTAGCAACATCGCCATTACCCATAAAGCCGAGTAATTTCTGATAAGTTTTTATTCTTCTATTATATAAATCTATTTTAGCTAAAGAATAAGAACTAACGAATATCTCTCTTGTTAGGAAGTCATAATGTGATATTTCTTCAGCAGTTCCCTGCATAGTATAGCTGTTCCAATAATCTTCTTCTGTTTTGAATTGAGGGAAAGGAAGTTCATACATTTTTACGAAAGTTATCTCTTCATTTCCGTCATATATATTTTTTCTTGCAACCGAAATTAAACCCTCATCTAATAATGCATTTAAGTCAGCTGCTAATTTGTCATTCTCATAATCTCTTTTTAAATGCTCTTTAGCAATATCTTTATAGTCATTAACTGTAAGTATTTTAAAGAACTCTAATTCATCTACTAAAGCATATTTTATAGGCTGAACTTTGAACACCAAACCATAAGCCTTGAAATAATAATCTCCAAGTCTGTAAAGTCCGTCACGTCTCCAAGCCATATAATAAGGTCTGCCTGATTCTATGAAGTCTTTATCTACAGCATCACTAATATCTCCAAGCCATCTGCCGTCTGTTTTCATAAGGTTACCGTATATTCTTTCAAATACATTACCTTTCTGGTCATATATTTTCAAATCCGGTCTTCTTCTCTCTACCATAGTATAATATACAAGTCCGAATACTTGGTTATCTCCTCCCTCTGTGGCAAATATAGCATTGTCAGGAAGTGAGTTCATCATATTGTATGAATAGTCATGGTTGCTGTAATCTTTTGAGTTATTGTTACGGCTTAAATTCATAGCGAATATAGGTATCATTATCAAAAGTATTGCAGCAAGTGATATAGCATGATAAGGCTTTAATACTGTATCTGCTGTTTCTTCTGATGCCGGCTTTAATACATTTTTTATATTAGTATTGAAATATTCCATATACCATTGAATACCGAATCCTATTATTACAATCATATATAAAGTTGCTGGCAAGAAGAATACTTCTACAAATGATAGAGTTCTTACACTTGGAGGCGGATTAGTATATGCCATTAAAGATACGGCAAAACTCAAAAGTCCGAATACTGAGAATATACCTATAAACTTATTTTTCTTGAATATTTGGAATAATCCAGGTATTAAGAATAATAAACCTAATACTGTTAATTGAGTTTTGAATATATTTATCAAAGCAGATACCTGTTCTGGGTGAAGTATGAAGGCTGCAGCAATATCATTTCCTGAAGCTCCATACTGTTTTCTATGTATCATACTAAATAAATAGCTTAAATTTTCCCAGCCTGAAGGTTCATTTAATTGTCCCCAGTTTAGAGGAGGTAAAGCTCTAGCTCTTATAGGCATGTAAGCATATATCATAACGCCTACTGCAAGCATTAAAAGCATTTTATAATATGATATTGATATTCCTGTGATAAAGTCATTATCATTATTGAATTTATCTATTTTACATAAGAAATATCTATATACTAAGCACCAAACTAATACTAAAAATAAAGGCCAAAATACTAAGAACATACCTTTATATAAAGTAGGGTAGAATGGCGATTTTAGATTCTGTATCATATCAGGTCTTAAATAAGAACCGTTAGCTAATGCTGTAAATATATCGCTCATTATATTCATATCAGCGAAAGGCTTGAATATTATAGAGAATATAGAATCATTTGAAGCTACTCCCGGAGGAAAATATAAATAAGCCTCATAATTCATAATAAATCTATAGTATCCGAAACCGCCTATAAATAATAACACTAAAAATACAAATATTGATATAAATGAAGTTTCTATATGATTGATATATCTATCTTTATGAACTAAGAATAATACAACGGCTATAAACAAAAGAGGAGCAAAAGCGAAAGGCAAAGTTACATGGTGATTTGCAAGTGCCACACCATACAAAAATCCGAAAGCCATTAAATATTTATTTCCATAATAAGGTACTTCATCATTGGCATGCTTCCATACATTTTCAAACCAGTAAACAAGTATTAAAAGCATAGAAGCTATTTGAAGTATATTCAAGCTGTAAACCTCAGCCATTGTAGCCTGTGCCCACATATTATCAGATATAGCAAAAGCAATGCTTGCAAAAAGTGCAGGTATCTGTACTATAGGAGAGAATCCTCTTTCAACTCTATTTTGTCCTAATACTTTTACCATAATAAGATAGAAGAAAATCATTGCTATTGCTGCACAAGTTCCTGAGAATAAATTTGTTCTCCAAGCAATATTTCCAAAAGGTATATAAGTAAATAATTTGGACATCAAAGTATAGAAAGGATATCCCGGAGCATGCCCTACACCCAAGAAGTAAGCAGCTGTTGTAAGCTCTCCATTATCACCTGCTGAAAGTGAAGGAGTTAGAGTAAATAAATACAAAAAGAATGTGAAAAGAAAAGCTACAGCAGCAAATATAGCATCTATTTTTGAAAGATGATAAGGCTTTATTTCATATCTTTTATAAATAGGTTCCTGATTTTCTTTCTTAGAGAATAATTTAGAAATTATATTTCCGCCGTTTTCTTTATTTACTTTTTCTTTCTTATTAGTTTTTGTATTATTTTTTTGACTATTTTGCAGATTATTAATATATTCTTCTATTAACTCTCTGTCTTTTTCTAATTTTTTCGTAAGCTCATCAATGCTTTTATTTTTATAATTAGCTTTGATGTACTCTTTTTCCAGATGCGAAAGTTTTGCCATTTAGTTATTTCCTCTTTTATTATAAATAGTTTTACATTATTTATTATATTTTGGATTATATGCGGCATAGAATTTATTTAAAATTGTACTTTTTTCCGCTGCACGCCTTACGAGGCGGACTTTGTCAAGTACCAAAAAGTGTAAATACTTATACCACATTGAACAACTTTACATAATATTTGAAATTCTTCAATATTACAAGTATAATCAAATATTATATAATAAAATCGCTTATTATTCAAGGATGTAAAATATATATTTTTATGTCAATTATATTTTAGTATTGAAATAATAATTGTTTCAAATTATAGTAAAATTATATTTAGCTGTTATATTCAGGAAATAAAATGAAATTCTTAAAAACAAATAGATTAACCATTATATTAATATTCATTATAATTTCTTACATATTTTATAATGATTTGATAAAAAATAATACCAATAAAGAAATTAACATTTATAATTTAAATTATATAGTAGAAGATAACTACATAATAGAAGATAATTATAATACAGACTCTGATATTGAATATCAAAACATAAGAAGATACAGAGATGTTGATCTTGACCTTGAAGAAGACAGAGTGTTTATTATGTTCACAGGCTCTCTTATTATAGGTCTTTTACTTAGTTTTATATTATTATTAAAAAATAGCTTACCTAAAAAAGAATTAATCGCTGCAAAAATAATACTCATTGTATCTGTTATAATTACAGGGCTAATTATTTTTATAAATTATGAGAATATAAAAAACATATTGGAGTATTTATCTTTACCTATAGGCTTTATAATAGGCTTTGTATTGGGAAGATTATTATTTAAATAAAAATAATATATTTGTTTAAATTTTATTCTAATTCCCCGCCCTTTAGAATTGTTAATCTCTTTTTCTATCAAACTTTATTTAGATTTAAAAGTTCAGATTATCTTTTTAGCACCCGCCCAAGGTTTATTTAAAATTATAGATTTACTAACCGCACGGTGAATAAAATTTTATAGTTAATAAGATTTGAATTATAATTAAATTTATATTTTTAGTTTTATTCTGTGTGCGTAAAAATACTCTACAAATTAAAAAAAATCTTGGGTGGGCAGCTAAAATAACAGGTAATATTAAAAAGAAAGATAATATAAAAATGACTGTGAGTTTAGAAAGCCTAAAGGGTGGGCAAATGTAATTAAATTTAAAACTTATTTTAAGGCTTTATTTACCGTGCGTTAATTATTTTTTTATTAATACATTGTCTAGGTACTAACAAATAACTTGAAATAAAAATCAATTTATGATAAATATTTATTAATTTGCAGTAAGCATTTTTAAAAGAGGTTTATATGAAGATTAGTATATTAGCGGTTGTAGTGATTATTGTTTCTTTTATATTTTATACTGAAATGACAAAACATAATTATAATGTATATAATGTAAATATAATAGAAGAAATTGAAGAAAACAACATTTATAATGGTAACTATATAGTAAGTGATAATAATATTATTTTAGAAAATAGTTATGATTTTAATAATAATATAGAAATTAAAGAAATTCGCCGTAACTACCTCAGATGGAGAGATAAAGAGCATCCTAACGTAGATTTTGAAGAGGATTCAAAAGATTTATGTGTGAGATTAATAATAATATTTATGATGGGATGTGCTATTATAGGCATTTTGATGGAGATACTATTTTTTAAAAACACCTCTTATAAATTTTATATTATTCTACTTGCAATAATTCTTGTAATAAGTGCAGTTATTATTTATAAAATACATGAAAACTTAGCTATTTTTAATATGCCTGGAAGTACAGAAAGCATATTAGAATTATCAGCTTTCTTTTGCGGTGGTATAATATCATTTATAGGATTGTTAATTAGTAAATATCTTAGGGATAAGGATAATAAAAAAAATAATGAATAATTATGCTTGTATTACTAAATCATAAACTTTTATGAGATTTATTTTTGTGTGTGCATAAAAATTATAAAAATATAGAAGTTAATAAAATTGATTAGCTATACAAAATTAATAAATTATATTTTTTTGTACTGATATTTATTTTGATTTTTTCTTTTCAATTCTTTTAATTATATAAATAATTACAGTTGCAGATAAAATGAAAATTAATCCTATAATGATATAATCTTTTAATGTAATATCACCGAATAAAACTGAAGGAAAAAGATTGTTATATCCTAGTAATAAGTCAGAAATATTTCTTTGAGTAGATAAAGTTGATTTCAAATCATTAGTATAATTATTTGTAATGTTTTGATTATTGATAGCTGTATCATTTATAGTTGATGAGGTATTAAAAAATGCTGCATATAAAAGTATAAGAAAAAATATCAAAGCAACAATTAATGTCTTTTTTATATTATTTTCATTTATATTGAATAATGCCGTTATAATACCAATGGCTATAAATATATATTCATAAGTATTTTCAATGTATTTTATTATAAAAAATCCTGATACTCCAAAAAATGCTATTACTAATATTATAATTATACCCAAACCTATACCATTACTATCCCCAATGAACTCATCAAATCTAAAATCTCCTTTAATCAGTACTAATATTAAAAACACTATTATAAAAGAGCATAAAAATAATGCCGACATTCTAAATAAATCATTTTCTGGTATATTGATTTTGTATATTAAATTAAAAATAAAATCTTTCATAAATATTTTATATATCCTTAATACTTAAATTTTGAGAGTAGTAAACCTACGGTAATTCCTGCTGCTATACTAAAATATTCTTTGGCGGTTATAATATTATCTTTTAACATAATGAAAGCAAATATAGTAATTGCAATCCATAGTAATGGAAGAAAATTAATTATTTACTCCTTTTTTTTATTTTTATGAATGGCTAAAATACCAATATATATATATTATGATTAGAAAAATATGAAGACAATACTTTTTATTGTAATATAGACTTTTATATAGAAAATAAAACTGTATTGTGTAAATTAATAAATGTCTAATTAAATAGCATTTTATTTTTCATAATCCTAAATATATTTTATTATATATGCTTTTTTTGTCAATACGGTATAGATGTTTATTGGAATTAGTTTACTGTAAGCGTAAAATTAAAGTATTAAAGAAAAAATTGCAGTAAATATAAAAAGCAATAGAATTAATTTGATATATAAAAAACTATAATTGTTAAAATAAAAAATTTAGTATATACCTAAACAACTATATTTTGTCAAAAATTATTTTATTATTTTTATTATTTGTGGGGACTAGCCCCACCGCTCTGCGTACTTCGTAACACCCACATTTCTTTTGTTGCCACAAAGAAGTAAAAAGGCTACATTTTGGCTTTAATTTTATGAATTACATTACATTTAAGATAATTTTAGTATGATTTAGTATTAATTTTATACTTGCACTTTCGCGAAGCGTGCCTGCGGCAGCAACTTTTTGCGGCGGGAAAAAGTTGAATAAAAAAATTGACAAACTTAAAAATTTTTAGAATACTAATAAATTTATGTTATTTTTCTAATGATAATACAGGCTATAAAACCGAAAATCACTCCGCTGAAAGCTAAATATTCTCTATTACTTTCCATATATATTGCTATTACTATTAAAACGAATGCTATTAATGCCAGAGTAATAAACACTACTAATATTGTTCCTATAGTCTCTTTAATATCTTCTTTTATTTTTATATCTTCATGATAATATTTTTGGGCTATAATTGCGGTAGCCGCAAGCGATAATACATAAGTCAGTGTATATACAATTAATACTCTCACACCAATAATTTTCAAATCCACTTTTGAGCTGCTATATTTAGATGATAAAGTTCCTTTTAATAATATTGTTATTATTCCTTGAAGTACTTCTTCTTTGTCAAAATTTGATGCATTAGTTTGTTTATTATTATCTATTATTTCTTTTTTTTCTTGTATATTTTTATCAGCCTTAGCAAAAAATGATATTGAAGTAGGCGGTATAATCATAGATAAGAAGACATATATTATTAAAGCTATTACATTAACTTTGCTGTCATTTTTTTTCTTCTTCTTAATTTTCATTTAACTACTCTTTAATTATCATATAAAGTTTTTCAATTTTAATGTATATAGTTTTTTTGTCAATACGGTATAGATGTTTATTGGAGTTAGTTTATTGTAAGCCTAAAATAAAAGTATTAAACAAAAAATTGCAGTAAATATAAAAAAGCAATAGAATTAATTTGATATATAAAAAACTATAATTGTTAAAATAAAAAATTTAGTATATACCTAAACAACTATATTTTGTCAAAATTATTTTATTATTTTTATTATTTGTGGGGACTAGCCCTACCGCTCTGCGTACTTCGTAACACCCCCACTTCTTTTGTTGCCACAAAGAAGCAAAAAGGCTACATTTTGGCTTTAATTTTATGAATTACATTACATTTAAGATGATTTTAGTATGATTTAGTACTAGTTTTATACTTGCACTTTCGCGAAGCGTGCCTGCGGCAGCAACTTTTTGCGGCGGGAAAAAGTTGAATAAAAAATTGACAAACTTAAAAATTTTTAGAATACTAATAAATTTATGTTATTTTTCTAATGATAATACAGGCTATAAAACCAAAAATCACTCCGCTGAAAGCTAAATATTCTCTATTACTTTCCATATTTATTACTGTTACTATTAAAACGAATGCCATTAATGCCAGAGTAGCTAACCCTACTAATATTGTTTCTATAGTCTCTTTAATATCTTCTTTTATTTTTATATCTTCATGATAATATTTTTGGGCTATTATTGCGGTAATTGCAAGCGATAATATATAAGTCAGTCCATATACAATTAATACTCTTATACCAAGAATTTTCAAATCCACTTTTGAGCTGCTATATTTAGATGATGAACTTCCTTTTAATAATAATGATGTTATTATTTTTTGAAGTATTTCTTCTTTGTCAAAATTTGCTGCATTAGTTTGTTTATTATTATATATTATTTCTTTATCATTATATATTATTTCTTTTTTTTCTTTTATATTTTTATCAGCCATAGCAAAAAATGATATTGCAGTAGACGGTATAATTAAAGATAAGAAGAGATATATTATTAAACCTATTACATTATGATTGCTTTCATTTTTTTTCTTTTTAATTTTCATTTTTATTTAACTACTCTTTAATTATCATATATAGTTTTTCAATTCTAATGTATATAGTTTTTTTGTCAATACGGTATATATGTTTATTAAATTAACTATGGTGTGCAGATTTTTTTAATTTAATAAATATATAATAGCTTTAAAATAACATAGCAAAATAACTTTAATTCTAAAATAAAACTTATTCATTAATTTTTTATTAATCTCTAATATAGGCAATATATGTGTTGTATGTATCATCATTACATTTCTATATATAGAAATACTATCGTTATTACAACAAAAATTGCAAATGAGCAACATTTTTATATTGATTTATATCTCACATAAATATATTTTTATAAAAAATAAAAAATGGAGATATTATGAAAGCTATACAAATAAAAAAATATTCAAAAGAAATAGATACCAATATTGCAGATATTCCGATGCCTGAAATTTTTGATAACGATGTATTAATTAAAGTAAAGGCTGCGGCAGTAAATCCTCTTGAAATATTAATATTAACAGGTGCCGTAAGACTTATACAGGATTATAAAATGCCTTTAACATTAGGTAATGAATGTTCTGGAATAATTGAAAGTGTAGGCAAAAATGTAACCGATTTCAAAGTAGGGGATAAAGTTTATACTCGCTTGCCTATATCAAAAATAGGGGCTTTTGCTGAGTATGTAGCAGTGGACAGTAAGTTTATATCTCTTATGCCTAATGATTATGATTTCATTACATCTGCTGCAATACCTTTAACTGCTCTTACAGCATATCAAGCATTTACAGAAGAATTGGAGGCAAAATCAGGACAAACTATTTTAATAACTGGAGGTTCTGGAAGTTTTGGAGAGCTTGCTGTTCCAATTGCTAAATATTTAGGTTTAAATGTTATAGTTTCTGGAAGTGAAAGATTAAAAGAACATTTTATTAATTTAGGTGCTGATAAATATATTAGTTATAATAAAGAAAATTATGCAGAATTAGTTTCTAATATTGATCATGTTATAGATACACTTGGAGCAAATGAATTTGACAAAGAATTATCCGTATTAAAAAAGGGAGGACGTCTTTTGAGTTTGAGAACCAGCCCTAATAAAAAGTTTGCTGAAGACAATAAATTTCCTTTCATTAAAAAATTATTATTTTCTCTTGCTGGTTCTAAATATGATAAAAAAGCAATGAAGGAGCAAAAAGAATATCGTTTTATGTTTGTGCGTGCTAACGGCGAACAGCTTCGTAAAATTACAAAAATTGTAGAAGATAAAAATATAAAGCCTAAAATATATTCTACTGTATTTAATATAGATAATGCATCAGAAGCTTTAAAAAGTGTTATAAAAAAACATACAGACGGAAAAATAATAATATCTATGTAATTAACTTTATATTGATTTACGCACGGTTTGCAGATTTTTTGCATATAATTGAAGTTGTAATTTAAAATAAACAAATATTTATAGCTTCATTATTTCGTGCGGTGAATGTATTTTTAAATTTAAATAAATCTAGGGTGTGGTTAAAACAACAAGAAAAAACAAAAAAGAAATACAATACAAAAATAACAGTGAGTTTAAAAAGCCTAGAGGGTGGGCATATGTAATTAAGTTTTAAAACTTTATTGTTAAAATATCATTTAAATTTATTTATTAATTTGTAATTATATTAAAAAAATTTTTAATTTATAGTAAATTCATTTTTATTTAATTAATAATTTATTTTATGTATATAAAATAAATAAAAAATGCAATCACTTAGAATTTAAGTAATTGCATTTTTTATTTTTTTTCATATATCCTCTTAGTTTTTATTATTTTATTATATAATAGTTTTTTGTCAATACCCTATATACCTTTATTTTATTTTTTGATTAAATTATATTATATTATATTATATTATTAAATTTGACATTTTGTTTTTTCATGTTAATGTAGTCCGTTCAAAAATGGGGGATTTAATATGATACCTAAAGGAATAATAATAGATTGTATATGCGTTCTTATTGGAACAAATTTTGGAAGTATAATTAAAAATAGAATACCTCACAGAATAAAAAATCCTATGAATGTGGTATTTGGACTTTCTGCTATGGCTATTGGTATTACTTCAGTTATAAAATTTCATTCATTGCCTGCTATAATATTAGCTTTAATTTTAGGTGCTTTGATTGGAGAAATTATTGATTTAGATTCAAAAGTTAAAAATATATTTCATAGAGCCATTGAAAAACTCAATTTTAAAATTCATGGTAATAAAGATGATTATATGGCTTTTTATTTAATAGTGGCAGTTACATTTTGTACAAGCGGAACTAATATTTTCGGGGCTATTAATGAATCTATAACTGGTGATTACAGCATACTTCTATCTAAAGCTATTATGGATATATTTGCTGCAACTATATTTGCTACTATTTTAGGTACAGCAATGAATTTGATTGTCATTCCTCAATTTGTAATACTTAGCATATGTTTTTATATAGCCAAATTGTTAATGCCTTTTATATCTGCTGCAATGCTTAATGATTTTGTAGCTATAGGAGGACTTTTAACTTTTGTACTTGGTTTGAGTATAGCTCAGATAAAACAGATAAGTGCTGTTAACTTACTTCCTGCATTACTTTTAATATGGCCTAGTTCTTATTTATTTAGCTTATTTATAGGATAGAATATAAATTTAAAATTATATTTTTTATTATTTTTTTAATTTTTATATAGCTTTTGTATAAAATTATATAAATTTGTTCGTATAATTTTAATAAAAAGTCTTGAGTTGTTAATAGTATTATATTTCATTGAATGCATATTATTATATATATTTATAAATTATTAAATAATTAATAAAAATTGATTTTAAAAATTATTAAGAAATCCAGCCCTTTATTTTCAATGTATAACTATAAAATTTTTATTTTAATTTTTTTAAATACCAATATAGAAATATTAACACCCGCCCAGGTTCTATTATATTAAAAATGTTCTCTACGCACGGTTAGTAGATTTTTTAATATTAACAATATTAGAATTAAAATATATTTATATTTTTAGCTTTACTTAGCGTGCGTTATTAGAATAAAAAATTAAAGAGATACTATGGTTGGAATACAAAATAACAATAATAATTAAAAATAAAATGTAATTAATGTATTATAAATAGTTAAAAAAATTATAAGGAGAGGAATTAGGGAAAAAATTATAAAAAAATTAATAAAATTATTAAAGATTAAAAATATAATGTTTAAAAAATTAAAGAATTAACAGATTTCATATAATTTTTTATAGTTTAACTGATTATATTTAATTGTTTTATGTATGAATAAATGATGTTTTTATCAATTTCTTTATTTTATCGTATGAAATGTATTATATAGTATTGATTTTAGAATTTTTTTAGAAAAAAAGAGAAAAAAATGCTAAACCAAATTAAACTTTATGCCGACAGGGTCGAAAATTATTGTATAGCAAAATGAGAGTTCAAGTATTTGGCGGTCTCGAACTCCCTATTTGCTTAGTTGATACCATATAATTTATAAGAATATATTTATTGGCGTTATAATATATTCTTTATATAGGATTTAATGGTATTTTGGCAACTTCATATAGTCAGTTAGATTGTCGGAATACCTTAAATTCTCTTTAATATTTTTTGCCAATTAGGCACGGATGCCTTTTTGAATAAATATCATGGAGGATGACGATGATCATCAATAATAACATTAGTGCTATAAATGCACAACGTACTTTAAAATTTAGAAACGTAGACCTTTCTAAAGATATGGCTGCTCTTTCTTCTGGAATGAGAATTAACAGAGCTGGCGACGATGCTTCTGGATTAGCAGTATCTGAAAAAATGAGAACACAAATTCGCGGTTTACGTCAGGCTGAAAGAAATACTCAAGACGGTATATCTTTCATTCAAACTACTGAAGGATACCTTCAAGAGAGCCAAGACATCTTACAAAGAATTCGTGAATTAGCTGTACAATCTGCTAACGGTATCTATACTGATGCTGACAGAATGCTTATTCAAGTAGAAGTTTCTCAGTTAGTAGACGAAGTTAACCGTATTGCTAGCCATGCTCAGTTCAATACTCTTAACATGTTAACTGGTAGATTCTCTAATCCTAATGAGGGTGGTGCTCCTGTTGCTTCTATGTGGTTTCATATTGGTGCCAACATGGATGAAAGAAGAAGAGTTTATATAGGAACTATGACAGCTGCTGCTTTAGGTTTACAAACTGCTGAAGGTACTGGTATTTCTATTTCTTCTATAGACAAAGCTAACAGTGCTATAGGTATAGTTGATGAAGCTTTAACTAAAGTTTCTAAACAAAGATCTAATCTTGGTGCTTACCAAAACAGATTAGAGCTTACTGCTCAAGGCTTGATGATCGCTTATGAGAACACTGCAGCTTCTGAAAGCAGAATAAGAGATACTGATATGGCTGAGACTTCTGTTAAATTCGCTAAAGACCAAATCTTAAGTCAGGCTAATTTGGCTATGTTGGCTCAAGCTAATACTATGAACCAAGGTGCTTTACGTTTAATTCAGTAATTTAGTACGTTTATAGCAAACTAATTAAAAATAGCTGGTCTCATTTTTATAATGGGACTGGCTATTTTTTATTTTATAGTTTTTTCTAAATCCCTCCCTTCAAAATTTTCTGATTTATTTTGAATTATAATATTAATTATTTTTTAAGCTTAAATTATAAATTTTAGAACCCACCCAAGTTTTGATTAGATTAATAATCTATTTAACGCACGGTTAATGCAATTTAAAGAATGATAAAATTTGAATTATAAGTAAATCTATATTTTTAGTTTTATTCTGCGTGCGGTAATAGAGTAAGAAATTTAAAAAAATCTTGGGTGGGCGTTAAAATTTCTAATTGAATTACTAAATATAATAAAGTAAAAATGGCTGAATTAAATAATAAAATATAAAGGGCGGGGTTTTAGAATAAAATTTTATTTGCTTGAAAAAAATATTACTTGTACTATACTAAATTAAAGTTTAAAAAAGAAATGAGGGATTTTTATGACAGTTCAGGAAGAATATTTTCAAAAATTATCTTTAGTTTTAAAAGATAAATTTAGTAAAAAAGGATTTGCATTTGATAGTTTTGCAAATAAAGAAGATGCAAAGAAATTTATATTGTCGCTTATTAAAGAGAATGATACTATTACTTTTGGCGGAAGCACATCTGTTAATCAAATGGGGATATTAGAGGATTTGAAGAATAATAAGAATTTTATAGATAGAAATAATAAAGATTTAAAATCAGAAGCAGAAATAAAAGCATTTACAAGTGATGTTTATTTATGTTCAGCTAATGCCATAACAAAGAATGGTGATATAGTATCAACAGATGGAGGCGGAAACAGAGTTGCTGCTACCATTTACGGACCTAAAAAAGTATTTTTGATTGTTGGAAGAAATAAAGTTTGTAATACTGTTGAAGATGCTGTAAAAAGAGTAAGAAGTATTGCTGCCGGTGAAAATTCTGTGAGATTTAAAGTTGATAATCCTTGCTGTACAGGAGATATGATCTGCGATGAGGAAAAATGCGATATAGAAAAAAGATTATGTGCTTATACAATTATAGTTAATAAATGTCATATAAAAGAGAGAATACACATTATATTTATAGATGAAGAATTAGGATTCTAATTTTTGATTGAAAAGTTATACTGTGCTTATTATGTACTGTATAACTTTAGTATAGTTTAATTTAATTCTTATAATAAAAATTAATGAAAATAAGTTTAAAAACTTATTTTCATTCCCCGCCCTTTAAAATTTTCTGATTTATTTTTAGTTTTTATATTAATTATTTTTACAGCTTCATTAGAAATTTTAGCACCTGTCCAAGTTTTTCTTAGATTCATAATCTATTTAACGCACGATGAACTAAATTTATAATATAATAATATTTGAATTATTATTAAAATTATATTTTTAGTTTTGCTCTGCGTGCGGTGATAAATCCGAAATTTTTAGTTTTATTATTTTAATATCTGACTTTTATATTTTTCTAATAGAGTTCCAGAGAAATCGGTTTTCTGCATTGCTTCTTTTAACCCAGTAACATCAATAGTATATGCCTGACCATTGCTATTGGCTTTCAGTGATAAAGTTTTGCTGTTTATTAATTTATTTAAAAAATCAATAACTTCTTTTTCCTGTATGATACCGAAAGAAGGTGATATAGTAAATAATATATCAAAATTATCATTTGAAGATCTCATAAAAGGCTCTACAGATTTATAAGGTGAATTATTGAAACTATATTCTACTACAGGAGTATTTTCATCTACTTTATCTTTATACCAATTTATACTTATGCTTAGCTGATTGTTTCTAGCGGCAATATATACTTCTAAATTATTATTATTTTTTATAGTCATTGTAACAGTTTTTGTATCAGTATTGTTATAGCTTATTCTTCTTATTTTCCAATTATTATAATGTGTAGTTACAGCTGCTGAGAATGCCTGTATTGATATTATTAATAATGTTATAAACACAAATACAATTTTTTTCATATATTTTTTAGTTCTCCTGTATTTTAATAATTTTATTTATCTATATATTATGTTTACTAATTATAATTCTCGTTAATTTTTTGTAAAGTGTTAGAAATAAAAAAATTCAATTTTTTTAATAAAGGAGTAATTTTATATCATTATACCATTTATTCATATAGTTTTTTAACTCTTCATAGCTTATAACAGACTTTTCAAATTTTTCAACATGCCAAGGCGATATTATATCAGCAATATTTTTCATATTGTTATTAAAATTCTCTTTATTTATATTTTCTTTGTTGATGTTATTTATAAAATTGTCTATTTCTTTTATTAATTTTTCTTTATCTATATTCTCTTTTAAATAGTTTTTAATTTCTATATTTTTATTATTAGAATTGAAATTGTTAGTATTGTATATTTTCACATTTTTTATGCTTGCAGATTGAACTGTTAAAGTAAAAATATCAGTAGTTTCAGAAATCTCCTGAATTAAAGATTCAAAATGATTTTTATAACTTAAAAGTGATGAAGAAGTATTTCTATAAACATTATCATAGCATTTTATTTTTTGATTATCATTAAGCCTCTTATATTTAGCAGATTCAAAAGTTTTTAATTTACTGCTGTTAATATAATCATGAGCAGATGCATTTGAATATTTAGAATGTGTTTTATCATCAATATGACAAAAATCACATCCTGCAAGCAATATATATTTAGGATTAAGCATATATGCTATTCTTAAAGCAGGCATTATAACGCTTCCTTCCATATAGAAATATATATTGTTATTATCATCATCATTTATAGGATATAATATCTTCTCAAAACTTTCATCATGTGAGAAATAGAATATTCTTTTATTTTCTATATGAGTAAGAGGAAAAGGATATGCCGTATGCGTAGTAAATATATTTATATTTTCATTTTCTTTTTTTAGAAGTTCTTTTAAATGTATTGATGAATAAAAACCGCCATCAGTAGATACAACAGCATCAGGCTTTATATCATTTTTTATTAAACTATTAAAAGCATGAGATAATACTATAACAAAATGTGTTTTTGATAATTCTCTAATATTTTCTATATAATCATCGGCAGAAGCTCCGGCAGATACTAGTAAAACCGGTGTTTCTTTTTTTAATATATTGCAGAATGTTTTTATAGAATAGCCTTCATTGAAATGCATATTATATAATGTATTTCTAGCCCATATAGGAGCAAAATAATAATTAGATGTTAAAGACATTAGTTTTTCTTTTATGCTGTTTGCAAGTGATATATTAACATTATCATAGTATCGTTTTGTTTCATCATCTATATTTGAAGCTCTTATATGTCTTATATAAACTATTTTTTTTGAATCATTATCATTCATATAAAAATTAAAGAATGCCAATATATTTTCTAAATCTTCATTCAAAATTAGTATTATATTTTTTAATATATTTTCATTTGATAGCTTTAAATTATCTAAAATAAGTTTAACTATTTCTATATCTTTTTCTATTATGATTGCTTTGTTATTTTCATTTAATGATAAAAAATATTCTATATGAAAGAATGATGCAATAGATAAAAATATTCCTATATGTTCATTGTCATTTGTTATGAATTGAGATATTAATCTTTTAGCTTCTTCCATAGGATTATATAGGGAAGTTAAAGGCTTATTATTATACATAACAGCAAACAAATCATTTTTAGCCTGCTTTAATTGATATTTATTATTAGCTGCATTATATTCTATTAATTTTTTTACAGCCCTGAAATTATATTTATTTTTATTTAAAAGCTCTATATTTTTAGTGAATATAGTATTATCCATTTCATTTTCTCTGCAGATTATTTTTAGAATATGCCGTATTTCTCTATAAGTTCGTATGTAGCATCTTCATCATTTTTAATTTTATTATATATTATCAGTTCAGGTCTATATTCAAAATGTATAGTATCATAATTATGCCATTTACCGCCCCATATAAATCCATACTTTTCAAATACTTTTATAACTTCTTTAGGAGGATGCCATCTTTTATCATAAGGAACAGCATACCATGCTTTATTATTAACTCTAGTCCAAGCCCAATATATCTGCTTACCATTATTTTTTTTAGGCAAAGTATCGAATGCCACACCATAGCTATGATAACTTCTGCTTGCACTTTTTGAAATTATTTTCCAAACATATCCGCTGACTATTTTTAGAGAATCTAAGAAATTTTCTACTTCCTGATTAGTCTGTGCTATAAGTTTTACCTCTACGCTTACATTGGAAAGAGGTTCATATACATAATCATGAACTCTTACTTTATATCCCAAAATACTTTTTGTGCTTATATGTTTTACCATACTTCTTTCACTTGTTCCGTCATAAAGAGTATCTAGGAATTTATTATTGATATATTTTGTGTTATTAACTCTTCTCTTATAATATTCCTGAAGTTCTTTAGTTCTTTCAGGAGTTTCCTGCTGCACTTCAGGAAGTCCGTCTATAGTATAGCTATAAAAACCGAAAGGTATATAATTATCTTGATTAGTCATATCCTCATCAGTTAATAATTTTCCATTAGCCCAATTAAACCATATTCCGTCTAAATAGAATCCTAATTCTCTATTTTTTATAGTAGGAGGAGATATTCTATTTGAATATGCCAAATGAAGAGCTATAGTCTCTATTGCTCCTGGTCTTATAATCATATCTTTTCTAATTCTTTTTTTCTCTTCTTCAAGCTGAATCTGCTTTATATCAGAACTAGACATTATATCCCTAGTATTATTTATATATATTATTCCTACTGCTGATATAGATGATACAATTATAGTCATAAGAGCTATTGTAAATATTTTATATTTAGATCCGGCCTTTATTATAAAGCTTATTAAGGCCAATACCACTAGTATAGTCGTTATTACTAAAACATATTGTAAAACAGTCATATTATTTTATTTTTACTCTTTATTTTATTTTTACTCTATTAAAAAAATATTTTGTTTACATAATATTAACATATATTAACATTAAATTCAAATTTATTATCGTTAAAAAAATCATATTTAATAGGAAGTTTTATCAAAAAAGATTTATTTATGAGGGGGAAAAATTGGGCGATGACGGGCTCGAACCGCCGACCTAGTGCTTGTAAGGCACCCGCTCTCCCAGCTGAGCTAATCGCCCTTTCTTTTGAAATGTTAATTTATAATAGCATATCATTAAAAAAAAGTCAAGCATTTATATTGTTAAAGTGTATGAAATTTTATATTTTTACTATTTATATATAAAACTTTATTAAATATATATTGCTAAAATAATAAAAAATGTTATTATAGTATAATGTAAATATTATAAAAATAAGTAGAATTTTATTAAAATGAATGTAGAGTTTTTGCTGTCAGCGACATTTGATAATAGAAGGGTTATTCCTAACCAAGACAGATTATTTAAAGCGATAGTTTCTTCTTTAAACGAAGTTAATATTAATCCGCTTGTAATGATTTCAGAGTTTTCTATAATAGAAGACGGCAGCACTCTTATATATTCGTTTCACCCTTCTGCTGATCCTATATATTTTGAGTTTAAAACAGATACTTTATTCATAACTATAACTACAGGTTCTTTTGGGGCAGGATATCATAGATTTATAGTAGGTGTTCTAGATAGAATAGCTAGAAGGCTTGATATAGAGTTTATAGAGGATTCTGTTCATAAAGATCCGAGCGGCTATTTTAAAAGCAGAGATTTTGAAGCTTTAAAAAAATTTTTTGTTAATTCATTAGCAGATTATGCTAAAATGCTTATAACACATCATGATAATGGTTTCAGTAATTTCATGATATCTATGCCTTATAATTATCCTGTAATAGAAAAAGAGTATTTTGCTTTGTCTTCCTTAGGATATTGGGGTAAAAATTGGTTTACTGACTTTATAGATGCTGATGAAGATGATAGATTGACTTTAGCAGCAGATTTCTTTTTATGGGATACTGAAGAGATGAATGCCAAATTTTGGTTTAAAAGCTTTGTTAGTATGATTTGGCTCTATTTTCCGTTCAGAGAGGCTATAGACAACAAAGAAAAGACTATGTATAAAAAAATTATGTATGCTTTTCAGGAATCATATAAAAAAGATGCTTCATTAAAATATCCTTGGGACATTCTTATTGATATTGCCCATTATTTAGATGATGAAAATTTAGCCAAATTTATAGAAAGTAAAAAAACTTTTCATCATCAGCAGGATACTCTTCAAATAGGATTCAGACTTGAAAAGGCTCGTTATCCTATAGCAGCAGGATTTACTATTATTCTGCCTATGCGTATGAATGTATTCAAAAATGATAAATCTTTAATAGAATTCAAAGATATTAATGTATATATAGCTATGCAGGTTTACTCTTTTGCTAATGAAGAGATCGATGTAATAATGGAATATGTACTAAAACAGATAGATATTGCCGGAGAAGATAAAGGTGAAAAACTTGAGGTAAAATCTCAAAGCGGTAAAATAGAAAGTATAGTATATGAAAAAGAATTAGAAGATAATGATCATATTATTACAGTAGCTTGTGCAGCTAAAAAGCTCGCATTACTTGCTTGGTTTACTTATTCTGAGCCTGAATATAGAGATATGTGCATAGAAGCCATAAAATCCATAGATGTAGAAAATTAACATAATATTTTTAAAAAATATGTTAAGTAATCATAATAACTGCCGATAAATTATCACATAGCTGATTAATAATTTTAATCGGCTTTAACTTAAAGGTGGTATTTATGTTTAACTTATATGAAGAACTTACAAAAATAGAGATTCTTTTATCCAAAGAAATAGAAGTTTACAAAATAATATTGGAAGATGAAGAAAAAAAAGTTAATTCTATAATCAATACAAGATTACAGGATATACATTTATATTGTGATCATCAAAATGAAAAAATGACTGAAGCTAATGAGCTTAGAAAAATGAGAGAAAATGTTATTGATTTGATAGTATTAAATAAATTCCCTCATTTATCAGAAACAGCAACATTATCTGATATTATTAGAAGAATACCATTGAATAAAACAGCTAGAATATCAGCATTACGTCTTGAATTAGTTACTTTAATGGCTAGATTAAAACATTTAAATAAATTAGCTCCTAAACTTTTTGATGAAGCTTTAGATTTATTTGCAAATATGAAAGAAGTTTTAAATGAAAGCAAAAAAGTAGGATATAACAACAAAGGTAAAGAGCATGTTGTTAATAGGAAATTATCAGTATTAGTAAATAAGCAAGTTTAATATAGAATATTTATATCTTAATTAAACGTATGGCATATTGTTATGTTATACGTTTTTTTTATATATTTTATTTTCAAATTTCTAAAATTATAGAAACATAATATTGCAAAATTATAAAAACGATATATAGTATTACTCAAAAAAATAATATTAAAAACTTAAATGGGAAAAAATTATGAAAAAAGTGAATTTATCAGGAAGACATTTTATTAATTTGGAAGATTTTACAAGCGAAGAGTTATCAGCATTGATTGATTATACCTTCGAGTTAAAATCAAAGGTAAGAAATAGAGAAGAAATAGATATAATGAAAAATAGAACTATGGTGATGTATTTTTCAAAGCCTAGTTTGAGGACTCGTTTAAGTTTTGAAATAGGAATGAAGAAATTAGGCGGAGATGCTTTTGTATTAAAGCAAGATGAGATTATATTAGGACAAAGAGAAAGTATTGAAGACAGTTCTAATGTTATTTCAAGATACTGCGATTTGATTATGATTAGAACTTTTGCTCATAGCGATGTTGAGGATTTTGCTAAATATTCAAAAGTACCTGTTATAAATGCTTTGACAGACCTTTCACATCCTTGTCAGATTATGGCGGATTTATTTACTATGAAAGAGCATTTCGGTAAATTGAAAGGCTTAACATTAACATATATAGGCGATGGTAATAATGTATGCAACAGTCTTTTAACAGGCTGTACATCTTTAGGAGTTAATATCAAAGTAGGAGTTCCTAAAGGTTATGAACCTGATGCAAAAACTATAGAAGTAGCTAAGAACATAGCAAAAAATACAGGATGTACCGTTGATATTGTTAATGATGTAAAAGAGGCAGTAAGCGGAGCCGATGTAGTTTATACAGATGTATGGGCTTCTATGGGACAGGAGAAAGAGAAAGAAGAAAGACTTAATGTATTTAAGGGCTTTACTCTTACTAAAGAGTTATTTGCTCTTGCTAATAAAGGAGCTATAGCACTTCACTGTTTGCCTGCACATAAAGGCGAGGAGATAAGCGAAGAAGTATTCAATATGAATTCTCAATATATTTATGAAGAGGCAGAAAACAGAATGCATGCTCAAATGGCTATAATGAGCAGTATAGTAAAAGAATAATATTTATATTAAATTGATTTTAAATCTTTGTGATTCGTGGAGTATATATACTGAAAATTTTTAAGTTTATAAAAAAATTAATTTTCTAAAACTATAATATTTGCAGGGCTTTGCCCCGCACCCCACTTCTTTTGTTGCCACAAAGAAGCAAAAAGGCTATATTGTATAAGTCTATTTTTTGTGTATCTAAATTAAATAATTTATCTTGCATATAAGATATATTTAGTATACTTTTATATTATTTTATACTTGCACTTTTTGGTTCTTTTTGCGGCGGGAAAAAGAACGATAAAAAATTAATAAACTTAAGATTTTTAATATAAATAAAAAATATCTTATATAACAAGGGATTTATCATGAAAAAAAAATTAGTATTAGCCTATTCAGGCGGTTTGGACACTACAGTTATTATACCATGGCTTAAAGAGAATTATGATTATGATGTAATCGCTGTATGTGTGGATGTTGGTCAAGGTACAGAAACTGACGGTTTAGAGGAAAAAGCTTTAAAAACTGGTGCTGTAAAATACAGATTAGTTAAATGCGAAGATGAGTTTGTTACAGATTATATTTATCCTATAGTTAAAGCTGAAGCTACTTACGAAGATAAATATTTACTTGGTACTTCTGCAGCAAGACCTTTAATAGCAAAAAAACTTGTTGAGGTTGCTTTAGAAGAAGGTGCTACTGCTATAGCCCATGGTGCTACAGGAAAAGGTAATGACCAAGTAAGATTTGAATTAACTGTTAAAGCATTAGCCCCTAACTTTGAAATCATTGCTCCTTGGAGAGAATGGAATATATCTTCAAGAGAAGAAGAAATCAAATACTTGGAAGACAGAAATATAGAAGTTCCTATGAAGAAAGATGATTCTTATTCAAGAGATAAGAACCTTTGGCATTTATCACATGAGGGATTAGAACTTGAAGATCCTGCTAATATGCCTAATTATGAAAGACTTCTTAAATTATCAAACACTATAGAGAACGCTCCTAATGAAGGTCAGTTTGTTGAATTAGAATTTGAAAAAGGCATACCAACTAAAGTAGATGGAAAAACTTTCTCTCCTTCTGATTTAGTTAAATACTTAAATGAGATAGGCGGAAAGCATGCAGTTGGTATAGTTGATTTATTAGAAAACAGAGTAGTAGGAATAAAATGCCGCGGTGTATATGAAACTCCAGGAGGCACTATTCTTTATGCTGCTCATAGAGAAATCGAACATTTATGCTTAGACAGAGAAACATTATATTTCAAACATGTAGTTTCTCATAAATTAACTGATTTAGTATATAGCGGAAGATGGTTTACTCCTTTAAGAGAGGCTTTATGTGCATTCATTGACAGCACTCAGCAAACTGTAACAGGAAAAGTAAAATTAAAATTATACAAAGGTAATATTATACCTGCTGGTGTTACTTCTCCTTATTCACTTTATAATCAGAGTTTGGCTAGCTTTACTACAGGCGAATTATACGATCACCATGATGCTCAAGGCTTCATAACATTATTCGGTTTACCTTTAAAAGTTAATGCTTTAATGAAAGAGCAAGCTAAAAAAATGGGGTTAAAATAATTAATTATGAAAGAAAAATTATGGGGGGGACGCTTTTCTAAAGAGCTTAACAAGGAAGCTAATGATTTTAATTCTTCATTATCTTTCGATTGTAAGATGTATAGAGAGGATATATTAGGAAGCATAGCACATGCAAAAATGCTTGGAGAATGCTCTATTATACCTCTCGATGAAAGCGTAACTATAATAAATGGTCTAAAACAGATTTTAGATGATATTGAAAATAATAAACTTCAATTTGATTTTGAATTAGAAGATATACATACTCAAGTTGAAAGATGGCTTATTGACAGAGTAGGTGAAGTAGGAAAAAAAGTTCATACTGGAAGAAGCAGAAATGATCAGGTGGCACTTGATTTGAGAATGCATTTAAAAAACAAAGTAGAAAATATGAAATCTTTAATATTAGATTTAATTTCTACATTGGTAAGCATTCAAAAAGAGCATACAAAAACCTATATGAGCGGATACACACATCTTCAAAGGGCACAGGTTATAACATTTGCACATTATTTAGGTGCTTATGTTGAGATG
Source organism: Brachyspira hyodysenteriae ATCC 27164 (assembly GCF_001676785.2). Lineage (NCBI taxonomy): Bacteria > Pseudomonadati > Spirochaetota > Spirochaetia > Brachyspirales > Brachyspiraceae > Brachyspira > Brachyspira hyodysenteriae. Next base: position 2,696,091 of record NZ_CP015910.2, on the reverse strand, counting down.
TTCAAAAGAGATTTTGACAGATTAACTGATGCTTACAAAAGAATAGATGTTATGCCTTTAGGTGCTGGTGCTTTGGCTTGTTCTACTTACAAAATAGACAACAAAAAAACTGCTGAAACTCTCAATTTCAAAAATGTTATGCTTAACTCATTGGATGCAGTATCTGACAGGGATTTTGTTATTGAGGTGGAATCTGCTTTATCAATAATAATGATGCATTTAAGCCGTTTTTCTGAGGAGCTGATATTATATTCTACTTCAGAATTCAAATTTGTAGAATTTGATGATGAGTTTACAACAGGTTCAAGTTTAATGCCTCAAAAGAAGAATCCGGACATACTTGAACTTATTCGCGGAAAGACTGGAAGGGTTTACGGAAATTTATTTTCTATATTGACAGTGATGAAGTCTTTGCCTTTAGCATACAACAAAGATATGCAGGAAGACAAAGAGGGTATATTTGATTCTTTAGAGAATGTTAAGAATTGTTTATCAATACTTCCTAATGTATTAAAGACAATGAAAGTTAATAAAGATAATATGCTTAATTCTGTTAATGAAGGATTTTTGAATGCTACTGAGGTTGCTGATTATCTTGTAAGAAAGGGTATGCCTTTTAGAGATGCACATGCTGTTTCAGGACGTCTTGTAGTGTACTCAATTAATAATAACAAAAATCTTTCTACTCTTTCTATAGAAGAATACAAAAAAGAGTCAGATCTTTTTGAAGATGATATTTATGCTTGTATAACTCCTGAAGCTCAGGTTGCTAATAAGACAATGATTGGAAGTCCTAGCGAGAGTGCTGTTATGGAAGTGATAAAAATAAACAAAGAGTGGCTTAAATCAAACGGAAAGTAAATTTATTATTTTTAAGTAAATAAAAAATATAAAACAAGGGTACTATTAAAAAATGGTGCTCTTGTTTTTTTATTGCATTTTTACCAAATTATTTTTAACGCACGGTAAACGAATCTGAAAATATAAATTTTGTTATCAATTCATTTAAACCATATATAAAAATGCATTTATCGTGCAGTATATTTAATTATAAAGTTAAATAAATCTTGGGGGTGGGTGCTTTTTATAATTTAAGCTTTTGATATAAATAAAATTTTTAATTGAAATTAATACTATAAATTTTAAAGGGCGGGGATTCAAAATAAAACAAAAAAGTAAAATTATTATTTTAGATAAATTAAAAAATTATATCAACTTTTTTTGCCAAAAAAGTTGCAAAAAGACATATATTATAATGAAATGCTATGTAATAATTAAACTTTGGTATTGAAAAATTGATATAAAATTTATATGTTTGAAAGTGCTTATTCTTTTAATCAGGATTTAGAATCTTGAAAATTAGGAGAAAATGTCAATATGAAATATGCTTTTTCAAATTCGCCTATAGAAAGTAATCCTCTTTCTTGGTATAAAAGTTAAAAATAATTTATAGCGGATTGTAATATACTTTATAAATTGTATATACTAATTTTTCAATTTGCACTTTTTGCAACTTTTTGCGGCGGGAAAAAGTTGAATAAAAAAATTGACAAATTTAAAAATTTTTAGTACATACCTAAACAATTATATTTTGTCAAAAATAAATTTATGTTTTATTTTTATATTTGGGGCTTTGCCCACCGCGAAGCGTACCCGTAGGGTAAAACCCCACTTCTTTTGCCGACGCTCTACGTGCCGTAGGCAAGGCACCTACTCGGTGTTGGCACAGGCGAAGCCCGCCTGCGGAATCAAAAAGACTGCAATTTTATATATTAAAGTTATAATTCGTTTATATATAATATATTATATTTTATAATTAAAATAATTTTATATGTAATTTTGTAAATTACTTGTAAAAACAAGTTGAATGTATATAAATACATTCAACAGCACTATTCATTATAAATATAAATAAATCTTGGGCGGATGTGATTTTTCTAATTAAGCTTTTGATATAAATAAAATTTTTAATTAAAATTAAAACTATAAATTTAAAAGGGGGGACTTCAAAATAAATAAAAAAGTAAAATTTTATTTAATCTATAATTAGATATAAATTTTTTGGATTCGATAATTTGCAAAAAGACAAATGTTATAATTGAAAATACTATACTATAATTAAACTTTTGTATTTTATTAAAAAGATTATATAAAATTTATTTTCTATAAGTTATAAGGATATTAGTTAGTAAATACCTGAACCCAATATAATCTGCCATTATATTCAAATACACCAACACCTATTTTTCCAAAATTTTTCTGAAGTATGTTAGCTCTATGTCCAGGTGATTTAAGCCAAGACTTCATAACATCATCAGCATCAAATTGTCCGTTAGCTATATTTTCACCAGCTGTTTTATAAGTTATATTATATTCTTTTAATACAGTAGAAAAGTCTGTGCGGTTTGGTCTTGTATGTGAGAATAATTTTATTAACTCTTCAGCTCTTTTCTGTGCAGCTTCGCTTAATTTAGCATCTAAAACTAAACTAACAGATACATTATTTTGATTTCTAGCTTCATTGCATAGTTGAACAACTCTTTCTCTCTCTTTTTGTATGTTCAATTCCTGTTTTACTATGCTGTCATTCCTTGATACTACATAAATCATCACCCAATATTTTTTGCCATTACTTTCATATACAGAAGCAGCAGCATGAGTGAATTTATTATTTAGTATTAAATTTCTTTGAGATTTAAGCATTTGAGCAAATACTTCTTCTACAGTCATATCTGCTATGATTGAGCCTTCAGAGTATGAAGCAAATTGTATATTATTATCCTGTAAGGCAGTAGATTTTCTTATTCCGCCTGCTATTTCTTTTGCTCTTTGATCAGCAGCATTTTGTAATTGAGTTTCTGTTTTATATTCATTCATACCTGATTTTTTTCTTTCATCATTTATTAATTTAAATAATTGAGATGCTTCATTGTTGTTTTGTGCAAAAGATATTTGAGTAAAAATTATCAAACTTAATAATATTAAATATGCTGCTTTATAATATTTCATTTTTATTCCTTATTAAATACATTTTAATTATATTATTTACAAAAATTATATTTCTTATATAATACTACATAATATAAAAACTGTTTGTTTTGAAAGTATGTAAAATAATAGTAAATTTTTTAAGTTGGTTTATTAATAATAAAGGATTATTATATGAAATATACAATAGCTTTAACAGGTGCCACTGGAAATATGGGACTTGAAACATTAAGACAATTAATGGAAATAGAAGATATTGAACTTGTAAAATTGCTTATAAGAAAAGAAAGTAAAAAGGCAGCTGAAAAATTCAAAAAACAATACGGCAAAAGAGTAGAGATAATAATAGGTTATTTATATGAAAGAGATGACTGCGAAAAATTATTGAAAGACTGTCATTATGTACTTAATCTTGCAGCAGTGATACCTCCGAAATCTGACAGATACCCTAAATTAGCACATCTTACAAATTTTGTAGGAGTTAAGCATATAGTAGATATATTGGAAGCGATGGACAAAGATAAACGCCCTAAACTTGTGCATATATCAACAGTAGCACTTTACGGTAACAGAAATGAAAAACACCCTTGGGGCAGGGTAGGCGATCCTTTATTGATAAGTCCTTATGATGCATATTCTTTTTCAAAATTAAAAGGCGAAAGATATGTACTTGATTCATCATTGGAAAATAGAGCTATAATAAGACAAACTGCAATGCTTCATAATAGAATGCTTACTGATAATATGAGCGACGGACTAATGTTCCATACTTGTTATAATGCACCGCTTGAATGGGCAACTGCAAGAGACAGCGGACTATTGATGAAAAGAATAATTGAAGAGGATATAAAAGGCAATTTAGATGATTATTTCTGGAAAGGCTGTTTCAATTTGGGAAGCAAAGCAGAAAATAGACTTTTAGGTTATGATACATTTAATGACGGATTCAAACTTATAGGAGGATCAACTAAAACATATATGAAGCCTAATTGGAATGCTACAAGAAATTTCCATGGACTTTGGTATTATGATGGATACAAACTTGAAGAATTATTCTCTTATCAGAAAGAGTCAGTTACAGATTATTGGAATGAAATAGGAAAAACTCATTGGTATTATTCATTTGGCAAAATAGTTCCTCCTTCTTTAATCTCATTTTTTGCTATACAAAGGCTTTTGCCTCATCCTAATTCGCCTACATATTGGAGAAGAAATGGCGAGGACGGTAAAGTTATAGCTACATTCGGAAGTTTAGAAAATTTTGATAATTTGCCTAAGAAATGGGAGAATTTTAATTTACTTTTTGAAAATAAAGATTCAGAAGGAAATTATATAGATTATAAAGCTTTACTTGATATAAAGAATGCTAAGCTTCTTAATCATGGTTATGATGAAAGTAAAAAAGACAGTGAGATTGATATAGAAGATCTTAAAAAAGCTGCAGAGTTCAGAGGAGGTAAACTTTTAAGCACTAGTATGACTAAAGGAGATTTGCATACAAAATTAAAATGGGCTTGTGCTGAAGGTCATGAATTTGAGGCTTCACCATTTACAGTTATAAAAGCTGGACATTGGTGCGAAAAATGTATGCCTGATTATACTTGGAACTTTGATATGCTTGCTAAGAAAAATCCTTATTTTGCCCAAGTTTGGTATGACTCTCATAAGGAAGATGAGAATATGCTTTATTATTTTGATGAGGATTTTAAGGCACATTATAAAAAAGTTAATTGATTATAAAACTAATAGGATAATAATATGTCAGAAAATAAAAAGGCTGTAATATATTGTTTTTCTGGAACAGGTAATACAGAGAAAGCAGCTAAAGAATATAAAAAAATATTTGAAGAAAACGGCGTTGAAACTTTACTCTATAATGTAGGTGATAATTTTGATAATATGCCTAGTCCTAAAGATTATGATTATGTAGGGCTTGCTTATCCTATACATGGATTCAATGCCCCTTATCCTATTTTTGATTTGATAAAATTATTTCCTAAATTTGATAAGAATGATAAGAAGAAAATATTTATTATAAAAACTTCCGGAGAGCCTTTAACTATTAATAATATTTCTTCAGAGCCTTTAATGGCAAGACTTAAGCCAAAGGGTTATATACTTACAAATGAATATCATTATATAATGCCTTATAATATAATATTTAGACATACTGATGAGTTTGCTGCCAAGATGTGGAAAACTGCTAAGGCTTTATGTGTTATAGAGGCTAATGAAGTTTTACAAGGTAAAGAGTGTTTTTTAAAGAAATTTCCATTCGGCAGATTAATAGCATTTTTATTTAGAATAGAGCATCCAGCCATGAAGGTTAATGGTAATTTATTCAGAGTGAAAAAGATTTGCACTCATTGTAATTTATGCGTTAAAAAATGTCCTGTTAATAATATTTATAATGATGAAAAAGGAAATATCAAATTCAAAAATAAATGCGTAATGTGTACAAGCTGTGCTTTTAGATGTCCTGTTGATGCCATAAGTATAGGAATATTAAACTTTTGGAGGGTTAATGGTGTTTATAAGTTTGAAAATCCTCCTACAGGGATAAAAGGCAAGCATGATAATTACTGCAAAAAGGCTTATGACAGATATTTTGCAGATGCCGATAAAAAAATACATTCTTATGCTGATAATTCAGAAGAAGAATACAAACAAAAATTATATTATAAAAATATAGAAAATTACATATCATAACAATAAATATTATTCTAACGCTTTTTTTATAATTTCCGAAAATGAAAAAAACAATATTAAAATAAGTTTGGAGCGGAAAATGATAAAGAAGTCTTTAGCAATATTAATAGCTTTATTGTTAGTTTTTACTATATCATGTAAAAAACCGGCAGAAGGCAATATAGAAGATGATTATATCAATGAAATAGAAAAGGAATATCAAAATTCATCAAGTAATGATGTTGTTGTGGAAACTAATAATGGTATGACAGATAATATGGGAAATACATCAAATAATATGTCATCTGCAGCAAATAATAATAATCAGGCAGTAAATAATAAACCTGCTCAAAATATTCCTCCTATGGATAATACAGATAATACAGCAGTATCTGCAGCACCTGTTAAGAAAAGACCTTTAAAAGCTACTATATACAATTTTTATAGTCCTTGGACTTCTCAAGATGATCCTTTGATGATTAGAGAAATAAGAGTTATGATAGCAAATAAAGAATATAGTCAGGCTCTAAACTATATAAATAAATTAGATTTTAATAATTTGCCTGAAGATGTTGACGTGGGACATTTATATCAATTTAAAGGTATAGTTCATTATTTCCTTGCTAAAGAATTAAAATCAAATAATGCTTTAGCAAAAAATCATATTACTTCAGCTAATGAATGCTTTAAGAAAGTAGAGGGATTAACTACTATAGAAAAATTTAAGCCTCTTTCATTATTATGGAATGGTATGCTTTATCAAACTTATTCTAATGATAAAACTGAACTTCAGGAAGCTATTGCTCTATTTGATAGAGTAATTACAGAATATCCTAGAACTAGATTTGCTAATGATGCTGTATTCTATAAAGCTGTAACTATGAAAAAATTAGGAATGCCTGAAAATGAATATAATGATCTTTTCTTATCTATAAAAAGAGGAGGTTTTGTTGATACTTTAGTATTCTCACAGGTAATAAATGATTATGTTCCTGCAAATGATTTAGTAGACAGAGAAATGTTGAAATAAATTTTCGCTTATTTTAATTTTCAAAAGTGATGGTTTATAAAAAATAAACTATCACTTTTTTATATTTATTTTATTATAGTTTTTCTTCTTTAAGAAGATTATTAAATTGATTTCTTGAATAAACAGTTACTTTATTATTATATGAAACATAACTTTTAGCACTATTACTTAATGTTACAGGCACTATTAAAATACCGTTTTTAGCTCCTGATTCATTGATCATCATTAAAAAGTCTCTTATTATTAATTCGCCAATTTCAATTTTTTTCCATCTCTTAAAAGATATTAAAGTAGTATCTCTCTTATTTCCTTTAGTATTATATGTTATATAATTAACCTCATCTCCATAATCACTTTTTGTATTATTGTCAGTATATTCTTGTATTATGGAATGGGATAATTTTGTTCTTATTAAATTTTGACATAATTTTTTGAAATCTATAATGTTCATATTATAAATTTTATCTACTTTCTGAACAATTTTTAAGCTCATCTCATTATTATTATTGTTATTGTCATCTATTTTTAATTCATCTAAAATTTTCTTAACATTTATATTATTTTGTATTGTTATAAGAGAAGATAAGTAATTTATATCTATAAAAGATCCCTCCCATAAATCAACAGCTCTTTCCCAATTTTCAATATCTTCTTTTTCTACATATTTTTCATAATTATCATTTTTTGAATTATCCAATTTCATCATATTTCTTAATTTATTGAGCTGTTCTGTAGCTTTATTTATATCTGACAAATATTTTATTATAAGTTCAAAATTATAAGTATTTAATTCAGGTAAATTTAGATCTTTTATATTTTCAAATAATTTTTGAGATAAAGATATATCTCTTAAAAAATATGAATAGAAAGAATAATCTAATACTAAATCGGATATTTTTTTATTAGGATTTGATATATTATATTTTTTATATAAGTTAGTATATAATTCTTTAAACTTTTCATTATCAAGAACTTTATATAATATATGCAGATAAATTCTATCAATATAGAATTGATTATTAATATGTTTATTAACTATGATTTGTTCTATAAAACTTCTTGCTATATTTAATTCATCTGAAATCATATACATTGATATTAAAGTACTATTAATAGTATCTATATCTTTATCATTTTCTTTTGCTAATCTTTTTTGCAGTTCTTCTAAAAATACAATAGATTTTTTATAATCTTTTATCTTAAAGAAAGTAAATGCAGCCGCTTTAAGATTATCTATATCAAATTCATTTTTATTTAAAATAGCTTTATTGAAGTAATCAGATGCAAGTATATAATATCCTTCATTACAGAGAATAGTTCCTGTTTTGATATTGTAAAACATATTATTAGGATCTAATTTAGCAATTTTTAAAGTGTATTTGAAAGCATCATCTTTTTTTTCAAGATTTTCATAGAAACTTTCAAATTTTTTACTTATTTCTAATTCCTCTTTTTCTTTGAAGAAAGAAACCTGCATTAATTTTTCATATATCTTTAAAGCTTCTTCAGTTTCTTCTATTTGCTCTTTAAGTTTTGCTAATTGATAAAGAGATACATAATCTTTTTCATCTTCATTAATTTTATTAGTTAATTCTTCTATTTGTTTTTTTATATATTTAAGTGAAGGAGTTTTTTTATTATTAAAAATTTTCCTTATTATTATTATAATAATTAAAATTAATAATACTATTGTTGATAATATGATATACACCATTTTTATAACCTTTTTTACTTAACTTAATACTTATATAATAATAATTATATAATAATATAATAAAAATTATATAATAATATATAATTTTTTTACATAAAACAAGATTTTTTTATTATGAAAAAAACTATAGACTAAAATATTTTTTTAGTATATTATATATCCACTTAATATAAAATTAATGGGTTTTTAATTATGGAAAAAATAGAAGAAGATTTTAGTATATCATTTATTACTATATTAATTATTTGTTCTTATATAGCTTGCCAAATGATATCAAATATAGCAAGCGTAAAGATAGCGAATGTTTTAAATCTTGCTGTTGATGGAGGTACATTCTTGTATCCTCTAGCTTTTACAATCAGAGATATGGCACATAAAACTATAGGTAAGAAAAATACTCAAAAACTTATAATAGTGTCAGCAATTATTAATATTTTTTCTCCTATTTATTTTTATATAGTATCTCAAATACCTGCAGATGCTAGTTGGGAATTTAATAAAGCTTTTCAATTAACTTTAAGTCCTGTTTTGAGAATAGCAATAGCATCTATATTAGGTTCTACATTATCAGAGCTTGTTGATACAGAAATATATCATCTTTTCGTAACTAAGATAACAAAGAAACATCAATGGCTTAGAGTATTAATAAGTAATGCTTTCAGTATACCTGTGGATAATTTAGTATTTGTTGCTATAGCATTTTGGGGAACTTTGCCTTTCGATGCTTTAGTAGGAATATTCATATTTAATTTTATAGTAAAATATGCTGTTACAGTGATAAGCGTTCCTATGATTTATTTGGTAAAAGATAAAAATATATAAAATAATACTATTGACATAAAATACTATGATTGTTATCTTTTTCCAAATAAAAATTGATTATAAGAAAATTAATAAAATAATATAAAAAGAGAGTTTAATTAATATGAAAGCTAGTATTAAATATTTGTCATCATATTTGCCGGAAAATGTAATGACTAATTATGATTTAGAAAAGAAATTGGATACTAATAATGATTGGATAGTTTCAAGAACAGGAATAGAAGAGAGAAGAATAGCAGATAAAAAAGAAAGCACAGGAGATATGGCAGTTAAGGCTGTATCAAAATTAAAAGATAAAGGTGCCGTAATAGAAGATGCTGATGCTGTAATAGTTGCTACTTCTACAAAATCATATACATTTCCTTCTACAGCTGGGCTTATTCAAAAGGCATTTAATATAAAGAATTCATGTCTTGCATTCGATATATCTGCTGCTTGTTCAGGATATATATATGCTTTAAATACAGCTGCTTCTCTTATAGAAAGCGGAGAATGTAAAAAGGTTTTAATAATTGCTGCTGAAAAATGTTCTGATATACTTAATTGGGAGGATAGAACTACTGCTATATTATTTGGAGATGGTGTAAGCAGTGCTTTATTAGAGGCTTCTTCAGATGATTCTAAAGGCATTATTTCAACAGATATAGGTTCTGAGCCTAATGATGAAATACTTATAGTAAAAGGCGGCGGAAGTGTTAATCCTATTACAGAGGAGAATGTTGAAGATAATACAAACACTATAACTATGGCAGGTACTGAAGTTTTCAAAAAGGCTGTTAAGACTTTCGATGAAACTATCAATAAAACAGTAAAAAATGCTGATTTAGATTTAAAAGATTTGTCACTAATAATAACTCATCAGGCTAATACTAGAATAATGAATGCAGTTGCAAAGACTTTAGGTTTAAATGACAATAAATTTTATATTAATATACAAAAGTACGGCAATACATCTGCTGCAAGTGTAGGTATAGCATTTACAGAAGCATTTGAATCCGGAACAATAAAAGAGGATGATTATGTTCTTCTTACTGCTTTTGGAGCTGGTCTTACTTGGGGTTCTACTTTAATTAAATTTTGATATAAGAGGTATTTTATATGACATTATATGAGTATTTATATTCAGGATTCGGTAAAGCAGAAGATTTGAATTGTGCTGAGAAAATGCTTTACGGAGCTAATAAAGTTTATGAACTTGGAATAAATAGAGATGATTTAAAATTAGCAGCAGGTTTCGGAGGAGGTATGGCTGTTGGTATAACTTGCGGTATATTAACAGGCGGAATAATGGCTTTTGCTAAGGCTTTTATAGAAGACAGAGGACATGAAGGTACTCTGTTAAAAGAAATAGAAGCAGAATATATAAATAAATTTAATGATAAAATGAATAGTATTAATTGCGATTATTTGGTAGAACATTATAGAGATGAAGAAAAAGGATGCGATTATCTTATATTTGAAGCTGCCAAAATATTTGATGAATTAATGGAAAAATATAAAGATTATAGAAAAAATTAATTTATGAAGTTTTAAAAAGATAGAGTGTTAAAATACTCGCTTTTTAAAACTTTATGTAAATACTTTTAAATAATATCACATATAGAATTGATAATATTTACTTTCTTTCTTTCTCTTTCACTTAAAGGTGCATACTTAGATTTATACATTATATCATTAGCAAGTACTATAAATTGTTCTTTGAGCATCTCAGCAGCTTCTTTAGGAGTTTTTCCTGTGGCTTTTATAGCTAAATCTTCATTGCCTATAACATAATGATCTTCTGCTATTTTTAGCATATAACCTTTCAGACTTTTTTTAAAATGAAAATCATCTACATCATTAAAATTTAATTCTATTTTTTGTTTCTGTGCCATTAATATATACCCGCCTTTTTTGCATAATCTTCATTAGTTAAACTAAATGTTTTTTGTGTGAATATAATATCATTGGTATTGAATGCATAAGGAACTTTTCCTTTTAAACTGCTTACCCCATTTGATATAGCCTGATCTATGACTATATATAATTCTTCAGCATGCTTTTTTTGATATTTCATAACATCAGCTATAACTATTTCATAAGCAGTTTGTCTGGTAGGCGCTCCTGTATCTCCTATTATATAATAGGAAGCTCCATTCAAAGTATCTATCCATAAGTAATTTCCATCTATATCATAAATTTCAAAATCTATAGTAACCTTTTGAGACCAAAAAGACATAGCAGATTCAGCATACATTACTCCATCTACTTTATCAGCAAGTAAAGCCAAAGTTTCTTCGCTTAATCTGTTAGTTGCAAGTGTGCCTGTAGCCGCAACATAGTCAGCACCCAATATAGAATGATTAGGTAAATTAGCAAATTCTTTATTTCCTATAGCTTCCTCCAAAGTGATAAGCTTAACCATTTCATTTTGAGAATTAAAATTACTGATGAAGCTGTTCAATACAAAATCTGTATATATTTCAGTGTTTAAATATTTTAATCTATCCCAATACTGATTAGTCATACTTTTTGGAAAGGTGAAAGAAGCAACAGCAATAGTTCTATTTTTTTCTATTATATCATCTACTCTTACATAAGAATACTTTGATGCACATGACACAGTAATAAATAAAAATAGTATTATTGTAGATATAAAAAGAAAATTAATTTTATTATTCATTTAATATATTTTCCTCTGCTATGTTATTATTCTGCTGATGCTGTTTCTTTTACTTCCTCTTCTGCTGCCGGAGTATTTTTCTTATTTTTTCTATACTCTATTACCTGATTAATAGTAGATCTTACCGCATAATCTTTATCAGTAGAAGCGAGTAAATTCAAAGATCTATCAACTCTAGCATCATCATAATCTTTTAAAGCCTCAACAGCAGCCATTCTCACCCATTTATTTTTACTTGATAAACTATCAAGTATAGAGTTTAAAAGCTCTTTAGCATTTATTCTTCCAGCTACTTTAAGTCCTTCTATCTGAACCTGCAAATCTGTATCAGATATAGCTCTTTTTATTCTATCAATAGCTTCAGGATTATTTGCTTCTAATTTTCCTAATCCTAAAACTGCCAAACATCGTACATTAAAGTCAGGATCTTCAACGCTAGCACGTAGGAAATCGCTGTAAGCTATATCCGCTTCTATTTTCCCAAGAACCCATATAGCTTCAGCACGTACTTCTCTTCCTCCGTTTTGTGCAGCATTAAGTACTTCTAATATAGTCTCTTCATCATCAGGATTTTTTGCAAGTTTCTGCTCTGCTTTATGAACATCTTCTATTCTTCTTAATGTAACATCTTTTGCAGAGCATGAAATAATAAGCAAAGAGCTTACTGCAAATATAAAAAGTATAATATTTTTCTTCATATAAAAATCTTATAGCCACTTACTCTTTAATTTATTAATTTCTTCTTTTGCTTTTTCTATATTTTCAATAGAACCCTGAGCAAAAGTATCTTTTCCGCCTCCGCGTCCGCCTGCAGCAGCAATAATATCTTTTATTATATTATTAGCAGATAATTTCTTTTCTTTTAACGCATTTCCTGTTATCTGTACAAGTATAGAGTTGGAAGAATCAGTTTTGCTTATCATTACAGAAATACTGTCTTTTACTCTCTCTTTTATTGTATCAGCATAAAGTCTAACTTCTTTAATATCCTCATTAAACTCTAAATTATAGAATTTAATTCCTTTCAAATCTTCATAATTATCCATAAATGAAACAGCAGAAGCACCTGAAGTTTTAAGCTGTTTGATTTCTTTCTGCAGTTTTTTTACTTCATTTTGAAGACTTTCAGCTCTTACAGTAAGTTCATCTGTTTTTGAAGCATTAAGTATATGAGCTAAATTTTTAACTTTACTAAATAATTTACTAGCTTCATTAGCAGCTTTTAATCCTGTGATAGCTTCTATTCTTCTTACTCCGCTAGCCACAGAACCTTCACTCACTATATGGAAATAACCAACTTCTGATGTATTTGTCAAATGGCTGCCGCCGCAAAGCTCTACTGAAAAACCATTTCCTATATCTAGTATTCTTACAGTATCGGGATATTTTTCTCCAAATAAAGCCTTAGCACCGCAGGCAATAGCCTCTTCTTTAGGCATATATTTTATTACAGCAGGCATTGATTTGAATACTACTTCATTAACCTGATTTTCTATACTTATTAATGTATCTTCAGAAATTGAATCAGGATGAGTAAAGTCGAATCTCAAATATTCATCGCTTACAAAACTTCCTGCCTGATTGACATGATTTCCTAATGTAAGCTCCAAAACTTTCTGAAGTATATGTGTAGCAGTATGATTTTTTCTTATAGCACTTCTTCTGTCAAAATTAACGAATAATTTTATTTCTTCTCCAACGCTTAAAGAATGACTGCTGCAATCTGCTATATGTATAATAGTATTTTCTTTCTTTTGAGTATCTATTATTTTTATTATTTCTTTTTTGCTGTTTTCTATATATCCATTATCTCCAATCTGTCCTCCCATTTCTCCATAGAAAGGTGAAACATCTGTGATAATAACAGCATTTGAAGATGAAGTTTTATCTTTTTTAGCATTATCTTCATATACAGCAATAATTTTTGCATTAACTCCGTTTATAAGATTATCAGTTTCTTCACCTACATATTTAGTTTCATAATTTTCAACATATCCAAATTTAGATCTTTTATCTTCTCCAGCTCCTCTGCTTCTTTTCTTTTGCTCTTCCATAGCTTCTTCAAATCCAGCCTTATCAACTGTAAATCCATGATCTGAAGCTTCCTCTTCTGTTATGTCTATAGGAAGTCCATAAGTATCAAATAGCATGAAAGCATCTTTACCAGATATTACTTTACTGTCTTTGTTTTCTTCCATTACAGCATAAAGTTTATTCATACCGGCAGATATTGTATTTATGAATTTATTTTCTTCATCTTTTAATATTCTTTTTACATTCTCTTCTTCTTTAGGAAGATAGTCATATATTTCTTTATATACATTAACTACAGAAGATGTAATCTCATTTAAGAAAGAACCTTTATGTCCTAAATCGCTTGCAGTTTTCAAAGCTCTTCTTAAAAGTCTTCTAAGTACATATCCTCTTCCCTCATTAGAAGGAGTACAGCCTTCAGATATTACAAATACTAATGCTCTTAAGTGATCTGCTATTAAATTGATTTTAGTTTTATTTTTATCATCATATTTAACATTCAATTTTTTAGCTATAGCATCAACTATAGGCTTCATTACATCAGTTTGATAATTGCTCTCTACACCTTGAGTAATATAGCATAATCTTTCAAGTCCCATTCCTGTATCTATACCAACATTAGGAAGAGGAGATAAATTTCCTTCAGTATCTTGGAAAAATTCATTGAATACTAAATTCCAAAACTCTAAATATCTTTCGCAATCACATCCAACAAAACAATCAGGCTTTCCGCATCCTTTCTCTTCGCCCATATCAATATAAAGCTCACTGCAAGGTCCGCAAGCTCCTGAATCTCCAGCAGGTCCCCAGAAATTATCTTTCTTTCCAAGTCTTACAATCTTCTCTTTTGGTACACCTATATGCTCATTCCAAATTTTAAAAGCATCATCGTCTTTTTCATAAATAGAAACATATATTCTTTCAATAGGAAGTTTAATAACTTGAGTAGAAAATTCCCAAGCAAATTCTATAGCCTCTTTTTTGAAATAATCACCCATAAAGCAGAAGTTACCAAACATCTCAAAAAATGTATGGTGTCTTGCAGTTTTTCCTATATTTTCTAAGTCAGAAAGTCTGAAACATTTCTGTATAGTTGCCACTCTTGAATAAGGTGCTTTTTTTATACCTGCATAATAAGGTTTGAATTGCAGCATTCCCGCTGTAGTAAATAGTAGGCTAGGGTCATCTATTGGTATAAGAGATGATGATTTCTCTATAGCATGTTTTTTGCTTTTAAAAAACTCTTTGAATTTTTCTCTCAATTCTAAATGTGTCATGATTAACTACTCCTATTTTTAAGAACATTTATATATATGAAAACTTAAATTGCCAAATAATATATTTCATTAATAATATATTAAATCAATTATGAATGCAAGTACAAAATATAAAAATAGTTAACATAATTAACACAAAGTATTGAACATAAAAAAAGAATTGCAAGCATTTACCTGCAATTCCTTTTTATTAACTTTTATTAAAGCACTATTCTATAATTATAACATAAGTCATTCTTGCTCGTTTTATAGTTATTGTAAAGGACTTATCATTACCATAAGATTTTACAAAATTATCATAATCATCAGTATTTGATATTGTTATACCATTAATAGCTTTTATAACATCTCCTGGTCTAAGTCCATTTTGATATGCCTTTGAGTTTTGAGTCATATTAAGTACTACAACACCTCGCTCATTGCTTCTTATCTGAAGTCTTTGAGATATTTCAGGAGTGATATTAGAAACATCTAATCCCATCCAAGAACGAGTACTTCCTTGTGAGTTATTCTGAGATTGTCTTGTAGGTACAACCTCTTCATCTTCAACTCTAGCTTCTATAGTGATTTTAGTGCTTCTTTCTCTTCCATTTCTTAAATATTTAACAGTAACTTCTTTTCCTACTTTAGTAGTGGCTACTTTATTGAATAAATCACCTGATTTAGTCATTTTTTCACCATCATACTCTATTATAATATCTCCGTCCTGTAATCCGCCTTTTGCAGCAGGTGAATCAGGTACAACCTCACTTACATATACTCCGCTGTTTTGCTTAACATTTAAACCTCTTGAAAGATTTCCATCGATATCTTGTAAATATATACCTAAATATCCTCTTGTAACTCTTCCATTTTCTTTTAAATCAGTCATTACTGAAGTAGCAAGATTAATAGGAGTAGCAAATCCTATACCTATACTTCCGCCAGAAGTAGAATATATCAATGTGTTTATTCCTATAACCTGTCCATGTATATTGAATAAAGGTCCTCCTGAGTTACCAGGGTTTATAGCAACATCAGTTTGTATATATCTTTGATATTTATTAGCACCAACATCGCTTCTTCCTTTAGCACTTACAATACCGAAAGTAACTGTATTATTAAGTCCGTAAGGGTTTCCTATAGCAATAGCAAATTCACCAGGCTCTATAGCATCACTGTCTCCTAAAGCAACATAAGGGAAAGTTCTATTTTCATCCTCTATTTTTAGTAATGCTAAGTCATAAGCCTCATCATAACCTATTAATTTTGCAGGAAGCTCTCCGTCTTCTCCATAAAGCGTAATCATTATTTTAGTAGCGCCTTTTACAACATGGTAATTAGAAAGCACATATCCTTCTTCATTGATTATGAAACCGCTTCCTAATGATTTCTGACTTCTTTTTTGTCTAGGCATTTGATCTCCGAAGAAAAATCTAAAGAATTCATCGGCATATCTATCTTCTTCAGTTTGTCCTGCTTCTATTTCTGTAGATATATTAACTACAGCAGGCATATTTTTATCCACAACATCTCTTATAGCATTTTCTACAGCTAAGGCACCATCTAATGAACCTGTAAAAGATGTTTTTTCAGGTGCTGCCTGGGCATGAACCAAGAACTCATCTTTTTTATAATTTTTTTCATATGAAAAAATGAAAAAAGAAATAATTATACCAACCAAAGTAAATGTAAGCCCAAGATTTAAAAAGAACATAAATGAACGTTTTTTTTGCTCCATATACTCATAACCTCCAGTTTAATGTATTTTTCAGACTAAAATTTTAATAATTTGCCACAACTTTATTATAGTAAAAAAATATTAATTTTTAAATAAAAAATTATAATAAAAATAAAATCGAATATATTATATGAAGATTATTACCCCATCATTTCATAAAATCAAGAAATTTATATTATTTATATAATGTTATTCTGACAATTATTATCGTTTTAGTATATTTAATATATAATATAAACCTATGAAAAAAAAACAAAGTAAAAAACTATTTATAATTATTATGTTTGTAAAAAATTTCAGGTTCTCCATTAGGCCTTGTATTCCATCTAGGGTGAACCCAAAGCCAATTTTCAGGATATTTTGATATTATTTCTTCTAATTTTTTTGTATATCTCTGAACATTATGTTTTATAGTTTCTTCTTTAGTTTCTTTTTCTTCTATATACATTATGTCATGAACTATGATTTTATGATGTCCGTATCTGTCAGGCAGACTATAAACTATAGCCATCGGTGAACCTGTTTTCATAGCTATTGCCACAGGACCTACTGCTGTTGCGGCAGGGTATCCAAAGAAATCAACAAATACACCGTCTAAATAATTTTGATCGCATAAGAATGCAACAGGAGCATTATTATTTAAAACATAGAATATTTCTCTTAAATCGCCTTTTTTCGGAATACATTTCATACCTCTTTTTTCTCTCCAAGAACGCATATAAGCATCCAATTTTGGATTATCAAGCGGTCTGAATATTACTCCAGGATTATATTTTTTAATAGCAAAATAAAAAGCTATATATTCCCAATTTCCTATATGCCCTGTGATAGCTATCATACCTCTTTTTTTCTTATTCATAGCTTCATCAAATTTATCCTGACCTTCTATTTTTATTCTTTTCAATATCTGCTCATCTGACATTCTAGATGATTTAATGAATTCGGCAAAAGTCATCATCATAGATTTCATAGAACGTTTTGCTATTCTTTTTCTTTCATGAAAACTTTTTTCCGGAAAAGCCTGTTTTAAATTAATCAAAGCAACCTTTCTTGCACTTGGTACAAGATAATACATTAATGCTCCAATTAGTTTTGCAAACAAGATAACAAAAATATAAGGCATAAATGCCATAATTTCCATCAATATGCGAAGCGGAACATATTCAAGCATTATTACCTTTGGTGATTTATAAGCCAAAACAACCTCTCTTATACTTACTGTTTTATATCTTCTTCATCTTTTTTTTCTGTATCTTCAGATAAATTTTCCTCATCATTTTCTTCTTCTGGATTTACAAATAAATCTTCATCTTTTAAAGATTCATTAAATCCGTCATTTCCTAATACAATTTCATCTGAATTTGATGCATTATCATTAGCGTTTTCTGCATTATAATTTGATTCTTCATTTTCATTTGTTTGATTTTCATTATTGTTTTCAGCATTATCTTTTTGATTAGCATTTTCTGCTGCATTATCAGTTGTTACTACCGATTCAATAGATTCCTGTTTTTCAGCAACATTTGTATATGCCTCATCATTATCATCACCCTCTATTAGAATACCAGCACCTGATAATTCTCCCTGAGTGATTAAGTAATTAAATCCTGATATGAAATAATAAGCTTCAGTTAATGCTTTCATTACATTATAACCCTGTATTCTTTTTTTAGTTTTTCCTACTTCAGCAGAAAAAGTTAATATATCATTAGGATTTTCAATTATTCTTTCTCTCTCTTCTTTATCTAATAACAATTTATCCAATTTTCTTTTAAAAGGTGTTATTATTGATACGAAAGTGTTTCTTAAATTTTTAGCTAAATAAGAACGCTGTCCGTTTTTATCTGAGAGCATAGAAACTCTCTGTTCAAAACGCATAGTTTTATCTTCTTCAACTTTGTTTATTGTTTTGCAAAGTTCACTGTATTCATTTAATCTTGAGTTAGTATCTGATAATGATAAAAATATATTGTTAAAATCATTTTTATAATCTGTTCTTACCTGATTATCATAAACTAAATTATATCTTACTTTATTAGAAACAAATACAGCAGAATATTCTCTATCTAAAAAGTCTATCAATACTTTTATTCTATATATTTTATCTTTTATAGGAACTATAAAGAATGGATCTGCTTCATATTCTATATTATTATCAGATTTTTTGAATGATACGCATTTATCTATAAGTTTTATACCTATAGATTCTACTTTACTTAATTTTTCTTCTTCATTATCTTTTTGTTTACCTATATTTTCTTTTGCCTGTTCTATTTTAGTTTCTTGTAATTTTTCTTTTTCTTTTCTTAATTTTGTGTAATATCCTAGTATATCTTCATCAGTGATATTAAGATAACGGTTAAAATCATTTATAGTTTCTAATGGTTCTTTTGAGGCATATTGTAAAAGTGTAAATAGTTTTGGATAATATTTTCCATATATTAAATCTACAGCTCTTTTAAAAGCAGATATTCTTGAGTTTACGATACCTTTGCTTATATTATCAACCATAGCATATGCAAACATAGCTTTTTCTCCGGCTAATTTTATTCTTGAAGAATAAGCATGAAGTACATAAAGCGGTCTGAACATAGCTTTGATTTCTTTTATATAACTTTCAGCCATAACAGTACTGTTTAATTCTTTATATGGTCTTAAAAAGTCTTTATATACGCCTTCATTATATTGATCTTTTATTCTTTCTAAAAGCTCTAGATCATCTAAAGTTTTAGAAAATTGAGAAATTACTTTTTGATGTTTAGCTTTAGCATCTATATCAGAAGCTTCACTTGGGTTTAATGCATTGAATATTAAAGTATCCATTTCCAAAAGCGCAGCTATAACATTTTTATCTATGAAGTTTAAGAATTTAGGATTAACATTCCCACCCATCAAAGTTATTACACCAGAACTTAAAGCATTGAACCATAATTTAACATTAAAAAATAACCCGTTATTTTTTTTATTTGGAATAGTTATAGTAGAAGAAGATTTATTATTTTTATCTTTAGCATCGCTTTTTGAATTGGCAAAACTTGAACCTTTGGAACTTCTGCCGCTATTTCCTCCTCCTACTACGTTTTGACCTTTTTTTGATGATCCTACAAGAGTATTGCCATTATCTCTTTTTTTATCGGCTACTACTTCTCCGCCTGCATCTACAAATTTATTAAATAAATCTTTTCTTGCATCTTTATTAAGTTCATCTAACTTTAATCTATCTCTAGTGTTATCTATATCTCCCATAAATAAAGCTCCCTAAATATTTATTTGTTTTTGTGTATTATAGTAGCACTACCTTGATTTTCTGCCATAATAGTCATACTTGATATTTGTACATGACTTTTTCTAGTTAATGCATACTCTATATTATCGGCTATATCTTCAGCATATAAAGGATTAAATCCTTTGTATACATTGTCAGCTTTTTCTTTATCTCCCTTGAATCTTACAGTAGAAAACTCTGTATTAACGGCTCCTGGTTTTATATTTGTTATTTTTACAGGTTTATCGATTAATTCTACTCTTAAACTGTCTCCAAACATTTCTACAAAGGATTTAGTGGCACAGTATATTGCTCCTCCGCTGTAGGCTTCATCAGCAGCAGTAGAAGATAGATTTACTATATGACCATGTTTGCTTTCTAATATATAAGGAAGAAGAAGTCTTGTTAATACTATTAATCCTTCGCAATTAACTCTAATCATTTGCAGAGAATCTTCTATAGGATTATTATAGTATAAATCTTTACCTAAAGCTAAGCCGGCATTATTTATAAGTATATCTATTTTTTTATCTTCATCTTTAAGAGAATCTATAGCTTTTACTATATCTTCAGATTTAGAAAAATCTAATTGTATTACTTTTACTTTTACATTATGATTCTTTTCTAATTCATTTTTTAAAGCTTCAAGTTTTTCTATTCTTCTTGCAGCCAAAATAAGGTTAACTCCATTAGAAGCAAGCATTTTAGCTACAGCTTCGCCGATACCTGCACTTGCTCCAGATACGAATGCAGTTCTTCCTTTAATATTTTCTATATACATAATTAATTCCTTATTGTTGCTAATAAAATTATTTTGCTAAAGTATAACAAAATAATTTTTATAATTAGCTTTTTAATATTTTTAAACTATTATTTTTATTATTTCTAATAAAAATATTCATATATTGAGTCTAATGAATTTACATATAAAAATTATTATTATTCATAAGTTCTTACCATTCCGGCAACATCCTGAGCAGTATATTGCATTCCTACTTCATTAAGATATTTAGTAATTAATGAATCTACTTGTTTTTTCAAACCTTTTGAATAAAGTTCCATTACTACAGTACAATTTTGCTTAGAATCCCATTTTGTTTCTACAACAGAAGCTCCTCTTATTCTTCCAGCAACTCTTTCCTGTATAACATATTCATCAATCATACCTTTTTCAGTAGAACTTAGAGATTCTATATAAGAACCTACTATTTTTGCTACTATTTTATTTTTAGCATCCAATTCAGCTGCTTGTTTTGAGGTTAATTCTCTTCTAAACTTATCATCTATATCTATATCTTCTGCAGGAATTCCCATTCCCATTACTCTGAAAGTATCATCATTAATCCAGCCTTCGGGTCTGCTTTTGCTTACTCCAGTTCCGCATGAGATAAGAAATAGCCAAAACATTGATGCTGTAAGAAATAATTTTATAAATTTATTCATATTTAATCCTTTCTAATTTGATTGTAGTATTATATATTTTGAATACTATATTGCAATACCATAATAAAAAATAATTTTAACTGGTATATTTTAAAATATAAAAAATATTACAATTTTTTCTGCTTTTATAATTATCGATTATTATTATTATTTTTTTTAATTTTAAAAAATAAAAAGGGCTTCCATTAAGAAGCCCTTTAATTACATATTTTTAATGATTATTCATAAGTTCTTACCATTCCGGCAACATCCTGAGCAGTATATTGCATTCCTACTTCATTAAGATATTGAACTACTAGGTTATCCATTTGTTTTTTTAGATTTTTAGAATAAAGTTCCATTACTACAGTACAATTTTGTTTAGAATCCCATTTAGTTTCTACAACAGAAGTACCTCTTATTCTTCCGGCAACTCTTTCCTGTATAACATATTCATCAATCATGCCTTTTTCAGTGGAGCTTAGAGATTCTATATAAGAACCTACTATTTTTGCTGCGATTTTGTTTTTAGCATCTAATTCAGCTGCTTGTTTTGACACTACTTCTCTTCTGAACTTATCATCTATATCATCTGATGGGGAGCCCATTCCCATTACTCTGAATGTATCATCATTAATCCAGCCTTCGGGTCTGCTTTTGCTTATTCCTGTTCCGCATGATAATACAAATAATAGCACAGAAATAGAAATTACTACATTAAATATTTTTCTTATCATATATTTTCAACCTCCTGATGAAATAATATGCTAATTTATATGCGATTATATACCTTTAGTAGTATATTGCAATATCGTTTATAATATTTTTTTATATTATAATTGACATAAAATAAACATTATATATAATTATTAATCAAAAGTTATTTTAAAATCATAAAGGAACAAAAAATGAAATTAAAACATACAATCAATTTCATTAAAAAACATACTGTGGCCGTATTTGTAAAAGTAGAGAAAGAGCAGCTTAAAGTATGCTCATTTAATGAAGAGTATATAAAGTTATTTAATAGTTTGGTAAAAGATAAATATTATACTACTTCTACTCCATTTGCTTTCGCATTTGCTAGCAATACAAGGGTAATTTATATTACATATAAGGAAGTAAAAAATTATATGTATGAAACTTGGAAGAATGCCGGTGCTTCATTGGTAAAAATAATGAAAGATTTGCATATAGATGATATAGAAGTAGATATGGCAGAATTATTTGCTGAAATAGCTTCTGAAGAATCATATATTCAGTTTTGTTTAGGTATAATGCTTTCTTCTTACAGCTTTGATAATTATTTAGGTAATAAAAGATTAAAAGAGCAGTCTAATATTAAGAATATACTTTTAGTTTCTGAGCATAAAAAAGATACTGAAAATGCCATATCTAAAGCTAATCAGATAGCAAGCAGCATATTTTGGGCTAGAGATATGGTTAATGAGCCAAGTAATGTTATAAATTCTTTGACATTTGTTGATAGAGCTAAAAAACAGGCTGAAAGCAGAAAAATAACTACTACAGTTCTTACAGAAAAAGAATTAAAGACTCTTGGTATGAATGGAATATTAGGTGTTAATGCCGGAAGTAAGAATCCTCCTAGAGTATTTATTGCTCAATATAAGAAAGCTAAGGCTAAAAAACATATTTTATTGGTAGGAAAAGGTATTACTTTCGATACAGGCGGAATGGTTTTAAAGCCTGGTACAAGTATGCTTGGTATGAAAGACGATATGGCAGGAGCTGCTGCTGTTTGCGGAGCTTTATTCTTAATATCTGATATGAATTTAGAAGCTAATGTTACAGTAATATGTCCTTTAACTGATAATAAAACAGGAAGTGCTGCTATAAATCCTGGCGATATATTAAAAATGTATAATGGTGTTACTGTAGAGGTAGTTAATACAGATGCTGAAGGAAGATTAATACTTGCTGATGCTTTGGCTTATGGAATAAAAAAATATAATCCTGATTTTGTAATAGATATTGCTACTTTAACAGGGGCTTGTTCAATAGCTTTAGGAAGACATGCTTCAGGACTTCTTTCAAATGATGAAGCTTTATCTTGTGCTTTAAAAGATGCAGGCAATGATACTTATGAAAGAGTATGGGAACTTCCTATGTTTGATGAATATAAAGAAGATATAAAATCTGATATAGCTGATATAAAAAATTCAGGCGGAAGATACGCAGGAGTTATAACAGCAGCACAATTCTTATCATATTTTACAGAAGGAGCAAGATGGGCTCATTTGGATATAGCAGGTACTGATATGAGTGATGTAAATGTAAAATATATATCTAAAGGAGCTACAGGAGTAGGTGTTTATTTGCTTGCTAAAACAGTAGAAAAACTTGTTGATATAGATAAATTTTGATGAATAGACATTAATTTTTAATAGTTATAAGAATAATCATAGTGTTTTTTATAAAATGCTATGATTATTTTTTTATTTATGCTAAAACTTATTAATAAATATAAAAAAATCAAATTAGTTTTTAGTTTAAACTTGAAATTATTTGTGTAAAATGTTATAATGAACGTTCAAATTAGATAAAATGGGAGTGTATATGCCTTCAGGAAGAAAAAGACTTCGTCAAAAGATGGCTACGCATAAACGTAAAAAACGTTTACGCAAAAATAGGCATAAGAAAAAGTAATATAAAATAACATTATTCATATTAATGTTTTTCATCTCTTGGAATTTTATATTTTTAATGGGAAAGTAATATGGCAAGTAATATAAAAACTGTCATAGAGGTATGCGTAGGACTTCATTGCTCTATGAAAGGAGCTTATTCTCTTTTAGAGTCTATTCGTTCTCATTATGATTTAGAAATAGGAGTGCCGTCATCCGATGGTATGCTCCTTAAAGAGATGGAGTGTATGCATAATTGCCATAATGCTGTACCTGTCCTTATTAATGGTATGGAATGTACAAAATCGTCTTTTAAAAGTATTATTAAGTATATAGAAGCTATACATGTAAGAAAAAGATGAAAAGATTTGTACTGCATAGTGAAAACAATATAGAAAATATTCAGCTGTATAAAGATCATTTCGGAGAATATTTAGCAGTTCAAAAAATAGGTAATTCTTTTTTTGATGATTTAAAAGAATATACTATATTTAAAAGAGATATTACTCAAAATTCTATATATCAATTATTAATTGACGGAAATATAAAAGAAGATTTTATACTAATCAATGCCGCTTCATTTGATTATTTAGTTTTCAAAGATAAATTTCTATTAAGAAATAATCCTCATCTCATATTAGACGGATCTGTATTCATAGCAAAGATTTTAAATATTAAAAGAATAGATATAGTATTGAAAGATTATTATTTGGAAGAAAGAGATATTATATTAAAATCTATAGTTGAAGCAGAAGATGCTAATTTTGTATATGATATAGAAATTAATATATATGATGAATATGCCTATTATAATAAATATAATATCAGAATCACACCTTCTTTTTTAGAAAATAAAAAATACATATTTGATTTAGAAACTATATCACAAATTGCATATTTGGCTCATATAGGAGGATTTACTTTCAAAGATTATGGAAATGGAGAGTATAAAGGAAGTAATATACTTTCTATTACAGGGGATATTATTAATCCTAATCTATATGAATTTGAAATGCATACTCCATTAAGAAATATTGTCAAAGCTGCTGGCGGAACGGTAAAAGAATATACTATAAAATGCGTATTTACTAATGGTTTTTTAAACCCTCCTATTGATTTTGAAACTTTCCAGAAAATGACTTTAGATTATGAATGTTTTGACAGTCTTAATATGAAGATTGGAAATGGAGGAATATGTTTTATACAAGAGGACAGATGTATAATAAGGGTTGTACTTAAAATAATTCAATTTGGTAAAAGTATATCATGCGGAAGATGTTCTCCATGCCATTACGGATTTGATTTATGCGAATATTATATTAATAGAATGCTTTTGGGGTATTCAAATTTTGATGATTATTCTAATTTGAAAGAAGCTGTTGAAATGATTAAAATAGGGGCTTCATGTTTATATATAAGAAGTCTGGCTAACTGTATATTATCTACTATGGAAATGTTTAGAGATGAATTTGTATATTTGATAGAAAATAAGATAACATTGTATAGTTTTGTAAAAAATTAAAAATCTTTTTTATATTAGAGGTTTTATTTAATGATAGTAAAATTTAATGTTGATGGAAAGACTGTATCATCTCAGAAAGGATATACTATACTTCAGGCACTGTCATACATCAATATAGATATACCTCATTTATGCTCATATAAAATAAATAGTACAAATACTTTTGAAGATAAAAATAATATTCTAAGATGCAAATTATGCTTGGTTAAAGTAAAGAAAAAAAATGAAAATGATTATTCTTATAAATATGCCTGCAATGAGATAGTAGAAAATGGAATGAGCGTTTTAAATGAAAAAGATGAGGATATTATAAAGTATAGAACTTCTCTATTAAAGGCTATGCTTTATATGCATGAACCTATATGCGAAAGCTGTAAAGCTGATTATTTATGCAGATTGAAAAAGTATTTAGATATTTATAAAATTTCTATAGAGGCATCTCCTAATGCTTTCAATGAAAATGATATTAACTTGATAGAATTAAAAAGCATTGTAGAAAAAATGAATCTGCCTGATTTCATAAAAACAAATTTTGAAAGATGTATTAATTGCGGAATATGCGAGGATTATAAAGTTGTAGACGGATATAATTCTATGATAACAGATTTATGTCCTACTCATGTATTTGAGGTTCAAAGAGATATAGATAATAAAATTAATGATGATATAAGTGAAGTAAAAACTATAGACAGTTTTTGTATAGGATGCAATCATTTATGCGATGCTAAATATAGTTATATCAGTCATAGTATAAAGGATATATCGTCTCCAAAAGGCAAAAAATACGGAATATGCGATTATGGAAGGAAATTAGACTATTATTCAAATAATACTTTAGAAAAGCCTTTTTATAATGGAATGCAGTATGAATTTGATGAGGCTAAAGAGTTATATCATAAATTTATCAATGATATTGAGGCAGAATCTACATTAGCTTTAAACTCTAGTATGTATCCCACTGAAGATATTAAAGCTTTTAATGAATTTATTGATTCTTTGGGAATAGAAAATTTAATATTCAAAAAAAATAGAATGGCTACAAATTCAAAAAATATAAGAGATAATTATACGAATATTAATGATTTTTCTATAAGAGATATGAAAGATTTAAAACATTCTATATTTGACGATAATATTATGTATAATGAGAAATTTAAAAAATTTATTATAGTAGGCGACTCATTAGATGATAATGACAATATGATTGATTTTGCTAAGAAGAATAAAGGTAATTATATAGTATTTAGTCCGAATTTTTCTGTTTTGGCTTATAATGCTTATTTAAGTTTTCCTATATCATATCTTGGCGAGTTTGAGGGGCATTATATAGATAATCATGGTAAAGTTAAAGAAATGCCGTCCTTCTTAGAAAAGAATAAAAATCATATGAGTTTAAGAGAATTGTTAAAATATTTGTATTTATAATGATTTTGTATATACTAGAATATATACGGAGCTTATATATTATTTTTTTATTATTGCTAATATTAATTGTATTATTAACTTTTAAAGCGAGTTTATTGGTAGCGATAAAAACGATAAACGAGCAGCTGATAACTGACGAAGGAAGTTGTCAGCTAGTATAAAGCGAGTTTATCGATAGCAATAAAAACGATAAACGAGCAGCTGATAACTGACGAAGGAAGTTGTCAGCTAGTATAAAGCGAGTTTATCGATAGCAATAAAGGAGAGATATTTATGGCAAAAACAAGAGCTGAGATACTCCAAAATAGTAATAAAAAATATGATATCATTATTATAGGCGGGGGAGTTATTGGAGCTACTATAGCTTTAAAGGCTTCCAGAGTAGGACTTTCCGTACTTTTGCTTGATAAGCATGATTTTGCTTTCGGTTCTTCTTCCAGAACTTCTAAAATGCTTTCAGGCGGATTTAATGATATGAATAGTAAGAATTTAATGTATACAATTCATAGGGTAAGAGAAAGAAATAACCTTATGTATAAGGCTTCAGCTCCGCATTTTGGCATTATCAATCCTATATATGAGCATAGCAGTACAGGGCTTTTAAGAGAAGAAATAAAGATCATGTTATATGATATGTTCTCTCTGTTTGGAAAAACTAAAAGACATAAATCACTTAGCAGAAATGAAACATTGGATTCTTTGCCGGATTTGATAAATAATGATGTCATAGCATCTGTAGAATATTATGAAGGCTTATTAGATGACTCAAGATATGTTATAGAACTTCTTTTGAAAGCTGAAGAGTTCGGAGCGGATATATTAAACTACTGTGAAGTTAAGGCTTTTGAATATAATCAGAAAGAGATAGAAAATGTAGTTTTTACAGATCATATTACAGGCAGAGTTCATACGGCAAGTGCTAAAACTGTATTAATAGCTGCCGGAGCTTGGGGACATAGTATAAGTTCTCTTCTTCCTAATGGAAATTTTGAAGATAAGCTAGTTTATGTTAAGGGAAGTCATTTAATCATAGACAGCGATTTAATTCATATAAATAAATCTGTTATTCTGCCTAAAATAAAATCAAGACCTAATGTATTTTTGATGCGTTGGAAGAACAATACTATTATAGGTCCTACAATCAAAAAAAATACTCATGATTTAGACTGTATATACACTACAAGCGATGAGGCTGAATATTTGCTTGATATATATAATACTTATTTCAGCTCTATTGTTAATAAAAACCATATAATTACTACTCAGTCTGGAATGATGCCTCTTAATCCTTCACAGGTTAAGATACATTCTCATCCTCAGTATAGATTATTCTTGGTTGAAGGCGGAAACTTTACAACTTCTTCTTCTGTTACTATGAAGACATTAGTAAAAATGTACGGCAAGCCTTATAAATGGTTCAGTAATCAGAAGGTTGTTAATAATAAATTTGAGAAAAATGTTGAATTAGTTTTGAATGAAGATTTAGTTAAATTCCTTATAGATTATTTTGGCTCTGTTAATCTAATTCTAAAATTGAATGAGCTTTGTAAAAATGATTCATCTCTTTTAGTAGAAGTAGGACTCGATTATAGAATTAACAGAGGACTCATAAAGTATTTTGTAGAAGTTGAACATGCTATGCATTTAGATGATATTATGATGAGAAGATTAAGATTCATATTAACAGAGAATGACTGCGGTACTTTAATATCAGAGCATATAGCAGAGGAAATGGCTAATATACTTAAATGGGATAAAAGCAGAACTGAATGGGAGATAAAAAGATACAGAACAGAGATTAAAAGAACTAGAGTAGGTTTATTCTAATTTAACCTTTTTGTACTAAATCTTTGAAGCCTCTTAATATATTAAGTCCTGTATCTCCGCTTTTTTCAGGGTGAAACTGTATTCCGTATACATTATCATTTTTTACAATGGCTGGTATTCGTACATCATATTCACTGTCGGCTATTATGCTTTCTTCGCAGTCTTTTCCATAATATGAATGTACAAAATAAACATATTCCATATTTTTTATATATTTAAATAGCTTATCTTCTTTTTTTATATTTAGATTATTCCATCCCATATGAGGAACTTTCAAATCTTTATTTTTTAAATCTTTTTCTATAGGACATATATTTCCTTTTATTAGTCCAAGTCCGTTATGCTCTCCGTATTCATAGCTTTTATCAAAAAGCATTTGCATACCTAAGCATATACCCAAAATTAATTTTCCTTTTTTGGCTTCTTCTATAATAGTATTTTTAAGTGTTCCTTCTTTTCTTATTTCAAGTTTTGCTAATGCATCTCTGAAAGCTCCTACTCCTGGAAGTATCAAAGCATCAGCTTCTTTTATAGTTTTTTCATCATCTGTAAGTTTGGCATCTATTCCTACATACTTTAATGATGACATAAGAGAGAATAAATTTCCTACTTCATAATCTATTATAGCTATCATAAAAAAATCCTATTAATTTTATTAAGTTATTATACTAAAATAAAATATAAAAGTCAAAGTATAGGGGCGGGTGGGCGGGCTTAATAAATTAAAAAAATTATATAAGTGCTTTTTTATAAAAACAAAAAATCAATTTTTTAATTTTTATTATTTTCAAGCATTCCCTTTGTAGATAATACTTCATCTTTATATTTTTCATCTATTTCACAAGCCTGCGCTAAAGCTCTGGCAACACCTTTAAAAATAGATTCTATTATATGATGAGTATTCTCTCCATATAAAGTGTTTATATGCAAAGTAATATTCATAGAATTAGTAAATGCTGTAAAAAATTCTTTAACAAGTTCAGTATCGAAATCTCCAACTTTTTCATGTTTTAAATCGCTGTTAAAAATTAAATGACTTCTTCCGCATATATCAACAGATACAATAGTAAGAGCCTCGCACATAGGCATGCTGAAATTACCGTATCTTTTAATTCCTTTCAAATCTCCTAAGGCCTTAGCAAAACATTTACCCAATACAATTCCCATATCCTCTACAGAATGGTGATAATCTACATTAATATCTCCATAACATATTGTCTCTAAATCGAATCTTCCATGGCGTGCAAATAAATCAAGCATATGATCCAAAAAACCTATATGAGTATCGTTTTTATATTTACCTGTTCCGTCTATATTTAATTTAATTTTTATCTTTGTTTCATTAGTATTTCTTTCTATTTCAGAAATTCTCATTTTATTATTCTCCATTTATAAAAATTACAATTATTTTTATATTTGATATATATATCATTTTTAATATATAATTGCAATAATATAAATTCAAATGATTAAAAATAGTTAAAGTATTATGTTAATTAAAAAAATAATATACTTTTCTTTTTTTTCAATATCTATATAATTCTTTAATATAATGTTTGGGGGTATATGATAATGGGTACTTTAGGAAGTCTTAACAGTTTTGATAATTATAATACTAGAATTACTAAAGAAGAAGTTAGAGATAAAATTTATAAAGATTCTAATATTGAGAAAAAAATAAAAGAAGGTGTTGAAGATTATTTAGATTTATCAATATTAAAAATGTATTCAGATAATGCCTATAGTGAATACGATTATTTAAATAATTATATGCTTATTACTACAGAGATATTTGAAGAAGGATATGTAATTTGCGATATTCATATAGATGTTAACATGAAAATATATGATTATATGCCTAAAGATGATAATAAAAATGAAAGGTATCTTGCTTTAGATAATATATATTTAATGGGACTTAATTTAAAATTTTCATTAAAAGAAATAAATGATGATATAGAAAATATAGAACTAAGATATTTTAATATTTATGGTATTTCTGATAATTTACATCAATCATAAATAATTAAAAAATAATATTGTAAATTATATTAAATCTATATTTATAAATCTTAATGCTCTTTCAGAAGCATTTTCTACCAAAGCAGCGGTATTAGAAATAGATTCTTCAAGAGTCATAGATTTTGTACATAAAGGCATTATAGACTTAATACCTAAATCATATACTATTTCAGCTCCTTCTCTTATCTCTCCAACTATAGCAATTACCGGTATATTTCCTGCTCTTTTTGCAACTCCTACAGGCACTTTTCCTTCTTTAGTTTGTCCGTCAATAGCACCTTCTCCTGTTATTATAAGAGAAGCATCTTTTATTTTTGTTTCAAAATCTATTATATCAAGTACAGCATCTATTCCACTTTTTAGTTTGGCATTACAAAAAGCAACAAGTCCTCCGCCAAGTCCGCCTGCAGCACCAGCACCTTCCATATAGTCTATTTCTTTACCAAATTTTTCTTTTATGATTTTTGCTATATTTTTAAGTCCATTATCAAGTATATCAAAAGTTTCTTCTGTAACACCTTTCTGTTTTCCATATACGGCAGTAGCACCATTCTTTCCATAAAGAGGATTTTTCACATCGCATGCAGCAGTTATTTTTATATCAAATATTCTTTTATCAACATTACTATCATCTATATCTATAACTTTTATCATGTTTTCAGCAATAGCTTCTAGTTCATTATTATTTTTATCAAGAAATTTATATCCCAAAGCATTAGCCATTCCTATTCCGCAGTCATTGGTTGCACTTCCTCCTATTCCTATTAAAATTTCTTTTATATTGTTATTAACTGCATCTTTTATAAATTCTCCTGTACCATAAGTAGAATATTTTAAAGGATTTCTTGTTTTATCATCAACTAAAGTAAGTCCTGATGCTTCAGCCATTTCTATAACAGCTTTTTCTTTATTAATAATTCCATATTTAGCTTCTATTATTTTACCTTCTGGATTTTTTACATTTATTTTCTTTATATTGCCTCCAGCCGCATAAAATATGGATTCTACAGTTCCTTCTCCTCCGTCAGCAACAGGTATTTTTATAATGTCAGCATCTTTAATAACTTTTAATACTCCTCTTTCTATGTAATTGCAAATTTCTAAACTGCCTGCACTTCCTTTGAAAGAATCAGGTATTATTATTATCTTTTTCATTTATTTATATATTCCTTAAATAATTTACTTTATTGATTTTATTATAACAAATAATATAACTATTGTAAAATATTTTTATATTTAATGTAATGTTTTATGTTATAAATTTAATTATATAAAAAATACTTTTGTTTTTTTATTTTTGTTTATGTGAAAAAATAAATAAAAAATTTCTATACAAAGTATTGATATTTTATGGTTTTACATATATTATAAAAAATTGATAATGAAAAAAATAAAAATAAGGAGAGGAAAAGATGAGTCATCATCATCACAGAGGACAGTGGGGAACTAGAGCCGGATTCATACTTGCTGCTATAGGTTCTGCTGTTGGTTTAGGTAATATATGGCGTTTCCCATATATGGTTGCATCTAATGGTGGCGGTGCTTTTATGATAGTTTTCCTTTTAGCTATGCTTACTGCGGGCATACCTATAATGATACTAGAGTTTTCTATAGGTCATAAAACTCATAAAAGTGCACCTGGTGCTTTAAAAGCATTGAATCCTTCTTGGGAATGGTTAGGTTGGTTACAAGTATTTACATGTTTTGCAATAGTTATTTATTATTCAGTTATTATTGCTTGGTCATTATCTTACGGACTCTTTTCTATTCAAGGTTTAAAATGGGGAGCTGATACAGCTGGTTTTTTCACAAAAGAGTATTTAAAACTTCAAGATGGTTTTTCACTCAGCAATTTTAATATTGGAGTTGCTATACCATTAATTATTGTTTGGGTTATTATATTAGTTTCTGTTATTGGCGGTGTTAAAGATGGTATAGAAAAAGCAAATAAAATATTTATGCCTTTATTAGCTATATTAGTTGTAATTATTCTTATCAGAGGCGTAACTTTGCCTGGAGCTTTAGCAGGTCTTGATTATATGTTCAAACCTGATTTTTCTAAACTTACTAATCCTAAAATTTGGATAGATGCTTATGGTCAGGTATTCTACAGTATGTCTGTAGCATTCGGTATAATGATTACTTATTCTAGTTATTTGCCTGATGACTCAGATATAGCAAATAATGCATTTATGACAGGTTTTGCTGATACTAGCTTCAGTTTGTTTGCTGGTATAACAGTATTTAGTATAATTGGTTATATGGCTCATACTCAAGGAAAGCCTGTTGCTGAAGTAGCTGGAAGCGGCGGTATAGGTTTAGCATTTATGGTATTTCCTGAAGCTATTAACTCTTTACCTGGTTTAAATGGACTATTTGGAGTAGTATTCTTCTTAGTACTTTCATTTGCAGGATTAACATCTGCTATTTCTCTTGCTGAGGTTGTTATATCTTCATTTATAGATAAATTCCATTTCAATAGAAAAAAAGTAAGTATTGTTATTATTATAATACAAGGTGCTATATCTATGGTATATGCAACAGGAAGCGGACTTTCTATACTTGATATAGTTGATGCTTTCATAAACAATTACAATATTGTAGTAAGCGGTTTAATAGAGATTATATTAGTTGCTTGGGTATATAAACTTGGATCATTTAAAGAAACTATCAATACAGTAAGTGAATTCACAGTAGGTAATTGGTGGGATTTCTGTTTGAAATTCTTAACTCCTGTATTCTTAGCTATAATGTTATCATTAAAATTGATAAATGATTTCAAAACTCCTTACGGCGGTTATCCTACTTGGGCATTATTTGCTTTAGGCTGGTCAATGCCTGTTATAGCATTTATAGCTGGAATATTATTGGCTAAGTTTAAAGACAGACAGCCTGATATACCTCATCAAACAAAATAAATAAAAGGAGGAATTAATTATGGGATTAGATTCTGCTATATTTATGGGTTTTAGTTTATTAGCTATTTGGGGAGGCTTTGCTTTCTTTTTAGGAATAGCTTTAAGAAAAATGTAAATTTTAATTAAGATTAAAAATATAAAGGTATAGGCTTGTTTTTAAGTCTATACCTTTTATATATATACATTTAATTTATTAATTCTACTCTATAAAATTTTCTTTTATAAATTTTTCAAAATCATCTGCTGTTAAATAATTAACATCTCTTAATATGTAATTTTTTAAATTATCTATTTGAGGAAATGATAATATTGTTGTATCTTCTTTAGATTGATCTTTAATTGTTTTAAAAATTGTCTTATCTGGGTTTTTTCCTTTATTATAAACTAATATATATATTATATTGTTAGAAATTTTAGGAATATTTATATTAAATCCTTTTAGTATATTTGATAATATAAAAATACTATCGTATATTTTTTCTTTAAGATCATTTTCAACATTAATATAATTTATATGACCATCAAATTTAGCATTAATTTTGCCTTTAAATGCACCTTTAATATTTTTATTATTATCTATGTTAATACCTTCTATATGACCATCAAATTTAGAGTTTACATATCCATTAAAATGATTATTATTTTCTATATTTCCTTTAATATAATTAAATAAATTACCATTTATATACCCTTTAAATTGATTTGTATATTGTTGCTTATTAATTTCTCCATTAATTTTTCCATTTATTTTACCATTAAATTGTATTATATTCTTTTTTAGCCTGCCATTTTTAAATTCTATAAAGTAATAACAATCGTTTGATATATAAAGAGCATCATTAGATTTAGGTATATTATTAATACCAGATATTTCTTTATAATCTGTAGCTACTTTATCAAAATCAATGACTTCTATTGTAGATTCAGTCATATATTGTATATTATTGTCTATAGAATCATCTTCAGATGTTTCTTTTAATTTGTACATATTATCTTTTAATATTTTAGGTAAATTATTTTTTATACAATTTTCCATAACACTATTCCATTTGTTTTTATCAATTTAAATTAATTGTTAATAAAATCTTCCATTTCATCTATAGGTTCTGCCATCTTTGAATATATTTTTTCTACGCTATCATTAACTAAATTAAAAACTGCATAATTGTTTTTTATATCAGATAAATAATAGTTAGTTTTTTCTTCTATATCATATTTGTTAGAATACATTTCTATAGCTTTAAGGAAATAAGGGCTATGTGTCGTTACTATAATATAAACATTAAATATTTTCTGTAATAACGCTATTATTTCAGCATATAGCAGCTGCCATTTAGGATGAAGATGTATTTCAGGTTCATCTAAAATTAAAATATCTTCTTCTTTCAATGCATTTTTTTCAATAAGCATTTTTATTACAGCAAATGATTTTAATCCTGCTGATAAACTATGTATTGAAATTGGTTCTGTAAAATTTTCTTCTTCCAAATAAAAATCATTATCTCTATTTATTATTTTACCATTTACAGCTTCTGATAATTTATCATATATTTCTTCAAGTTTTTCCTCTGCTAATATTTGTTCTGTTGTATTAACTTCTTCTGTATTATATAATAATTTTTCTATTAAATTATATTCATATTTAGTCATGTATTTTTCATCATATTTTTTATCCAATACAAAAGGGTTGTCTATAAAATAAACATTTTTGCTATAAGTATCATTATATTTTGATTCTATGGATTTATCATTTTTAAATTTAAATGATAAATCCATTATATTTATTTCTGATATACTATCTTTATCTATTCTGCTGTTTATTTGATTATTAAATATTGATTTAAAATAATCATTAATTATTTTATATGCTATTTTTTTATTTGGAATATTTATATATTCTTGAATTCTATCAGAATATTTTTTTATAATATAAATATTTTTTTTATCTTCTATATCTATATATTTGCTGAGATTATCTTTTAATACATAATAAGCATTTTTTTCATTATTTTCATTTGTTAAATCAGATATAATATTGTTAATATCATTAATTAAATTATCAATATTTAAATTATTACTATCTTGTTTTTTATTTTTTATCATAGATAAAGCACCAGCAGCTCCTATAGCCAATGGTATACCTATCACAGGCAATAAGGTAGCTCCTAATACAGCACTAGTTGCTGCTGCCGTTGCACCTATAGCACTAGTTGCTGCTGCCGTTGCACCTATAGCACCAGCTGCTACTGCAGTACCGCCTAATAAACTAGAATATAAAGATGGTATTTGTTTTATTGATTCATTATTTTTAGATAATTCTTGCATCAAATATGTTAAGTTTTTTAAAATAGGTATGAATTTTGATGAATATATTTCTTCTTCTATATTTTTTGTGCTATTAAAACAAGAAAATAAAATTTTTCCTATTGTGCTTTTTCCAGTGTTATTCTCTCCGGCTATTACAGTAATACCATCTATTGTTATATTAGCTTCTTTGATTTTAGAAAAATTTTTTATATTCAATTCCATTATATTTTATCCTTTAATAATTCTGTTATTATTATAACATAAAAAATATTTAATAAAAATATATTAATTTTCATTAAATCTAATTCTTGAGCTATTTTATATTTTTAGTATAATAAAAAATATAAACTTCAATTTAGGTATGTATAATGAAAAAGTTTTTTCTAATTATGACAGTATTATTAAGTATGTCATATTGTTCAATTTTTGGTATGTATGGAGATCAGGACGATTGGATTGATTTTCTTACAGACGGCAATCAGTTTAGAGCTAGAATGGATCAATTAGGATTTGTTTTAGGTAATAGTACTATTAAAGGTACTTTCGGTTTTAGAACTCAAAGTTCATCAACTCAATTAGGATATATTTTGTTGAATAATAATCTTGGTACTTATTTGGGAGCAACTATTTCTGGCGGTATAGGATATACTTCTGAGGCTTTTAGTATAGGCATAGGCTATAATTATACCAGCCATTCCTTATTTCCTACTAGCGATAACTTTGGTTCTCATACTCCAGTACTTATGATTAATGCTTTAAATGATAATTTGAGGATAGTTATTCCTGTGCAAATATTAGTACATAATGAAAGTATTGATCAACTTGGTTACTATAGAGATAATTATTTAGGTATAAGTACTGATACGCAAATAAGATATTATACAGGCATAGATGCTTTTAATGAAATAAGATTATATGTAAAATATGGGCAATTAGGATATAAAATTAATCCGCATGATACTATAAATTATACACAAGAAGTTTTAGCAAGATCATTTGGTTTTGAAACAAGATTCTATTTTTTGAATACTGCTGTTGGAAATGTAACTATCAATCCTTTTATTAAAGTAGCATATAATACAGCTTTGCATGGATATAGTACCATGGTAAGAGCATTGGATGGTATGTATGAAGAAATAGAAGGTTATTATCCAGATAGTCCTGCTCAATCATATGAAGATATTAATGTTAAATGGGATAAGAATCCTTATGATGTAACTGTGCAGGCAGTATTGGGAGTAACTGCTAATAGCGATATAGTATCACTTTATGTTGAGCCTTCTTTAGGTTATAGGGCTAAATATTTAGGAAAATTAACATATGAAGATCCAGATGGAAAAGTTAATTTGGATTTTAAAGTTAATCATTATTTATCTTGGGGGGCTTATGCAGAGCTTTATATAACACCTGTAAAAGATTTAGAATGGTATTTTGAAATGGATGTTAATAATAGTGATTCAGATTCTACAGGAATACCTGTTAGTTTTGCTTCTACTACAGGAATAACTTGGTATTTGCCAGAATTTTAATTATAAAGCAAATTTTATATGATAAAATAAAAAATGTGGGGTATTTATTATAAAAAAATAAATACCCCACATTTTATTAAATAATTTTTTCAGTAATTTTACATTTATATATTTTTTAGTATAATAAAAATATAAACTTAAATTTAGGTATATACAATGAAAAAGTTTTTTCTAATTATGACAGTATTATTAAGTATGTCATATTGTTCAATTTTTGGTATGTATGGAGATCAGGACGATTGGATTGATTTTCTTACAGACGGCAATCAGTTTAGAGCTAGAATGGATCAATTAGGATTTGTTTTAGGTAATAGCACCATTAAAGGTACTTTCGGTTTTAGATCTCAGAGTTTATCAACTCAATTAGGATATATTTTGGCTATATATAAAGATTATACTTATTTAGGAGCAACTATTTCCGGCGGTATAGGATATACTTCTGAGGCTTTTAGTATAGGTTTAGGTTATAATTATACTACACCGCTTCCTATTAGTTATAACTTTGGTTCTCATACTCCTGTACTTATGATTAATGCTTTAAATGATAATTTGAGGATAGTTATTCCTGTACAAATATTAGTACATGATGGTAATATGAATATGACGGATAATATTAATTATTTATATAATTTTTTAGGTATAAGTACTGATACTCAAATAAGATATTATACAGGCATAGACGCTTTTAATGAAATAAGATTATATGTAAAATACGGACAATTAGGATATAAAGGCGGTTCATATACGGATAAAAGTTATGATGAAGAATTTTTTGCAAGATCATTTGGTTTTGAAACAAGATTCTATTTTTTGAATACTGCTGTTGGAAATGTAACTATCAATCCTTTTATTAAAGTAGCATATAATACAGCTTTGCATGGATTTAGTACTATGGTAAGATCATTAGATAGTGTCATTGAAGAAATAGAAGGTTATAGTTCAGATCGTACCGCTAAAGCAGCAGGAAATATTAATGCTAAATGGGATAAGAATCCTTATGATGTAACTGTGCAGGCAGTATTGGGAGTAACTGCTAATAGCGATATAGTATCACTTTATGTTGAGCCTTCTTTAGGTTATAGGGCTAAATATTTAGGAAAATTAACATATGAAGATCCAGATGGAAAAGTTAATTTTGATTTTAAAGTTAATCATTATTTATCTTGGTGTGCTTATGCAGAGCTTTATATAACACCTGTAAAAGATTTAGAATGGTATTTTGAAATGGATGTTAATAATAGTGATTCAGATTCTACAGGTATACCTGTTAGTTTTGCTTCTACTACAGGAATAACTTGGTATTTGCCAGAATTTTAATTATAAAGCAAATTTTATATGACAAAATAAAAAATGGGGCATTTATTATTAAAAAATAAATACCCCACATTTTATTAAATAACTTCTTAAATAATTTTACATTTTTATATTTTATTAGTATAATAAAATATAAAGTTAAATTTAGGTGTGTACAATGAAAAAGTTTTTTCTAATTATGACAGTATTATTAAGTATGTCATATTGTTCAATATTTGGTATGTATGGAGATCAGGACGATTGGATTGATTTTCTTACAGACGGTAATCAGTTTAGAGCTAGAATGGATCAATTTGGATTCGTTTTAGGTAATAGCACCATTAAAGGTACTTTCGGTTTTAGATCTCAGAGTTTATCAACTCAATTAGGATATATTTTGGCTATATATAAAGATTATACTTATTTAGGAGCAACTATTTCCGGCGGTATAGGATATACTTCTGAGGCTTTTAGTATAGGTTTAGGTTATAATTATACTACACCGCTTCCTATTAGTGATAACTTTGGTTCTCATACTCCTGTACTTATGATTAATGCTTTAAATGATAATTTGAGGATAGTTATTCCTGTACAAATATTAGTATATAATGGTAATGTTCAAAAAGTTGATAAACAAGGTAATATCTCTTATTCACATGATTATTTAGGTATAAGTACTGATACGCAAATAAGATATTATACAGGTATAGATGCTTTTAATGAAATAAGATTATATGTAAAATATGGACAATTAGGATATAAAAATGCTCCGTATGTTGGTAAGAATTATGAAGAAGAATTTTTTTCAAGGTCATTTGGTTTTGAAACAAGATTCTATTTTTTGAATACTGCTGTTGGAAATGTAATTATCAATCCTTTTATTAAAGTAGCATATAATACAGCTTTGCATGGATTTAGTA
This sequence comes from Brachyspira hyodysenteriae ATCC 27164, assembly GCF_001676785.2. Classification (NCBI taxonomy): domain Bacteria; kingdom Pseudomonadati; phylum Spirochaetota; class Spirochaetia; order Brachyspirales; family Brachyspiraceae; genus Brachyspira; species Brachyspira hyodysenteriae. The sequence continues at coordinate 2,656,061 of NZ_CP015910.2, read as the reverse complement.
CCATGATAAGAGCATTAGATAGTATGTTTGAACCAATAGAAGGTTATAGTTCAGATCGTCCTGTTTCATCACAAGCAAATATTAATGCTAAATGGGATAAGAATCCTTATGATGTAACAGTGCAGGCAGTATTGGGAGTAACCGCTAATAGCGATATAGTATCACTTTATGTTGAGCCTTCTTTAGGTTATAGGGCTAAATATTTAGGAAAATTAACATATGAAGATCCAGATGGAAAAGTTAATTTGGATTTTAAAGTTAATCATTATTTATCTTGGGGGGCTTATGCAGAGCTTTATATAACACCGGTAAAAGATTTGGAATGGTATTTTGAAATGGATGTTAATAATAGTGATTCAGATTCTACAGGAATACCTGTTAGTTTTGCTTCTACTACAGGAATAACTTGGTATTTGCCAGAATTTTAATTATAAAGCAAATTTTATATGACAAAATAAAAAATGGGGTATTTATTATTAAAAAATAAATACCCCATTTTTTATTAAATAACTTCTTAAATAATTTTACATTTTTATATTTTATTAGTATAATAAAATATAAAGTTAAATTTAGGTGTGTACAATGAAAAAGTTTTTTCTAATTATGACAGTATTATTAAGTATGTCATATTGTTCAATATTTGGTATGTATGGAGATCAGGACGATTGGATTGATTTTCTTACAGACGGTAATCAGTTTAGAGCTAGAATGGATCAATTTGGATTCGTTTTAGGTAATAACACCATTAAAGGTACTTTCGGTTTTAGATCTCAGAGTTTATCAACTCACTTAGGCTATATTTTGTTAAATAATAATTTTGGTACTTATTTTGGAACAACTATATCATGCGGTATAGGATATACTTCTGAGGCTTTTAGTATAGGTATAGGTTATAATTATACTACACCGCTTCCTATTAGTGATAACTTTGGTTCTCATACTCCTGTACTTATGATTAATGCTTTAAATGATAATTTGAGGATAGTTATTCCTGTACAAATATTAGTATATAATGGTAATATTCAAAAAGTTGATAAACAAGGTAATATACACGATACATATGATTATTTAGGTATAAGTACTGATACGCAAATAAGATATTATACAGGTATAGATGCTTTTAATGAAATAAGATTATATATAAAATATGGACAATTAGGATATAAAAATGCTCCGTATGTTGGTAAAAATTATGAAGAAGAACTTTTTTCAAGGTCATTTGGTTTTGAAACAAGATTCTATTTTTTGAATACTACTGTTGGAAATGTAACTATTAATCCTTTTATTAAAGTAGCATATAATACAGCTTTGCATGGAGTTGGTACTATGATAAGAGCATTAGATACTATGCTTCAACCAATAGAAGATTATTATCCAGATCGTCCTGTTTCATCACAAGTAGATATTGATTATAAATTGGATAAGAATCCTTATGATGTAACTGTGCAGGCAGTATTGGGAGTAACCGCTAATAGTGATATAGTATCACTTTATGTTGAGCCTTCTTTAGGTTATAAGGCTAAATATTTAGGAAAAATGCAAGATGAAAAAGTTAATTTGGATTTTAAAGTTAATCATTATTTATCTTGGGGTGCTTATGCAGAGCTTTATATAACACCTGTAAAAGATTTAGAATGGTATTTTGAAATGGATGTTAATAATAGTGATTCAGATTCTACAGGTATACCTGTTAGTTTTGCTTCTACTACAGGAATAACTTGGTATTTGCCAGAATTTTAATTATAAAGAAAATTTTATATGACAAAATAAAAAATAAGAGGTATTTATTTTTTTAATAATAAATACCTCTCTTATTTTATTTATATTTTTTAATTTAATCTCTTCTTCTTTGTGCTAACATTAAAAGTCTTAAAAGTGTAAGTATAGCAGTAACAGCAGCAGCAACATAAGTCAAAGCAGCAGCAGATAAAACTTTTTTAGCTCCGTCAAGTTCTTCACTGTCTAAAAATCCGCCTTTATCCAATATTTTTATAGCTCTGTTTGAAGCATCAAATTCTACAGGCAGAGTAACTAAAGAGAAGAATACTGCAAAGGCAAAGAGTATAATACCAGCCATCATAATATAATATGAAAAACTTCCAGCTCCCCCTATCATAATACCTAATAATACCAAATAAGGTCCGAATTGATCGCCTATAGCACATAAAGGATAGAATCCATTTCTTATAGAAAGAGGAGCATATCCTCTATTATGCTGTATGGCATGTCCTACTTCATGAGCAGCAACTCCTAAAGCAGCAACATCAGTACCATCATATACACCAGAAGAAAGTCTTAATACTTTTGCAGAAGGGTCATAATGATCTGTTAATGTTCCTCCTATTCTTTCAACAGGTATGTCTATTCCGTAACCTTCTAGTATATATCTTGCTGTTTGAGCACCTGTAATGCCTCTTTTATTTTCCATTCTGCTGTATTTAGCATAAGTAGATTTTACTTTCATCTGTGCCCAGAAACCAAGAAGTATACCCGGAATTAGTATCCATATATATCCGAAATAATATTCAAAATATCCGCCAAACATATAAAAAACCTCCTATTATTAGTATTTTTCATTTATGTAAATATATAAATTAATTGCAGTAATTATAACATTTTTCTATAACAATGTTAATAGTTTTAATGTAAAAATAAATTTTGTATGTTATATATTTTTTATTATTGCTATTGATAAATTTATAATAGCAGACAACTTTGTTTATATAAAATAAAAATTTTAGAATATCTAAATATATACTCAATTTTTATTTTATTAATTCGTCAGTTATAATCTAATACTTTATCTATTAAAAATTAATAAACTTTATCTTTTATTATTGCTAGTCATAAACTCGCTTTATAATAGCTGACAACTAAAATTATCAGCTGTTCGTTTATGACAGAAAATTAATAAATCTTATCAGCGTTCTTTATAGAGTATTCTATGGTTTTTCCTACAGCCTCTAAAGTTTTTTTATCTAATTTATCTATTGTATCCTGAGATGTATGATGAAATGGATAACCCATATCTATAACATCAATAAAAGGTATTTTCTCATTTAAAAACGGAGTATGATCATCTATTATAGTTCCATAATGTCCGTCAACAAAATATTCTTTATATCCCAAATCATTTGCATAATTCCAAATTTGATTATATATAGAAGAATAGTAAGTATGAGCGAAACTTTCATATTTAAATTTTGCCGTTTTACTTCCAACCATATCAAGAAGTATTCCAAATTTTATTTTTTGTTTATCTATCAATTTATCTCTTATGATAATTTCATTCACAAAAGCAATGCTTCCTTGTATCCAATCAGTTTCTGTCAATGAATATCCTTCTACATCGAATAAGTTTCCATCATCTTCTAAATCAAATAATACAAAGCATACACTATAAGGCAAATCATCATAATTTTTTAAAGCTTTCATAAGTTCTAATAAAACACCACTGCTGCTTGCTCCGTCATTGGCACCGCTTATAGGTTTATCTCTATTAAATTGCACCGGATCTTTTTCAGCAACAGAGCGGCTGTCAAAATGACTTGTAATAATTACATAATCATCAGTTTTTCCTTTTAAAAAAGCATATATATTTTCTCCATTCCTTTCTTTTATGTAAGGAGCTTCAAAATTATGACTATAAACTTCATATCCAATATTAGAAATTTCCTGTTTAAAAAATTCTCTTACTTTTTTATGTGCTTCGCTTCCGTAATTACGAGGTCCTAAATCTGTCTGCTTTTTTATGTAATTATATGCATTATCAGCATTGAAATAAAATTTTTCATTTATTTTCTGATCATTATTTTTTTGATATGTATTTGCTTTTGCATTGCTGCATGATGATAATAGTATTGTCATTACTATAAAAAGCATTGTAATATATTTCATATTTTTGCAACCAAGTATTTTTATTATATATTATGTTTATTAATTTTAATTTAATAATGCCAAAAAGTCAATAAATGTTATATTCTATTGTACAATAATACAGTTAAATGGCCCTATCGGAATTTTTTTATAAAAATTTAGTCTTTACTTTTTTTTAAAAGATATTATAATATGGTGTACGTGAAGTTAATATTATGTTACTGTTTTGTAGGGGATGACTAAACAGTGTTAAGGCATAATATGAATAGCTTTAGAAAATAAAAATTACAAAATATTTTAAGCACTATTCATGGAGGGTAGTATGATTATCAACAATAATATTTCTGCATTAAATGCAAACAGACAATTGAATTTAACTGGAAATTCAATGACTAAAACTATAGCACAGCTTTCTAGCGGTATGAGAATCAACACTGCTGGAGACGATGCTTCTGGATTAGCAGTATCTGAAAAAATGCGTTCACAATACCGTGGTTTACAACAAGCTACTAGAAACGCTCAAAACGGTATATCTTTCATTCAAACAACTGAAGGTTATTTAAATGAAACTACTAACATTATGCAAAGAATGAGAGAATTAGCTATACAGTCTGCTAACGGTATATACTCTGACAGCGACAGAGCTTTAATTCAAGTAGAAGTTAATCAATTAGTAGCTGAAGTTGACAGAATCGCTTCTCAAGCTGAATTCAACAAAATGAACATGTTAACAGGACGTTTCGCAGCTGATGGTCAAACTCCTATGACTTTCCACATCGGTGCTAATATGGATCAAAGAGTATCTATAAATATAGGTTCTATGACTGCTGCTAACTTACAAGTTGGAGGAGACACTCCTATATCTATTTCTTCTGTTGAAACTGCTAACCAAGCTTTAGGAAGAATCGATGAAGGTATACAAATGGTAGTATCTCAAAGAGCTGAATTAGGTGCTGTTCAAAACAGAATGGAATCTATGGTAAAAAGCTTAATGATCGCTACTGAAAACACTATCGCTTCTGAAAGTGTTATCCGTGATGCTGATATGGCTTCTGCTATGGTTGCTTATACTCGTGAGCAAATCTTACAACAAACAGGAGCTGCTATGTTAGCTAATGCTAATATGAAAAACCAATCTATAATGAGAATCATTGGATAATTTGATTTAAGCGACTTATTACAAATGTAGATATAAAGCCCATTAATAGAAATATTAGTGGGCTTTTATTTTTGTTAATTTTATAAAAATTTTAGAGGATATTATGCGTGAGATAGATGTAAATCTTATAACAGAAACAGTAGCTCAATTATGTATAGATGCTAATATTTATTTAAATGATGATATTAAAAATGCTCTTATTGAAAATGCAAAAAAAGAAGAAAACAAAATAGCAAAAAATATTTTAAATGTATTAGTAGAAAATGCTGATATAGCTTCTAAAGAATTAAAGCCTATATGTCAGGATACAGGCATGGCAATTATATATATGGATATAGGAATGGATGTTCATTTTACAGGCGGTAATTTAACAGATGCTATTAATAAAGGCGTAGCATTGGGTTATACAAAAGGCTATTTAAGAAAGTCTGTATTAAATGATCCTATAGACAGAAAAAATACTAATGATAATACCCCCGCAATAATACATTATAATATAGTGGATGGAGATAAAGTAAAAATTACAGCTGCACCTAAAGGTTTCGGAAGTGAGAATATGAGTAAAATAAAAATGCTTCCCCCTTCTGCTGGAATAGAGGGTGTAAAAGAGTTTGTATACGAAACAATAAAAACAGCTGCTTCTAATGCTTGTCCTCCTATGATTATAGGAATAGGTTTGGGAGGAAGTATGGAGAAATGTGCGGATATTGCTAAAAGGGCTTTGCTTAGAGAAGTAGGCACAAAAAATGAAGATATTCGTTTGCAAAAATTAGAAGAAGAATTACTTGATAATATTAATAAAATGAATATAGGGCCTTCAGGATTCGGAGGAAAAACAACTGCTTTAGCAGTTCATATAAACATGTATTCTGCACATATAACTTCTCTTCCTGTATGTGTTTGTACAGGATGTCATGTAACAAGACATAAAGAAATTATTCTATAAAAATAGTATCATTATAGTGGCAATAAAAACTAGGAGCAATAAAAAATGGAAATAAAAAAAATAAATACACCTTTGACAAAAGAAAAATTATCTGTTTTGAATGCTGGTGATATGGTGGCTCTAACAGGTACTATTTATACTGCAAGAGATGCTGCTCATAAGAGATTAATTGATATGTTAAACAACAATGAGAAACTTCCTTTCAATATAGAGAATCAAACAATTTTTTATGCCGGTCCTTCGCCTGCTAAACCAAATGAAGTTATGGGAAGTATAGGGCCAACTACCAGCTATAGAATGGATGCTTATTCTCCAAAACTTTTAGAGATTGGGCTTTTATCTATGATAGGGAAGGGTAAAAGAAATAAGGAAGTGATAGATGCTATAGTAAGATACGGCGGAGTTTATTTTGCTGCTATTGGCGGAGCTGCTGCTTACATGTCTAATTGTGTTAAGTCTGCTAAAATTATAGCATTTGAAGATTTAGGTACTGAAGCTATTAGAGAGCTTTATGTTGAAGATATGCCTTTGATTGTAGCTATAGATTCTAAGGGAAACAATGCCTTAACTGCGTAATAAATTTAAATAAAGCTTGGGCGGGTGTTGTATTTTATAGTTTAGCAATAAGGCTAATGAAAATTATAATTTTAAAACAGATTAAAAAATATAGAGGGCGGGGTATGTAAATAAATCAAAAAAATAAGTTATATTTTGTTTTTCTGATTTATTTGAATCCCACCCTATATACTCATTATTTATTTTGGTATTTATAATTATTTTATTTTTTATAGTTAACTTTGTAATTATAAAGCCCACCCAAAAATTTATTTAGGTTTGTAATTTTATTTACCGCACGAATGAATATAATTTATATATGTATTTTATTAATAAAAGCAATTTATTATATAAAAGGTTTTACTAAACGTGCGATGAATTAATTGTTTACTAAAATAATATGCCTATATGCTTCATAAGCGACTATAGCTGCAGTATTTGATACATTTATGGAACGTATATTATCACTCATTGGAATGTATACAGAGTTTTCTAAATCATTTTCCCATAATGATTCTCTAAGTCCTGTTGACTCTCTTCCGAATAAAAGTATATCATTATTAGAATATTGAAACTCATCGTATCTATGCTTTCCAAATTTAGTAATAGGCACTATTCTTTTATTATTGCTATTGCAGTATTCCAAAAAGGTATTTTCATTTTCATGCTTTACTAATTGAAGATGTTCCCAATAATCAAGTCCAGCACGTTTAACTTCTTTAGAGCTTATTATAAAAGAAGGTTTTGAAACTATATGTAAAGGTATATTAAGTCCTACACATAATCTTCCAATATTTCCTGTATTTGCAGGTATTTCCGGACGATATAATGCTATAATTATATTAAAATTATCATTTATTTTTTTTTGAGCCATAATTTTATATTAAATTTAATAAATTTATTTTTATTTTATTCTAGTATAGATTAGATTTTTTTCAATATGTTTTATTATATCTATTGATTTTTTTTGTTTATAAGTTAAAGTAATAACATGGTTATTTATATAAAATTAAGGTAAGGGAAGAAAGTGAACAAAATAGAAGAATTTAACCAATCCACTTCCAAATATGAATTATATACTCATTTAAGCGAGAAAATAGTATCAGGCGAAATAAAAACATTTTCAGAAATTTTTACTTATGCCAAAAATGTTAATTTTGAAAAAGTACATGATCATAAAAATATATTAAAGGGATTGTTTGAACTTATACGAAAAATTAATTGGGGATTTTTTAATAATTTGGATAAAGAATCATATCCTAAATTATGGAATATGTTTGTTACAGAAAATCAAAAATACAATTTTGCTGGTGATTTAAAATTAAGTCTTTCAATAGCTGATATTTACATAGCAATGCTTGATATACATGGTTATACAAAGTTCTGTGAAGAAAATAAAAATAATCTTTCCAAAATGCATGCCTTAGATGATTTGATGCAAAACAAAGTAAGCGAAGTTACTAAATTTTATAATGTTATATCACATAGGAAACAGGGCGATGAAATAATTATGGTATGCCCTACAGCAACAGATGCCTTGAGTGCTACTATTGCTGTAATAGGAGTATTAAGTAAGAAAAGATTATTAAATGAATACCCAAGTGTAGATACAAGCGGTTTGCCTGAGTTTAAAATTAGTGCTGGAATATCCGGCGGTAATACTAATAGCTCTTTGATAATTACAGAAGACGGAGATTTATCTGGATTTTTAATCAATAATGCAGCTAGAATGCAGGCAAGAGCAAATACTTTAGCCCCAAAAGAAAATAAAGTAATAGTAACTAAGAATTTACAGTTTAACTTTTTGAAAGAAAACAGCAAAGTTAAAAGTGAGATATTTGAAAAAGACATAATATCTTTTTATGATAATGGTATGATATCATTTAAAGGTACTGAAATACCTATAGTAGAAGCAATATTCAATCCCGATGAAAAATATAAAGAGCATTTCTTTACCGAGATGGAAGAGCTTGTAAAGAGTGTTAAGGGTAATTTATGGAAGCAGAGAATGTTCACTTCCATTTTGGATTTAATATCAAAAGTTGCTAAATCTATGCCTCCTTTCCAAATAGATGAGCAGGTTAATGAATATATATCAGGTTATACTAATAGTACTATATGCGATTTATGCGATAAAGCTAATGGAGCTTATGTAGTTAAGGAAAATTATAAAGAGGCTATAGATACTTTTGCTTTGATTATTAAATTATTGAAAACTATTCCAGATTTTGATAAGATGGTTTTGGAATATGCAGAAAGTATTTGTGCTGGATATGAAAAGGTTTTGCCTGTATACGATGTTGTTATAAAAAAAGATATAGAGGCTAATATATCTGAGATTTTCCCTGCTAATCATATACCAATATTTCAGAATGTTCAAAAAGCTAATGAAACATATAATAAATTAATGAATATTGCTATGAGCAGTAAAACATTAAAGAGAAGAAAGTCAATATGGTATGGAATATTGGAAAAAGAGCTTCCTAATTTAGTAATTAATATGTATTCAGGAAAAAAATAATATTTTTGTTTAAGAATTAATTATTTCTGTTAAGTTTATAGATGTAAATTTTATATGTTTTTTACTTGCAGAAATATTTATATATGATACACTATACTATTATTAAATTGTTTTTTTATTTTGAGGAGTATGTATGAGTTTAAAAAACCTTAAGAAATTAATATTGATAATATCTTCATTTTCTATAATAGCTTGCTCTCAAGGTCAGGGAGGCGGAAGCGGATCAAAAACTTCATCAGATTCTCTAGCTTATTTAAATGGCGGAGCAGGTGAATGGGTATTAAAAGTAGATAATTTTACTATTAATCAAACTAATTTTACTAAAGATTTAGAAGCTTCTTTAATACTTCAAGGTGCTACACCTGAGCAAATAGCTATGTACGCTAATGATGCTACTACTAAACAAATATATGCTGATCAATTGATAAATTCAATTTTATTAATAAATAAAGCAGAAGAAGAAAAATTCTTTGAAACAGAAGAAGCTAAAGATTTTATTAATCTTTCAATCAGAAATATAAAGTTTCAATATTATGTAACAAAACTTATGGCAGATGCTTCTAAAAATATACCTGATCCTACACCAGAACAGGCTCAGGCATTCTTTGAACAAGCTAAACAGCAATTAACTCAAATGTATGGAATCACAGCATATAATACAGAAACAGCTCCTTATATTGCTCAATTATATAAAAATGCTTATGCACAGCAATTAGTAGAAAGAGATATACAAGATTTGAAAGATAAAGCAGTAATAGAAAGAAATACAGCTGTATTAGGTGAAGCAAGCATACTTCCTCCTCAAATAGGAGATACTAATGCTACAGCTATACCTCAAGGTACAAATAACCCAACAGCTTTACCTCAGCAAGGTGATAATTTATTACCAAGAACAAATAATTAAAATTTAATATTAATGGGAAAGGAAAAGAATGTCTCAAAAAAATGAGAATAATGAAAAAAATTTAAATCAGGAAAGCTCTGCAGCTGATAATAAACCAAAAGTTATTATCAAGAAAAATAATGCATCTAATAACAATAATAATGATGATAATCAAGCTGCAGCAGCTGTTAAGAAAGTAAAAAAAGTTATAGTAAAAAAGAAAATAATAATACATAATAAATCGGATAAGCCTGATAGTCAGAAACAGGATAATAATAACAATAATAATATTCCTGAAAAAAATAATATATCAAAAGAAAATAGAGATACCAGAGATAATAAAGAATCGAAGAATAAAAATTATTCTCATAATAGAGAAAATAGAGATTTTAAAGAAAATAAATCATACAAAGATTCTTCTCCTATGGAAACTCCTGTTGAAGATGTATCTTCTTTCAAGAAAGACAATAAAAAAGATAATAAGAAAAGAGATTACGATAAAAAAGATAAAGAGTATGATAAAAAATCATCTCAAAAAGATTCTAAAGCAGAGGCAGCTCAAAGACAGGAGAATAAAATATTCAATAAACTTCAGGCTAAAAAACGTCAGCAGGAGCAAAGACTTGCAAGTGTTGAAAAAGAAATTAGTATAATGGAGACTATTACTGTTGGCGACTTAGCTAAAAAGATGAATTTAAGAGCTTCTGACATAATATCCAAACTTATGGGTATGGGTACTATGGCTAGAGTTAATGATATAATAGATTCAGATACTGCCACAATTATAGCAGATGATTTCGGATGTAAAGTTAATGTTATATCTTTACAGGAAGAAGCAACTATCGAAATAAAAGAAGATAGAGAAGAAGATTTAAGACCTCGTCCTCCTGTTGTAACAATAATGGGACACGTTGACCATGGTAAAACTTCTCTTCTTGATGCTATAAGACATAGTAATATAACTTCTAAAGAAAGCGGCGGAATCACTCAAAATATCGGTGCTTATAAAGTAAAAATACCTAGCGGAGAAATAGCTTTTATTGATACTCCTGGACACGCTGCATTTACTATGATGAGAGCAAGAGGAGCTAAAAGTACTGATATAGTAATACTTGTTGTTGCTTCAGATGACGGAGTTATGCCTCAGACAGTTGAAGCTTTGAATCATGCTAAAGAGGCTAATGTACCTATAATAGTTGCTGTTAATAAGATGGATTTGCCTAATGCTACTATGGATAAGGTAAAAGCAGCATTATCAGAGTATGGTCTTACTCCTGAAGAATGGGGAGGAGATACTCAGTATATAGGCGTAAGTGCTTTGACAAAACAAGGTATTAATGATTTATTAGAGGCTATTATATTACAGGCTGAAATGCTCGAATTAAAAGCTAATCCTAATAGAGAGGCAATAGGTATAGTATTAGAGGCTTCACTTGATCCAGGAAGAGGTCCTGTAGGTACTGTACTTGTACAAAATGGTACTTTAAAAATAGGCGATTATTTTGTATGCGGACTTTCAGTTGGTAAAGTACGTGCTATGGTTAATGATTTAGGACAGAGAGTTACAAAAGCTTTGCCTTCTACTCCTGTTGAGGTTTTGGGTTTTGAAAAGACACCTGAAGCTGGAGAATCATTCAATGTTATGCTTGATGAAAAAGAAGCTAAGGCTATAGCTGATAAGAGAGTTCAATTAAAACAGCAGGAAGCTTTAAAGGCTAATGTTAAAGTTACATTAGAAAACCTTTATGAGAAAATAGCTTCCGAATCTATGAAAGAGTTCAAAGTAATAATTAAAGCTGATGTTCAGGGCAGTGCTGAAGCTTTAAGAGATGCTTTAAATAAAATACAAAGTGATAAAATAAGATTCGTTTCAATATATAGTGCATCAGGTGCGGTTACTGAAAGTGATGTAAACTTAGCCCATGCATCTAATGCGATTATTATAGCTTATAGAGTTCGTCCTTCCGGAAAGGCTAGAGAATTAGCTGAAAAACTTGGAATACCTATAGAAAGATATGATATTATTTATGAGGCAATAGAGGCTATTCAAAATGCTATGAAAGGTTCTCTTGAAAGACTTAAGAAAGAAGTTGATATTGGTACTGTTGAGGTTAGAGATGTATTCCATGTACCTAAAGTTGGTACTATTGCCGGATGTTATGTAACTAATGGTAAAATAGAAAGAAATGCTGGTGTAAGAGTGATGAGAGATAATGTTCTTATTTATACAAGCAAGATTTCTAGTTTAAGAAGAATTAAAGATGATGTTAAAGAGGTTGCCAGCGGTTATGAATGCGGTGCTTCTATAGAAAACTTTAATGACATTAAAAAGGGCGATGTATTAGAGATATTCAAAATTGAAGAAATAGCTCAAGATTTATAATATTAATTTTTAATGAAATAATAGGCAATGCATTTTATAATGTATTGCCTTTTTTATTAGTATTCTTAATTATTGAATGCAGTATTTATTATTTCAATAATAATAAACTATTTATGATATTATTTTATATTGATTCTTATAAATATAAAAAAAATTTCTTGTAAATATATAAAATATTGGTATACTTAATAGACATTTTTTCTAATTTTTTAAATTATTAAATTAAGGGAATTATTTATGGGAGTTTCTTATAAAGACAGCGGAGTCAGCAGAGAAGAGGGATATAAAGCTGTATCTCTGATGAAAGAAGTTGTAGCTAAAACTATGCATACAAATGTACTTAATAATATAGGAAGTTTCGGTGCTTTGTATGAACTTGGTAAATATAATAATCCTGTACTTGTATCAGGAACTGACGGAGTAGGCACTAAATTAGAAATAGCATTTTCTATGAAGAAGTATGATACTGTTGGAATAGATGCTGTTGCTATGTGTGTTAATGATGTACTTTGTCATGGTGCTAAGCCTATTTTCTTTTTGGATTATCTAGCATGCGGAAGGTTAAATGGAGAAACTGCTGCTTTAATAGTTAAAGGTATTGCTGACGGATGTTATGAGGCTGGTGCTGCTTTAATTGGCGGAGAAACTGCCGAAATGCCTGGTTTTTATAAAGACGGAGATTATGATATAGCTGGTTTTTGTGTTGGAGTTGTAGAGAAAGATAAAATAATTGACGGTTCTAAAGTTAGCGAAGGAGATGCTATTATAGGTATAGCTTCTTCTGGTTTTCATAGTAATGGATATTCACTTATAAGAAAACTTGTAAGGGATTATAATGCTGTATATGAAGGTGAAAAAATAGGAGAGACTCTTTTAACACCTACTAAAATATATGTGAAGAAAGTACTTCCTTTATTAGAAAAATATAATATTAAAGGTATGGCTCATATTACAGGAGGCGGTTTAATAGAAAATGTTCCGCGTTCTGTTGCTAAGGGATATAAGGCTGTAATTAAAAAAGATAGTTTCCAAACACCTAAAATATTTAATTATATTCAGTATTTGGGTAATATAAAAGAAGAAGAGATGTATAATACTTTCAATATGGGTATAGGATTCGTTATAATAGCTTCAAAAGAAGATAAAGATAATATTATAAATGATTTGAAAGAGCAAAATGAATCTGCTTATGAAATAGGGTATATTGCTAAGAATGATAATGAGGATAAGAGTGATATATGCTTAGAGTAGCTGTTTTAATTTCCGGAGGCGGAAGTAATTTAAAATCTTTGATAGATTCACAGGATAATGATTATTATAAAATAGATATAGTTATTGCTGATAGAGATTGCGGCGGACTTAATATTGCTGAAAATGCTGGAATAAAAGCTGTATTATTAGATAGAAAAATATATAAAAAAGATTTATTCAAAAAAATAGATGAAGAGATTTCTAATATAGATTTGGTTGTATTGGCAGGATTTTTATCAATAGTAGACAGTGATTTCATAAAAAAATGGGAAGGAAAAATTATAAATATTCATCCGTCTCTTCTGCCTAAATATGGCGGTAAGGGAATGTATGGTATTCATGTTCATGAGGCTGTAATTGAAAATAGAGAAAAAGAATCCGGATGTACTGTTCATTATGTTACTGATACTATAGATGGAGGAGATATTATAATGCAGACTAAGGTTGAGGTAAAAGAAGATGATACTCCTGAAGTTTTGCAAAAACGTGTATTAGTAGAAGAACATAAATTACTTCCTGCTACTGTGAAGAAACTTTCTAAAATTTGATATAAATTTGGAATTTACTCTAATTCCCCGCCCTTTATATTTATTACGTTATTATAAATATAATTGTTATTGTTTTTTTATTTTCATAAGAAAAAGCATTGCCCACCCAAGCTGGTATTAGATTTATAACTTTATTAAACGCATGCCTAGTTATTTTTAATATATAGTATTACTATGAATTATAATTATTTTATATTTTTTGCCTATTTAGCATGCGTTATTTACCCATATAGTAAATATATGCAGACATTAGAGATATTTCCTCATTATTATTATCATCAGATGATGCATCTGTTTCAGGATCAAGATCGCTGTAACTAAAATAACTTGATAAAGGAGCATATTCTTCTGTATATGTATCATAATCATCTATACTTGTTGTTATTATAGAATCATTCAAATCAGCAACCATTAATTTTGCATCATTGTATGAATCGCTTGAAATATTATTACTATTATATATTGTACTTACCGCACCAAATATTAATAAAGCAGCAGCTATTGAACTTATAGATGCTATGACTCTCTTTTTGTTGAAAATACTTGCAGGCTTTTTATTTACTTTGATATTTGACATACCTAAAAGTATAGATGACATAGAATTGATTTCATCTCTGAATTTCTGACATGATTTACAAGAAGCTAAATGTTTTTCCATTTCAAAAATTTCATTAGCATCTAAATCATTGTCCTTATGTCTGCTGATAAGCATTTCATAATATTCATGATTATTTTTCATAAGCTCACCCCCATTTTTTTCATAATAGATAGAAGTTTTTTTCTAGCTCTGAATATCCTAGTTCTGACAGTATTAACCGGCAGATCTAATTTTTCAGATATTTCATTGTAAGAATAATTTTCATATTCAGCCATCATAAGCGGAATTCTGAAATCATCTTCCAATTTTTCCAAAGCTTCGGCTAATATTATTTTATGTATGCTGTCATCATTTCCTGATTCCTGTACTTCAGAATTTCTATATTCTTTTAATCTGTATTTTTTTTCTCTTTCTTTTTTTCTTATATGATCAACAGCCCTGTTAAAAGAAACTCTGTAAAGCCAAGTATATATTTTACTTCTTCCTTCAAAACTTTCTCTTTTTATATAAAAACTTACAAAAACATCCTGCACAATCTCTTCAGCTTCATCTTTATTAGAAATGATAGAATAAACCAAATTGAATAATGGTTTTTTATACATTTCTATAAGCTCTTTGTAAGCTTCCTCATTACCTGTTTTGAATGCATCTATATTATCTTCATAAGCCATAGCACTGCTCATATTTATCCTTATAAAATTCCTATCTCATCATACAACTATTTAGCTGAGCTTTTTGCTCTGGAGTAAGAACGGCTATAATATCCAAATCTCTAACTATCCTTAAATAATCTCTCAAAGCCTCTTGTTCTTTTTTCTGCTTTATCAGCTCTTTAATAGCATTTCTATCAGTATTGTCTTTCATTAACTCCAATCTTATGCTGTTTTCTATTCTTTCTATTTCTAATCTGATAGGTTCTTCTTCTGTAATGAATTTTATGGCTATATCATACATTCTTTCAGCCTGTTCATCAGTTAGAGTTATACCAATTTTTCTAAAAAACTGTAAAGGATCATGTCCTAATCTTTTATCAAATTCTCCGCCTCTTCTATTTCTTCCATATCCAGGGCCATGAGGACCAGGACCTTTAGGACCAGGCTGTGCAAAAATTGAAAAAGATAATAATAATATCAAAGATACAGTATAAAATATTTTATTCATAAACTCTCCTTATCACTCCATAACTTTCAATATTATATTATCTTTTCCTTATTAGACGAAATTACTATATAAAAAGTTCCCGCTATTTTTTAAAAATAATATAATATTTTATCTTTTTTATCTCATTATCTGAAAATAATGACAATATGTCCAAGTCGCATGACATTATAGTATAATCAAAGTCAGCTTCCTTAGCCTTTTTTTCAAATATTAACTGTTTTACACTGCCTAAATCCACATTTTCTTTTTTAAACTCATCATTTATTTTTATATTGATTTCGTTTATTTCAGATAAAATCTTTCTAGCATCTTTTAAGTATTTTTTTGTGATTGAATTTATAGTGTATTTTTTTTCTAAGCTTATATCTACTCCGGCATCAGTTAATACTTTTATAGAAGAATCATTTATTATAAAATGTTCATCGGCATATAAATTATATATATTAAAAATTAATATTGCAATAATCATTATTTTTTTCATAATATGAACCTCTTAATTTGATTATTTCTCTTTTAGACGAATGAATTATTAAAAAGTTCCTAAAATGATTTTATCTTTTCACACTTTAAAAAATAAAATATTTATATTATAATGAAATTAATGTATTTTTATATAATAGGGTATAATGATGTATAAAATAGTTTTTTTAGACAGTAAATCAAAAACAATAAAACTTCTTTATGATAATAAAAGTAATGATGAAAATGCAATGTTTTCACTTATGAAACATATAAAATCAAAAATAAATGCTAAAATAGAGCAATCAGATGAAGGTTTTTTATTATTTAACGATGAAAAAAAATATTTATTTTATATATCATATAATGATGCTATATGTATAAAAGTACTTATGCATGATGATAAGGTAGCTTTTACAAATTTTAAATATATGGAAAAAGAATTTCAAAATTATATAGATGAAATTAATATATTGACAGCAAAAGAGAAGATAGAAAATATAAATAAATCAATAAAAAATAATATGTGGCTTGATTTTATGATTTCTAATTATAATGAAAACTTGCATATAGTAGGCGGAAATGATTTAAGCTGCAGTCATATTGTTGAGATTATTTTTAAAAATGCATCTTTTGTGCAATGCTCAAAGTATTTTAATGCATGTCCAAATGAATATGATATATTTCATTTATGCAGTAATGATGAAATTGAAGAAGTAATTAAAAAATATAAAAATGTTATTAACGGTAAATATTCTATAATGATAAAAATTAAAGCAGATGATATGAACAGTTATTTTTATATAGCATGCGATTGTATAGATTTCATTCATAAAGAAGTAGTATATGATTATGATTTTACTTCTCTCTATACCGCTGACAAAGAAAATATAATAAAAAAATATGATCTTATCAAAGAGGGAGATTCTTGGTATCAGGAAAAAGAAAACTCTCATAAAACATTAATATTTACTGACAAATTTTTGAATAGGAATGATTCTATAGGTATATTATTCAGAATATATAAATTATGTTTTGCTAAAGTTAAATATTTTAGAACCTACATGTTTAAATTTGAACCTTATAAATATGATTATAAAAAAGGTTTTATTGAAACAGAACTTTGGGATGCTGAGTTTTTTAAGCATATTGATTCAGGATATATGATAGATTTAAGATATTTGCAGTCTATAAAAGTTTATGAAGATTTTATAAAATTATGTAATGAATTAGAATCTTTTGAAAAATAAAATAATTATATTGATAAAAAAATAGTTTATATTGAAACTTTTTTTAGAATTATTCGTCTAAAATAAAGAGTTTAATATATATAGTATGCTATATAAAAGGCAGGGTGAAGAGAATGAGAAATTTTATAGAATTAGTAGTAAAAAGACCCGTAGCGGTTTTTATGTGTATGATAGCAGTATTGATATTAGGGTTTGTAAGTTTAAGTAAATTAGCAGTTGATTTTTTACCGGATATGGAGCTTCCCTATATAACAGTAAGTACAGAGTATGAGAATGCAGGACCTGAAGAAGTAGAAAAATCAGTTACAAGAATAGTTGAAAATGCAGTTGCCACAGTAAGCGATATTAATACAATAACTTCCACTTCAGAGGAAGGTAAGTCAAGCGTATTTATAGAATTTAATTGGGGTACAGATTTAGCAGTTGCTACAGCAGATGTAAGAGAGGCTATAGACGGAATAAAAAATTCGCTTCCAGATGATGCTGACAGCCCTACAGTACTTAAGTTTTCTACAGATATGACTCCTATTATGGAAATAGCCTTTTTCGGTACAGATAATTTAGGAGCATTATATACATTAATAGATAATCAGATATTAAATAAAATAGAACAGGCTTCAGGAGTAGCAAGGGCAGAAATAAGAGGCGGACTTAAAACTGAGATGAAAGTCGATTTAGTTTTAAATAGACTTCATGCTTATGGAATAGATATTAACAGTATAGTTTCTCTTTTATCATCAGAAAATCAGAATCTATCAGGCGGTGATACTTATGAAGGAGTTTATAAATATACTCTAAGAACTATGGGAGAGTTTACCACTCCGGAAGATATTGAAAATACTGTTGTGGCTTTAAAAACAAATGATACTCCTATAAAATTAAAAGATATAGGAAGAGTTTATCAGGGCTACAGCGATGACTCTGAGATAGTAAAAATCAATGGAATGCCTGCAATATCAGTATCAGTTAATAAAGAATCAGGCGGAAATTCTGTTAATGTATCAAAAGCAGTAAAAAGACAATTAGCTAATCTTAATCTTCCTGAAGGCGTAGAATATGAAATATTATTTAATAGTGCTGATAATGTAAATGAAGCTATAAACGGAGTATTAGATACAGCTTGGCAGGGAGGATTATTTGCTGTTATAATATTAATGCTTTATTTATGGAATGTAAAAACAGTTTCTATAATAGCAGTTTCAATTCCTATATCTATTATCATTACATTTACATTGATGTATTTTATGGGAATAACTTTGAATATCATATCATTATCAGGGCTTGTTTTAGGTATTGGTATGATGGTTGATAACTCCATTGTAGTTTTGGAAAATATATTTTATTATCGAAATAATGGATATGGTAAATATTCATCAGCTATAAATGGTACTTCTACAGTGGCTCTTGCAATATCTGCTTCTACTCTTACAACTATAGCGGTATTCTTACCTTTCCTTTTCGTTGAAGGACAAACAGGACAATTATTTAGAGATTTATGTATTACAGTTACAGTTTCAATGATAGGTTCTTTATTCGTTGCTCTTACAATAGTTCCTATGCTTGGTGCTAGACTTGTAACAAATAAGAAAACTAAATTTTTAATACCTATAGAAAATTTTGTTAATGATAAATTCCATAGCAAAATTAATAACTTATATTCTAATTTATTAAGCTATTCTATAAAAAATAAAAAGAAAGTATTTATCTCTTCATTATCAGTAGTATTTGTAATAATAATATTAGGTTTAATTTTTATAGGTAAAGAAGGATTTCCTACTTCGGATGAAGGACAATTTAAAATAGAAGTAAAAATGCCCGTAGGTACTAAATCAGAACAAACACAGGCTTTCATTACAAGAATGGAAGGCAATATACAGGATGCTATAGGAGAGGATTTTGACAGAATGCAGTCTAGAGTAAAATCAGGTTCTGAAGAGAATGCCGCAGAAATAAGAGTGCAGCTTAGAGAAAAAAGTGAAGGAAGAAAACTATCTGTTGATGAATATATAGAGATAACAAGAAATGCATTAGTATCATATCCGGCTCAAATTAATATATCAGCAATAACTACTTCTGCTATAGGCGGCGGCGGAAGAGATGGAGGAACAGGAGGACAGGAAATAGAAATTGAACTTGTAGGAGATGATTTAGATAAGTCTACAGAGATAGCAAATAATATAATAAATGCAATATCAAGTATAGAAGGCATAAGAGAGCCAAGACTTACAAGAGATGATTCTAATCCTGAACTTAAAATATATGTTAATAGAGAGATAGCAGCTAAAATGGGTATTAATGTAAATACTATAGCAAATATCATTAAAACAAGTTTTGCAGGTACAACAGCTACAACTATGACTCCTGCTAATTCGGATGTTACAGATATAGATGTTAATGTTCAGTTAGGTGAGCCCGACAGATTAAAAATAGATGATATATCAAGACTTATGATACCTACAACAGCAGGAATAGTACCTATATCATCAATAGCAACTGTAGAGAAAAGCTATGGACCTACAGAAATAGAAAGAAAAGACAGTACAAGAATAACAACTATAAAAGCATCAGCTTATAATAGAGCATTAAGCGAAATAATGCAGGATGTTCAGGAAAATATTTCATCAAAAGTATTTCTTCCTTCAGGATTTACTATTAATTATGCCGGAGATTTTGAGGATATGAAAGAAGCATTTTTACAGCTTATTCAAGCTTTTATATTAGCATTAGTTTTAGTTTATGCGATAATGGCAAGCCAGTTTGAATCTTTTATTGCTCCTTTCGTTATAGCATTAGCAATACCATTTGGTTTCGCCGGTTCTTTATTAGCATTATTTATAGGAAGACAAACTTTAAGCGTATACAGCGGAATAGGATTTATTGTTTTGATTGGTATTGTAGTAAATAATGGTATTGTACTTATAGATTATATGAATCAGCTTATGCATGAAAAAAATATTAATGGAGATGAAGCAGCATTAGAATCAGGACCTAGGAGATTAAGACCTGTACTTATGACAACGCTTACAACTATATTAGGACTTTTACCTATGGCATTATCTGGAGGAAGCGGAAATGAGATGTATCAGCCTTTATCTATTGCTATACTAGGTGGGCTTTTAGTTTCAACAGCATTTACTCTTATAATAGTGCCTACTGTTTATGCTGCTATAAGAAATAAAATACCTCTAAAAGATTATGAGAAAAAAGATTTAGAAAGTAAAAATGATTTCTCTAATTATGATACTATAAATGTTACAGGAAAATAGTTTTTTATAATATATGTTAAGGGTTTGATTTTTTATTAAAATGCAAACCCTTAATTATTTTTTAGTATATACCTAAATAACTACATTTTGTCAAAAATAAATTTTTTAAATTTAAAATATTTGCAAGGCTTTGCCCCGCACCCCACTTCTTTTGTTGCCACAGGCGAAGCCCGCCTGCGGCGAGAAGCAAAAAGGCTATATTTTATCTTAAATTTAATATTTTATCTTACATGTAAGAAAAAATTAGTATTATTTAGTACTAATTTTATACTTGCACTTTCGCGAAGCGTGCCTGCGGCAGCAATTTTTTGCGGCGAGAAAAAGTTGAATAAAAAAATTGACAAACTTAAAAATTTTTTAGTATATATTATTAATTTATTCATGCACTAATAATTTTTTATAGGCAGCATCTATGGCAAAAGCTCCTAATGGGGCTGTTATAAGTATGGCAAGAACTGCTATAACAAGTATAATCTCTCCTGAAGCAAAACCTAATGATAAAGGAATTGAACCTATTGCAGCCTGAACTGTTGCTTTAGGACAATATGCTATCATACTAAATATTCTCTCTTTTTTATTTAGTTTAGTTTTTATTAATGATACAAGCACCCCAAACATTCTGAATATCAAAACAGCAAATATCAATATAATTCCTAATGCACCTGCTTTCATAGCATAATTAATATTTACAGCAGCACCTACAAGTACGAAAAGCATAATTTCAGCAGCTACCCAAAGTTTAGAATATTTTAAAGAAAGTCTTTTTGATAATTCTTCTTTTGATTTTTTTAGATATACTCCTATACTCATAACGGCTAAAAGTCCTGATATTCCTATAATACCGCCGAATAAATTTGATATTGAATTTTCTATGCTTATAAGTATAAATGATATGCTTAGTATTATCACTACTTTAGCACTGTCTCTTATATGAAATCTAGTAAAGAATTTAGATAATATAAAACCAATAATAATTCCCAACAAAAGCCCAAATATAATTGAAGTAGGTATTTTTATAAAATCAAGATAGGATATACTTCCTCCTTTTACAAGAGAAGTAAAAGATGTAAATAATACTATTACAAATATATCATCAACGGAAGCTCCTGCCATTAGTAATTGAGGTATGCTTTTATTAGTACCGTATTTTTCATCTATGAGTTTAAGCATCTTAGGTACAAGCACAGCAGGGGATACAGCAGCAACAACAGAACCCATTAAAGCAGCATCCAATAAACTTATATCAAAAAGTTTTGGAGCCACTAAAATCATTCCTATTATTTCAAATGTTGCAGGAACAAAGCACATAAGTATTGCAGGTCTACCTACCTTTTTTAAATCTTCTATATCAAGATTAAGTCCGGCACGTGTTAATATTATTATTAGTGCTAATTCTCTTAAATCTGCTGATATTGAAAGTATTGAATTATCAAGCAAATTAAAGCAGTATGGACCTAGTATTATACCTGTGATTATAAGTCCTAAAAGAGAAGGAAGTTTTAAAGTTGAGAATATTTTTCCGAGTATCATTCCGCATAAAAATATCAAAGCTAAACTGAGAAGCATAAATATATAATCCTTTTTTATTAGTATTTGATTTTTTATGAGTATATGAATTATTAGATTATTATTAGTTGAAAAAAAAATATAAAAACTGAATCTGCAAATCCATATATTAATTATTAAAGATTTTTATTTATTCTTTAATAATCATAAAAAATCATAAAAATTTGCAGAAGTCATCAGCTTTTATATAAAAAAATAAATATAAGCGGTTTAATTATTTAATAAATTAATTAAATAATTTAAGGAGACCTCATTCCTTATTTCGATATAAACTTTATCATAAAATATTTTTTATTTCAAGTTATTTTTTTAAATCTTTAAAACTTAAAGCAGTATTTGATTTTTTATCAACTTTTAATTTCATACCTAAAACCTTATTATAATATTTAGCAGGTATTCCCACACAAGGTCTTAGAGCAATTAAATCTTTTTCTGTGATTATCTCTCCTTTAAGCATAGCATGACTTAAATAAATACCTCTTTTAGCATATACAAGCTCTTTTTTCTCTTGTTTGCTTAATACATGTTCTTTTTTACTTGCAGTACTTCCTCCAAGCATAGTTAATGTTTTATCAATAGATTTTATCATTTCAGACATAGCATTTGTTTCTAAACTTATGATATGATCTCCTGTTTCTTTTTCAGGTGTTACAGTGAAATGTTTTTCTATTATTTTAGCACCTAAAGAAATAGCTATAATAGGAGCCTCAATACCTATTGTATGATCTGAATATCCTATTATATTATTTTTGAATAGCTTATTCATTACAGATATTCTATTAAGTCTTGCATTTTCCAATGGAGTAGGGTATTCTACAGAGCAATGTAATAATGCTACTTCATTCTTTTTTAATATTTTTAAGGCTTCTTTAATATCTTTATTTAAAGCAAGTCCTGTTGAAAGTATTACAGGTTTTTGAGTTTTAGCAACAGCTTCAAGCAAAGGTATATTGTCTATATCGCATGATGCTATTTTTATTATAGGTATATCATATGAAACAATGTCATTTACAGAATCTATAGAAAAAGGAGTTGTTATAAATATGATTTTATTTTTTTTAGCTTCTTTTATTAGAGGTTCATACCATTCTTTTTTTAATATGATATTATCAACATTTTCTAAGGCATCATCTTTTAATTTTAAAGCCTTAGTATATTCTTTAGCTGCAAATAAAGTTTTTTGTGTAAAGCTTTGAAATTTCACAGCATCAGCACCGGATTTGGCTGCTTCCTGAATAAGTTTTATTGCCGTATTTAAATCGCCTTCATGGTTGCATCCGGCTTCAGCTATTATAAAATAACCTTTTTTATTTATAAGATCTTTTAATTTTAACATACAATCATATCCTAACTATTAGTTTGCAATATATTATCGAAATAGAATCATTTAATTATTAAATATTTTTAGTATTGAGAAATTATTGAAAAATGAATACGTTAAAAAAAAATGAGCTGGTGATGGGACTCGAACCCGCAACCGGCTGATTACAAATCAGCTGCTCTACCAATTGAGCTACACCAGCGAAGTGATTATTATTATACAATAATCAAAAAAAAAGTCAAGTGTTTGAATAAAAAATTTGTATAATTTTATTTGTTAATTATTCTTCTCTATCCTTTAATCCTTCAACCATATCCAATCTGTTTATATAATAAGCACTCATTATAGATACAAGGAATATTACAGTTATAAGCAATGCTATAGCAAGTATATAGCTTGATTGATATACATATGGAACGAATGAAAATAATTTGCTTGAGAAAGGTTTTTTTACCAAATATAATATTCCATATCCTGCTGCTATTCCTAATGGTATGGCAACTATTATCTGAGTGATAGTTTCTTTTAAAGATGCTATCATAATTTCCTTTGTAGTATATCCCATAACTTTAAGAAGAGTGAATTCATATCTTCTAGTTGCAAGCGTTATAACTCCTACACCATAAAGAGAAGTAGCACCCAGTAAGAAGGCTATGAATATAAGTATTTGAACTAATAAATATATAGTAGCTATCTGATTTTTATAAGCCTCATATTCATCATTTCTGAAACTGTAATATGAAACCTCTTTACTTTTATCCAATATATCTTTCATATCTTCTTTAGTGAAATCATCTTTAGTGGATATAAATATGCTGTTATAAACATCCTTTATTTTAAATGTTTCCTCAGCAAATTTTTTATCTATATATACATAGAACATACCTTGCTGATCAACAAATTTACTTACTTTAACTCTTCTTGAAATACTGTTTCCTAAAGTATATAACTCTATTCCAATATAATCATTTTCTTTAATATTTAATTTTTCAGCTAAATATTTAGGAATCATTACAGAATCTTCTTTTTCATTATTATTAGGTATTTCCATAGAAGAAAAACTGTCTTTGTATATTAAAGCAGGTATATATAAACTTTCAGCATTATCCTCAAATGCAGGATATAATCTTGCTTGATAAATAGCTGCTTTATCATAATATTTAATGCCTTCATTAGTAAATATATCAGAATTATCTTCCCATTTTGTAGGATTTATATTAGCAACAACATCGTATAAAGCAAATTTTTCATATAAGTTATATAAGAAATAGTCAAATGAATTATTAAACCCTTGAGCAAATATAGTCATACTTATAGCAGCAAACATTCCCCAAAGAGAGGCTAAATATCTTGTTTTGCTCCTTGATGCATTTTTTATAGCATATCTTGTATTAAAAGAAAATTTATTCCAAATTGGTAATTTTTCTACAAAACTTTTACCTGATCCTTTAGGAGGCTCTCCTCTCATAGACTGAGCAGGATTTAATTTCAATATAGATACTGCAGCCAAAAGATTAGAAAATATACATACGAATAATATAATCAAAGAAGCTATTATCCATAAATCAACATAAGTATGATGATTAAAATTAGGCAT
The DNA here is from genome assembly GCF_001676785.2 of Brachyspira hyodysenteriae ATCC 27164. Lineage (NCBI taxonomy): Bacteria > Pseudomonadati > Spirochaetota > Spirochaetia > Brachyspirales > Brachyspiraceae > Brachyspira > Brachyspira hyodysenteriae. The sequence continues at coordinate 2,630,721 of NZ_CP015910.2, read as the reverse complement.
ATCAAATATATTTCCTAATGCATTAAATATCGGCGGCAAAAGTAAATTGCTTGCAATAAAAGCTAAAAGTATTCCAAAAAATGATACTAAAAATGAATATTTGATATACATAAACATTATAGAAAAATCTGTAAGTCCTATAGCTTTCATTATACCTATTTGTTTTCTTTCTACAGCAACATTTCTTCTTTGTATAATATAAAGTAAAAGTATTGCCATAAGAAGAAGTATAGAAGGACATATATATGAGAAAGAGTCAATTTGAAGCAATGTCTGTTCATAGTTCACATAGTTAACTGACTGAACTCTGTCTGTAAACAAGAATATTTTTTGTTTTAATTTTATTCTTATTAAATTTTCAATATTTTCTTTATTAGCATCTTCAGTATATTTTATATATATTGAATTATAAGGTATATAATTAAAATGATCCTCATGAACTTCTATAACCGCAAAATCTTTAGCTTCAGATGCAGTACTTGCTCCGTCTTTAAATAAAAATACATAATTAGGATAAGATACTAAAGCTGCTATAACAAATGAATTAGTTTTATCATTAAATACTACTTCTACAGTATCGCCTAATTTTAAAGAATTAGCTTCTGCAAAATTTTTATTGATTGCTATTTCATTAGTCTTTAATTCAGATTTTCCTTCATATACATAAGGCTTATTTATCTTATCTTCAGAATTATCAGTACCGTAAATTATAGCATCAATATTGTCTATTTTTCCTTGAAATCTATGCTTAGCAACAACTTTATCAATGCCCTTCATTTCTTCAAGAGTTTCTATATCATTGGTATCAAACATACCGAATAATACTAAATCATCTAATGTATTTTCTTCAAAATAATTTTCAGCTGATAGTTTAAAATCTCTATACACTGTTTTTACAGCAACGAAGAAAAGTACAGCCAATGTTACTATGAATACAGCAGACATAAATATAGCAAGCTGCTTATTTATTTTTCTAAATAATAGTTTAGTTTTTATATTTATCATTATTATTTTACCACTCTATATCTTCAGGATTCAAAGGATTTGCCACATCATATTTATCTAATACTTCACCGCTTAAAATTTTTACAACAGTATCAGCCATTTTAGCTATTTCTTTACTATGTGTAATAAGTATGATGCTTGTTCCTAAATTTCTGTTTAGATCTCTAAGTATTTTTAAAGCCATAACTCCTGTTTTATTATCTAAAGCTCCTGTAGGCTCATCGCATAATACTACTTTAGGCTTTTTAGCTATGGCACGTGCTATACTTACTCTTTGCTGTTCTCCTCCGGATAATTCTGTAGGATAATGTTTTACTCTGTTTTCAAGTCCTAATAATTTTAAAGCTTCTTCTGCATTACTTCTTGAAAGTCCTGTAATTTCAGTAGAAAATTCAACATTCTCTATAGCTGTTAGGTTAGGAAGTAAGTTATAGCTTTGAAATACGAATCCTATATTTTCTCTTCTGAATTTAGCTAATCTTTTATTACTATAATGAGAAATATCCTCACCCAAGAATAATACCTGTCCGCTTGTAGGCTTATCCAAAGCACCTAATATATTAAGCAAAGTACTTTTTCCTGAACCGCTAGGTCCTAATATAGCAGTAAGTTTTCCTTCTTCTATTGTAAGGTTAACAGATTTTAATGCCTGTGTAGCACCTCCGCCATGACCATATATCTTACTAATTTCTTTTATTTCATAAAGGTAGCTCATTATTTAAAATCCCGTAATGTTATTTTTTTTCTTCCATTCTGAAACAGCTTCAGAAACTATTTCTTTAGCACATTCTTTTTTACTTAAAAGAGGAAATGATTTAAATCTTCCGTCTTTAAAAAATATTGTAATTTTATTAGTATCTTTTCCTATAGCATCTTTTATTTTATTTGCCACTATCATATCAGCATCTTTTCTTTTCATCTTATCTACAGCATAATTTTTTAGTTCCTCATCATTTTCAGCAGTTTCTGCGGCAAAAGATACTATTAATGTTCCATTTTTCTTTTTATTTTTTGAAGATGCAAGTATATCATCATTTTCTATTAATTCTATACTATTTATATTGTGCTTTTTTACCTTTTTATCAAAAACCTGTGCAGGTCTGAAATCTAAAGGAGCAGCAGCCATAATAAGTATATCTGTATTATCAAGTTCATTTAATACATTATCCTGCAATTCTTTAGTGGTATTTATTTTAATTTTTTTATCATTATTTTTTATAGTTAAATTATCATTAACACTTCCCTCTATATATGTAGAGATTCCTCCGTTTGAAGATATTTCTTCATATATAGAAGCTCCCATCTTGCCGCTTGAATTATTGGTGATATATCTTATAGGATCTATCCATTCTATTGTAGCTCCTGATGTAATAGTGAATCTGATATTATTATATTTTAGTGATTCATTATTTGAAGTTACTATTTTTATTATAGTATCAAGATCGGCAAGCCTTCCAACACCTTCATCATTGCATGCCATATTTCCGCTTTCAGGCGGTATTAATTCATAATTTAATTCTTCTATTAGATATTTAACATTTTTTTGATTTGCTTTATTAGACCACATATGAGGATTCATAGCAGGAGCAAAATATTTCTTTTTTGTATATGCACATGCTATTGTGCTTATTGCATCATCGCATATTCCATTTGCTATTTTTCCTATAATATTTACATCGGCAGGGGCTATTAATAATACATCTGTTTCTTCGTTAATATGAATATGTCTGAGTATATCATCTTCCTGCCATAAATCTGTTATCACTTTATTGCCGCTCATAGTTTCTAATGCTTTGACGCCAACCATATTTTGTGCATTTTTTGTAACTGCACAAATGACATTATGTCCTTGTTTCCTTAGATGACTAACAAGAAATGGAGTTTTGTATGCAGATATTGAGCTTGTTATTGCAAGTAAAATTCTCATAATATTAAAATCAAAGTATAACTTTATATCCTTTAATTAAACTATATACTAAACTAGTATATACTACTATAAATAAAAAAAATAGTCTATATATTTTTATAATTTTTTTTATTTTTTATTTACAATGGTATTATACTTTATATTTAAAATTATTTTATTTTTTAGTGATATTAAACTAGATTATATGAATAAAGAAATATTATTGTGTATAAAAATAATGTACAATAATATTTTATGATATATGATTTTTAATATATATATGTAAGTATATGCTGTTTTTGTCTAAATTATATTATAAAAAATATTATATTTTTTTTAGTTAATGTTGACAATAGATATGATTTTAGTATATTATAAAAGTAAAGTATTTTAAATTATATAAAGGACTTAATATAATTAATAACAAAATTTTAGATAATAAGGTAAAATTCAAAGATACTGATTCTTTTATATCTATATGCGGAATAGAAGATAAGCATCTTGAAATATTAGAAAATAAATTTAATGTTTCCATATATCCTAAAGGGAATGAATTAACTATAAAAGGTGATCTAGTAAGAATAGAAGACACCTTAAAAGTTTTATATACTTTAAAAGATTTATACAATTCATCTGCAGAAATAACAGAACAAAAAGTTATTAATATAGCCGACAGTATTCATAATGACAAAGAAAATAAATTTATATCGATGAAAATAAAATTGCCTTATTTAGGCAGAAATATAGAAATGAAAACTGTATCACAAGGTGAATACCTTTATAAGATGCAAAAAAGCGATATAATATTTTCTACAGGTGCTGCCGGTACTGGTAAAACTTTTCTTTCCGTTGCTTATGCTATAAATTTACTTGCCGAAGGAAAAATAGAACGCCTTATTATAACAAGACCTGTTGTAGAGGCAGGTGAGAGTTTAGGATATTTGCCTGGTGATTTTAAAGAAAAAATATCTCCTTATATGCGTCCTGTTTATGATGCTTTATATAGCATAATATCTGCTGATATGATATCAAGATATACTGAAGAGGGTAAAATAGAAGTAGCTCCTCTTGCATATATGAGGGGAAGAACTTTAAGCAGATCTTTTATTATATTAGATGAGGCACAAAATACTACTATATCTCAGATGAAAATGTTTTTAAGCAGAATAGGTGAGAAATCTAAAGTTGTTGTTACAGGAGATATATCTCAAAGCGATTTGCCTAAAAATGCTCAGTCAGGATTAGAACATGCTTTGAAAATATTAAGCAATATAAACGGCATTAGTTTTCATCATTTTGAAAAGAAAGATGTTATAAGGCATCATTTAGTTTCTAAGATATTAGAGGCTTATGATAATGCTGATTATTAATAAAAAAATTTATTTTTTTGAAAGGTATTAATTAATTATGAATACGAATAAAAAAATAGTAAAATCTGTTTTGAATAAAACACCAAATATAGAAAGATTTTTTCAATTAAGTATAGCTATATTATTATACTGTTTTACTCTATTTTTGGTTTTCCCAACTTATATGCAAAAGGTTAATATCCCTAATGTAGGCGATATAGTTACAGAGCCTTTTATAGTAAAGCAGAATGTAAGATATGAAAATAAAGAAGAAACTGAAAAACTTTTATATTATACAGAAGCTACTATATCTCCGGTATTTGATATGCCTAAAAATATAGAATATGAAGCTTTATCTAAAATAAGCAATATGTTTTCTTTTATGAGAATATCTCATGATAATAATATTTCTATTGATGAGATGTATAATCAATTTTTACTTATTTATGATGAGCCTATAAATAAATCTGTATTTTCAAATGCTGTAGTTAATGATCTTAATATAGGATATGAAGCTAAAGTAATAGAAACAGTTAAAGAATTATTCGGAGTAGGTATTATATCAAGAGGAAATTTAAGTTCTGATACATTGAGCTTGATATTGGATAATGGTATATTCGTATATAGTTATGATAATTACATAATTGAAGAGAAATTGCTTCCTAGAAACAGAGTTTTCTTTTTGGAAGATTTAAGAGTAGAACTGCCTTCAATGATAGGTACTAAATATAGAAATCTTAATATTAATCATATAAATTCTATATCATCTATTGCAAATGCATTTTTAAGAGATAATTTAATATATAACTCTTCAAAAACTAGAGAAAAAATAAATACTATAAAATATAATGTAAATCCTGTTTATAATTTAATAAAAAAAGGTTTTCCTATTTTAACAGTAGGAGAAAGAGTAACAGAAGAAAAAGCTGAATTAATTAGAAATCTATTCGGAAGTAATTTTGGTGGATATAATATAACTATATTTATAGGTCAGGCTTTATTTATTCTGCTTCTTTTTTCATTTATTGGATTTATAATGTTAAGATATAAGATACCTTTTTATATAAGTTTTAAAAATTTTATACTGTTTTCTATAGAGTATGCTGTAATAATTGGCATTACTTATATATTTTATAATCATATTTCTTATAGCTTATTAGATATTTATATTCCTTTTTATGTATATACATTCATTCCTATGTTTAGTATAATAAACTCTTTGCTTGGGGCTAAAAGAGGAATATCTTCTATGATTACATTATGTATAACTTTACTTGCTGCTAATGTGGCACAGGCAGGATTATTTGAAATATCAGCATTATTTGTTATATCTGTACTTGCATCTATATTATCAAAGAAAATACATAATAGATATTCTATTATTTTCATCGGATTGTTTATAGGGGCATATTTGAGCATAATGTGTTTGATAAGTGTATTATTAAATGATAATATAAAAATAAATTATTTGACTTTTATATTTGCCTTCATAAGCGGATTTACTCAGTCTATACTTGTTATGATATTTTTACCTATTATAGAATATGTACTTGAAACAGCAACTATATTCAGACTTCAGGAATTATCAGATTTGAATAATCCTTTGCTTAGAAAACTTCAAATGAATGCTCCTGGTACATATCACCATTCTATAAGTATGGCAAATTTGGTAGAAACTATAGCTGAAGAGATAGGGGAAGATGCAAGACTTGCCTGCGTATCAGCATATTATCATGATATAGGAAAAATGGAGAATCCTCTCTATTATATAGAAAATACAAATAAAACAGAAAATAGACATAATAAATTAAAGCCTACTCTTTCTGCTTCAATAGTAAAAGCTCATGTTCGTTTGGGTGTTGAAATAGCTAAAAAATACAGACTTCCAAAAGAGGTTATTGCGGCAATTAAAGAACATCATGGAACAAGCTTAATAAAATATTTTTATGTTGAAGCTTTAAAAGAAAATCCTGATGTTGATGTTAATTTATTCACATATCCTGGACCTAGACCTCAGTCAAAAATTACTGCTATATTAATGATATTAGATTCTATAGAAGCAGCAAGCAGATCTTTAGATTCTCCTAGAAGAGAAGATTTAGAAATGCTTATAGAGCATATTGTAGATGATAAAATGGCTAATGGAGAGTTAAACGACAGCGGACTTACTTTAAAAGATATAGAGATAATTAAAAAGATATCATTCCAGCAGATAATAGCATCATTGCATGAAAGAATTAAATACCCTGAATTAAATAATGATAATGAAGAAGAATCAAGTAAAAAAGAAGAAAAAGAAAAGAAAGAAGATACAAAGGATAAGAAAGAAGATAAAAAAGAAGAAAAAGATTCTAAAAAACAAATAGCCAAAGATATTAAAGATGAGAAAAAATCTAAAAAGGTAGAAAAGATTAAAGAAAATATAAAAGATAAAATAGCTAAAAAATTACCTTTGAAACATAAAGGTGAAAAAGATGCAAAAGAATTAAAATATAGTAAAGATACTAAGGAAACTAAGGAAAGTAAAGAAACTATTAAAAAATAATATATTATGAAAGTAAATGTTTTTAATGAAACTGATTATGATATAAATATAAAATATTATAAATATTTTTTATATTACTCCTCAAAAACTGCTGATATTGACGGCGAGGTTAATTTACTTTTTTGTGATGATGAATATATAAAAAATCTTAATAGACAGTTTAGAAATAAAGATAAAGCTACCGATGTACTTACATTTCCTATGGGCGATATTAATGAAGGCGGAGATATAGTTATTTCTTATGAATGGGTAGTAACTCGATATAGTGATGAAAAAATAAAAAAGACAGTATTAAAATTAATCATTCATTCAATACTTCATTTAAAAGGGATACATCATAATTATACTAGAAAATCATTAATGGAAAATAATAAGAAAATGAAGGAATTATACAAAAAAGTGATAAAAACAATAAAAGAAAATAAATCATAATTTAAGGATATATATAAAATGCCAATAAAAAAATTAATATCTAAGATAGTGAAAAAAAAAGATAGTGATACTGAAAAAAATAATTATATAAATTTATCCGCATTAACAGAAGCAGAAAGAGAAATTATAACTAATACTATAGAATTGAAATCAAAGAGCGTAAGAGAAATAATGGTGCCTAGGGTTGATGTTGTTATGATACCTATGGAATCTTCTTATGATAAGGTTATAAAGGCTTTTAATAGAGATAGAAATTCCAGAATTCCTGTATACAAAGACGGCATAGATGATATAGTAGGGGTTTTGTATGTAAAAGATTTGATTGATGCAGAAGAAAAAAATTTCTCACTTAAAAAAATTCTACATAAACCTTTATTCGTACCAATATCAATTTCATTAATGGAATTATTAAAAAATTTCAGAGAAAAGCAAATTCATATTGCTATGGTTGTTGATGAATACGGCGGATTTTCTGGTATTGTTTCCATGGAAGATGTGCTTGAGCAGATTATAGGTGATATTAGAGATGAATACGATGAAGAAGACGAAGAAATAAAGAGCAATGATGATGGAACATATTTAGTTGATGCAAGAACTAGAATAGATGATTTTAATAAATATGAGATACTTCCGCCTATACCGGATGATGAGGCAGATACAGTTGGAGGATTTTTATTTTCATATTTGGGCAGGCTTCCTAAAAGAAATGAGGATATAGAATATAATGGATATTCATTTACTGTAGTTGGTAAAAGCGGAAATATTGTTACTAAAATAAGAATAGAAAAATTAAAAAAAGATAATACAGCAAAAAATAAAGATTAATTTTTTTATTATAGAAATGAGTATATAAAAAGCCTCGTCTATTTTTAGGCGAGGCTTTAATTTTTTATTATTGCTAATAAAAATTGTTTATCTATTTTTACAAATAGCAGGCATTCGTAATTTTATATTTTATTCCAAATATGCATAATGGAAATGATATTCCATTAATGGTGTTAGAACATAATCTTTCAATCTTTTACTTACTAAAACAGGATTTGAAGGATTGTATATTGGTATTAATAAATTATCTTCTGCTATTAATATTTTTTCAGCTTCATGCATAGCTTTCATTCTTATTTCTTGCTTAACAGAATTTCTAGCAGATTCTATATAATTATCAAATTGTTTATTGCTGTATCCTGATGTATTTTGGCTTCTATAGCTTAAATAATTTTCTAAGAAAGTCATAGGATCGCTGTAATCACCAATCCATAAAGTTCTTATAAGCTGATAATTTTTTTCGCTTCTCATTTGCTGATAAGCTGCCCATTCCATAGATGATATTTGTAAATCAACACCTAAATTTTCTTTCCACATCTGCTGAACTGCCTCTGCTACTTGTATATATACTAAATCTGCAGTAGTTTTATATTCAAGTACAGGAAATCCTTCTCCATTAGGATATCCAGCTTCAGCCATTAATTGCTTAGCCATTTCTACATTATTAGAGTAAGCTTCTTTTGATAAATCTATATATTCTCCTCCATTTTCTCTGAAATCTCCCTCTACATCATAAGCACCAACAGGCACCCAAGCACTTGTAGGAGATTTAGCTGTAGGAACAACATTTTCTACTATATAGTTTCTGTCTATAGCTAAAGATAAAGCCTTTCTTATTCTTGTATCTTTTAATACTTCATTGGTAGCATTTATACCGAATGCAACTGTAGAAAAATATGGAGCAATATTAACTATGCCTTCAGATTTTAATTTTTCTAAATCCTGTTCTATAATATAAACAGAAAAATCTAATGAACCGTCTTTTATTCCTGCTAATGCCAAATTAGCATCTTTCATCATAACAAAAGTAATTTTTTCAGGTACTATATTATTTTTATTCCAATAGTTAGTATTTTTTACAACAACTATTTTTTCATCAAGCTTTCTTTCAGTCATTATAAACGCACCGTTACCTATATAACTTTCAGGTTTTAATGACCATTGATCTCCATACTGTTCTATTATATCTTTTCTAACAGGGGCAAATATAGGATAAGTTAAAATATCCAAGAAATAACCTATAGGAGCTTCTAAAGTTATTTCTAAAGTGTAATCATTAATAGCTTTTACTCCAAGCTGCTCAACAGGAAGTTCTCTTGATAATATTTTAGCAGCATTTTTTATATATTCTATAAAAGATGTATATTCAGCACCGCTTAGAGGATTTGCTGCTCTTTGTAATGCATATACAAAATCATCAGCAATAACATTTTTTCCGTCAGACCATTTGGCATTTGTTCTTAAATTGAAAGTATATACAAGACCATTATCAGAAATATTTAAGCTTTCACAAGCTCCGGCCTGTAAATTTCCTGATATATCCTTTGTTATCAAAGTTTCAAATACATGTCTTGGATATACAAAATCATTTCCGGATAATGTAGGGTCTATTGTTTTGGGTTCTTCTCCTGCATTAATGAATAATTCTTTATTGTTTCTTGTTTTGGATGATGAGCATGATACTGCAAATATCATAATCAATGTTAGTGAAATAATTAGTATTTTTTTGAACATAACTTTTTCCTTTAATTTATTATTGGTTATCATAATACTATAATAATTTATATAATGCAATTATTTTTAGTGATAATAGTAATTTATTTTTAATTAAAATTAGTAAAATTATTTTACTAATCATAGTAATTTTTGTTTTAAAACAAAAACTAAATTGGAGAGATTACATGAAAAAGTTAGCCAGTATTTTATTTATTTTAATTTTATCTATTCCTCTTTATTCTCAAACTTCAAGATTTAAAAGGCTTACACCAGAGCAATTAACCAATCTTGCCAACCCTAGAAGACTTTCACACAGAATATTTTATACAAAAGGTTCTCAAGGTCCTAATGCTAAATGGTTTGATGCTGTTAAAGAAGGAAATCTTGATGAAATAAAAAGAATGGTTGAAGCAGGTCAGGATATAGAGGTTCAGGATACATACAGTCTGAAGCAAACTGCTTTAGGATGGGCTGCTTTTATAGGGTATTTAGATGTTGTTCAGTATTTAATATCTAAAGGAGCCAATCTTTATGCAGGAGATACTGCTGATGTTACAAGTGCTTTTAAATCTGCTATACTTGGAGGAAATATTGATGTTATAGAATATTTATATCCTCTATATAATGGAAAATTAGATCTTAATGAGCAGGATAAAAGAGACGGAGAAACAATGCTTATGGTTGCTGCTGGAAACAGCAGAGAAAAAGCTGTAAAATTTTTATTAGATAAAAAAGTTGATGTTAATATAGTAAGCAAACAATTGAATAAATCTGCTTATACTTATGCATGTGAATCAAGAAATCAGAATATTATCAAGATGATATCCGATGCCGGCGGAATAAATGTACGTACTGGAAAAGCTTCTTGTCAATAATAATTAATAATAAGTAAATATTATAATGGGGCTTATAAAAGCCCTATTTTTATATATACGCTTATTAATTTAATAAAATTATTTACGATAATTAAATTACTATGAATAACAAGAACCGTTTTATTATATTTTCTACAGTTATTATCGTTTTGATAATAGTATCTTTTTCATCTCTTATAGTTACTGCTAATACTAAAGTTTCTGAAACTATAGTAAGAGAAGGTGAATTGAATAATGCCGAAAATCCGAGCAGAAAATTTAATGATATAATAGAAAATAGAAAGGTAAGAATACTTATAGATCCTGGTCATAATGCAGCTACTAAAGGTGCATTAGGATATTTGGGTTATGAATATTATATGAATTTGAGAGTAGCAAGGGAATTAGCAAAAATACTTTCAGAAGATAATAGATTCGAGTATTTCTTAAGCAGAGAAGGGGCATATTACAGCAGACCTATAAAAGAGTATATGACTAACAATTATGAAGAGCTTCTAGGTATATATAATACTAAAGTAAAAGGAGAAGAAAGAACCGGAAATTTAACTAGATACCAGACTTTAGAATTATATGCTATAAGACATTATGCTATAGATAATAATTTTGATTTACTTTTAAGCATACATTTTGATTATATGCCTTATATAAGCAGAAGAAATAAAACTTCAGGCTTTCATGTTATAGTTAGTCCTTATAATAGGGAATTTCCAGCTTCTATGCAGGTTGCATATAAATTATCTGAAAGAATGCAGGAAAAATATAAAATATCTCCAATAATAGGACATGACAGAGTTCTTCCTAATTCTGTTTGGAAATTCTATGATAGAGAAGAACTTATAAATAATGCTATATCTTTAAGAGGTTTAATAGTTATAGGCGATGCTTTTGAAAATGCATATAATAAGCAGGAAATTAAAAAAGATGTTCCTTCTGTACTTATAGAATCTGCTTTTATACATGAATGGCAGTTTGGAAGCAATAAGGCTGTAAAAGAATTGGCTAATCAGATGTATTTGGCTTTAGTTGATATATATACTACAAAATAAACTATTTAACTGTTATTATATTGTTGATTAAAAATCAATATTTTGTTAAAATAACTCTAAAATAGGCAGTAGTAGAATTATGTATATAAAACCTAAGAAAAAGAAAAATAATAATAAATATATAAATAAAAAAGAAAATTTTTTTCATTTATTTTTTCATAAAATAGGTAAATTTCTTACTCACAGAATTTACTTTATGTTTATACCGCATTCTAAAAAGAAAACTAAAACATTATCACTTCCAATATATTCTATTATAATAATAGTATTGATAATTTCATTATCACTTCTTACAACTTTTTCTTTCCTTACAAAAAATACTGTTTTAGCTAGTAAAACTGAGGTATTAAGTGGAAGTTATAAGGATAAATTAACCGAGATAAATTCTCTTGAAAATATATTCAGTTCTGTAGTTTCTAATGATTATTATAGAAGCGATATGTCAAATATTGCATCTATTTTGAAAGTAGATACAAATAATATAAATTTTTCCAGCAATTATATGGATAATATCCTTCTTATGAATCTAAGAGCAGAAGAATTGGAAAAATTAAAGGTGTATTTAGATGAATTAAAGGCTAATATAACTTCAAAGAATAATGCATTAGAGCCTATACCTTCAATACTGCCTATAGATTCAAGATATGCTGTTATATCCAGACCATATCAGGATGGCTCTATTATATCAAGAGGAATAGGTTTTGAGACTATTGCAGGAACTTTGATTAGGGCTACTGCTTCCGGTACTGTTAATGATATAACTTACGATAAGGATACAGGGTTTACAATTACAATTTATCATAGATTTGGTATTATTACTAGATACAGCGGACTTGCTACTTCTTTGGTATCAGAAAAAATGGATGTGAAGAAAGGTGAAATATTGGGAAATGCCAAAACGGGTGTTTTTGAGTATGAATTGAGAATAGCTACTGAATATGTTAATCCATTAATATTTACAACAGTGGAATATCAATGAATATAACGGATAATAAAAAACTACAAAATGGAATAAAATATGCCGCACTTGGTGTTGAGTTTGGAAGCATGGTATTAGGGTTGACTTTTGTAGGATATTATGCAGATAAACATTTTAACAGTAAGCCTTTATTTACAATAATAGGTATATTTGTAGGTTTTGTCTCGGGAATTTATAGGCTTTATAAGATATCCAAAACTTTTGATAAAATAAAAAAATAGATAAGGATAAAAAATGAAACCTATAATAAATAGTTTACTAGACACTGATTTATATAAATTCACTATGCAGCAATGTGCTTTAAGACAGTTTTCTGATGTTTGGGTTCGTTATGTATTTAGAAGCAGGAATATTTTGGAATGGACTGAAGATATGCATAGGGAATTTTTGAAACAGATAAAATATTTCTGTGATTTAACTTTCAGAAAAGATGAATTGGAATATTTGGCTTCTTTAAGATTCATAAAAAAAGATTATATAGAGTTTCTTAAATTATATAAGCCTTTAGGAGAACATATAAGAGCTTTATTTGATGATGATAAATTAACTGTAGAAATAGAAGGCCCTTGGTATCAAACTATTCTTTGGGAGATACCTATTCTTGCTATGATTAGTGAGATTTATTATGCCTATACTACTTGTAAAGATGATAATGGTAAAAAAGCTTATGAACAGGCTAAAACTAATTTAATAAAAAAAATAGATGAGAAATTACTTCCCATACATAAATCAGATAATGGATTTAGATTTTCAGATTTTGGGACTAGGAGAAGATTTTCATTCGATTGGCAGAAGAAAGTTATTTCTATATTAAAAGAAAAGCTACCAGCCGCATGTTTGGTTGGAACGAGCAATGTATATTTTGCTAAAACTTATGATTTACTTGCGGTTGGTACTAATGCTCATGAATATTATCAGATAGGGCAGGCATTAGATAAAGTGAGACTTGCAGAAAGTCAGAAATTTATGCTTCAGTCTTGGGTTAATGAATATAGAGGAGATTTAGGAATAGCTTTATCGGATACATTAGGTACTGATAAATTTTTAAAAGATTTTGATTTATATTTTGCAAAACTTTATGATGGAATAAGACATGATTCAGGAGATCCTTTTGTTTGGGGGCATAAAGTTATAAATCACTATAAAAAACTGAGAGTTGATCCAAGAACTAAGACATTGCTTTTTAGCGATAGTCTTAATTTTGATAAGGCATATAATATATACAAAGAATTCAAAGATGAAACTAATGTAGCATTTGGTATAGGTACTTATATCACAAATGATTTTGAACCTATAGCAAAACCTTTAAATATAGTTATGAAACTTCAAAGTGTTAATGGTAAGCCTGTTGCTAAAATATCAGATGATGAAGGTAAGACTATATGCGAAGATGATGCATTCTTAAATTATTTGAAAATAGTTGCAAAAGAGTAATTTTTAATATTATTATTAATCTGACGCGCGGTAAATTAATTACTATATATTATTTAAATTAAATTTTTAATAAACATATATTAAAAAATTATTCTGCGCGCGGTGTATGCATACTAAATTTAAAAAATCTTGGGAGGGGAGTTAAAATTCTAATTAGACAATAGAGAAATAAATAATAAAAAATTCAAATTAAATTAAAAAATTTATGGGGTGGGGAGTGAAGATAAGTTTTAAAACTTAATTACATACCCCGCCCTCTATATTTTTTAGCTTCACTTATAATTAAAAAAAATTAATTTTTTTAGCTTTATTTATTAAAGCACACCCGCCCTAAATTTTATTGTATTAGCAATTCTTTTAACGCACGGTAAATAAATTTTAATATATTATCTGCATAAAAATTTTTAATAAACATATATTAAAAAATTATTCTGCGTGCGTGTGAAAATATATTTTAATTTTTATAGATTTGTATTTATTATATAATTATCAAATATAATTAATCTTTTAATATCATTAAGAATTATTGTAATTCTTCTATTTTTTCTAATGCTTTATTGTTATAAGGATCTATTTCTAATAATTTTTTATATGAATTAATGGCATTATTTTTATCATTAAGTTTTATATATAAATCAGCTTGTTTTTCTAAATGATATATATCAGGTGTTTCATTATATATCTCTATTGCTTTTTTATATGCATTATTTCTTTGTTCTATATCTCCTAACTTTTCATATAGATTTCCAATATTTTCAAAGCTGTAAGCATCATTTTCATTGCTGTATATTTCTATTGCTTTATTGTATATAATGTTTCTATCATCTACCTTATCTAATTTTTCGTATAAATCTCCTAATGTAATGTAGGCATCAATATTATTTGGATCTTTCTCTATTGCCTTTTTTAACATTTCTATAGATTTATTATATTCTTTTATATCTTCATATAATGCAGCTATTGAAATATAGTAATTAAAATCATTAGGATTTATTTCTATAGCTTTATTGTATAATTCTATAGCTTTATTATATTCTTTAATATCCTTATACAATTCGGATAAATAATAGTAATACTGATTATTTGAAGGATTTTCTTTCATTACATCATTATATGCATTTATAATTTCTTTATATTGATCAATACCATCGTCTTTATCATAGAATTTTGTTATTATGCTCCATAGAGAAGGATTAATTTCTATATACTTTTTATATATATTTGAAGCTTCTTCATTCTTTCCAATTTTTATGTATATTTTAGCAAGCGAATCTATTGCTATAGAAGAAAAATCCTCTAATTCACTATGATAATCCATTTTCAATAATTTTTGATATGTTTCTATTGCTTCATTATACTGTTTATTTTTATCATAGGCTAATGCTAAATAATGCATAATCTCATTGTTATTATCATTTTTTAGGTTTTCTAAAGATTTTTTAAGATATTTTACAGCCTCTTCAAAATTTTCAGTTTTTAAATATTCTTTAGCCAAAGTAAAAGCATAATATTGTTTATTATTATTAATTTCTGATGTATTGTTTATTTCGTAAGCTTTTCTATATGCAATTGAGGCATCGGTATAATTTCCTATGTTATCGTATATTTCCCCAATCAAATACCAGTATTCAGAGTCCTTATCATTTATTTCTATTGCATTTTTTATGTTTTTTAAAGCATCATTAATAACATTACAAGAATAGTACACGCATGCGAGCCAATATAATGCTCTGTCATTTTTGCTGTCTAATTCTATTATTTTTTTTAGTATTTCTATGCTGTTTTTGGAATCAAAATTTAGATAGTATGCTTTTGCCAACAGGAATAATTTTTTTATATTTTTATCATCATTTTTTAAATATTCTTGTAATATATTTATAATATTGGAATATTCTTTATTATATATGAATTCTTTTTCATCATTTTCGGAATCATCATCACCATAGAATTCATTATCATTGAGTATTTCTTCAATTCTTTCTAAAGTATAATATTCCATGTTATGTGAACTCATTTTATCCCCCTATTGTATATAAATTATTTATATAAAACTACTAATAGAGAACAACTTCATACTTTAACATTGCTTAAGAAAATGTATATAATCAATTATATAGTAATTCTAACATATTTTTATGTTTATTTCAATTATTATTATATAAATAATATATATATAGTATTGTAAACAATAAAAAAGTATTAAACAAATTTTAATTATACCGAAAATATTTTATAAGAAATATTAAAATTTTGGAGGAATACGCCTTATGATGCGTTCATTATTTGCCGGCGTGTCTGGTTTGCAAAATCATCAAACTCGAATGGATGTGGTTGGAAATAACATAGCTAACGTTAATACTTACGGATTTAAAAGAGGAAGAGTTACTTTCAAGGATATGATAAGCCAATCTTTAAGCGGAGCAGCTAAGCCGCAAGAGGATAGAGGCGGTATCAATCCTCAACAAGTAGGCTTAGGTATGATGGTTGCAACTATAGACACTATACATACTCAAGGTGCTTTACAAGTTACAGGTGTAAACACTGATTTAGCTATTCAGGGAGAAGGTTTCTTTATTGAAAAAAGAGGAAATAATTCTTATTATACTAGAAATGGTGCTTTTTCTTTAGATAAAGACGGATATTTAGTAAATCCTTCTAATGGTTATAAGGTACAAGGTTGGAATGCTGTACTTAATCCTGAAACAGGCGAAATGGAATTAAATACTTCAGCTGGTGTAGAAGATGTTATTATACCAGTAGGTTCAAAAGACCCAGCAAGAGCTACAGCTAATACAAAATATTTCTGTAACTTACAGAAAACAGGAGAAACACATCAGTCAGATTTAACAATCTATGATTCTACAGGAATACCTCGTCAATTAAGAGCAACTTTCACTAGAACAGATGTTAACAGATGGGATATGGTAATAGATATACCAGATGCTACAGAAGGAAGTGTAAGTGTTTCTGCAGGTGATCCAGTAGAAGGCGGCGGAAATAATACTTTCCAATTAGTATTCAATGATGCTGGTTCTTTAATTTCAGTAAGTGATGGTACTAATACTCAGACAGAAGGAGTATTAATGCCTAATGTATCTTTCACTTATCAAGGAACAGAAGGTGAAGTAAATCAGACTATTAACCTTACTTTAGGTGAAGTTGGTTTATTTAATGGTATTACACAATTTGAATCACCATCAACAACTAAAGCTATAGAACAAGATGGTTATACTATGGGTATGCTAGAAGGTTTCAGCTTTGATGATAGCGGTCAAATAACAGGTGTATTTACTAATGGAAACAGAAAAACTTTAGGTCAGGTTGCATTAGCTAAATTCAATAATGCAGGCGGTTTAGAGAAAGCAGGAGATACTTTATTTGTACAAAGCAATAACTCAGGAGCTGCTAATATCGGTACAGCTGCTGCAGAAGGCAGAGGTTCTATTAAAGCTGGAACTTTAGAGATGTCTAACGTTGATTTGAGTGAGCAGTTTACAGATATGATAGTAACTCAAAGAGGATTCCAATCTAATGCTAGAACTATTACTACAGCAGATCAAATGCTTCAGGAAGTTATAGCTCTTAAAAGATAATAAATAATATTATTAAAATAGACTTTTTATAATTTTATAGTATAATAGAGTTAGGAGTTTCTGATAATGATACATATAACAAGATTTGATGGAAGTATATTGTATGTGAATCCGCATCAAATAGAATTCATGGAGGAGACTCCTGATTTGGTAATAACAATGTTATCTGGAAGGAAGGTTGTAACTAAGGATAGTTTTGAAACAGTACTTGGAAGAATAATAGAGTACAGAACTAGAATAGTTGATGAAAAAACTATAGGAAAGCCATCATTCTATGGTAATGAAGAATAAAAAATAAATAAAAAATAAAATTTTAGGTAGAGAGTAAAATATGGATATAATTGTACCTTTAGGTGTTTTTTTGGTAATAGGTATCAATTTATTTGGTATTATTTCAGGGGGTGGTAATGTCGGACACATGGTGGACATTGCATCTGCAGTTGTAACAGGTTTAGGTGGAACTACTTCCCTTTTAGTTGCCAATGACTTAGGAACTATATTAGGTGTTCCAAAAGCTCTTAAAATGCTTTTGAATAAACCAGATTATGATGAAGCACAAATAATCATAACTCTTTTAAGTTTTTCAGAGAAAGCAAGAAGAGAAGGTTTGTTAGTATTGGAAGATGATATACAGGAAATTTCAGATCCATTGCTTAAAAAAGGCATGCAGCTTGTAGTTGACGGAACAGACCCTGAACTTGTAAAAAATATTTTGAATACTGAAATAGATAACGTAGAAGCAAGACACGATACAGTAAGAAAAGTTTTTGAAGATGCTGCTTCATTGTATCCTGCTTGGGGTATGATTGGTACATTAATCGGACTTGTAATCATGCTTAGAAGTTTAGGTGGTGGTGGTGGTGTTGAAGCCATCGGTTCTGGTATGGCTGTAGCTCTTATTACTACATATTACGGATCTGTTATAGCTAACGGTTTTGCTTTGCCTATAGCAGGTAGACTTGCAGCTAGACACTCATCAGAGGCTACAGTTCAAAGTATTATGGTTGAAGGAATTTTGTCTATACAGGCTGGTGATAACCCTAGAATAGTAAAGGATAAATTAATATCTTTCTTGCCTCCTTCACAGCGTCAGAAAGTTAATGAACAAGTTGGAGACAGATAATAATTCAGAGGTAAATAAATGGCTACTATTAAATTTGGTAAAAAAGCTAAAAAAGTTGGTGATAAAGCTCAAGTTCCAGGCCCATCAGCTCCTTTATGGCTTCAAACTTACGGAGACTTCGTAACTTTGGTATTAACATTCTTCGTATTGTTACTATCTACAATGTCTACATCAGTAAGTGATTCTTCTATACAGCTTATTGCTACGGCATTCCAAGGATCATTTGGTGTTATGCCTGGCGGTACTACATTATCACAAAGCAGACTTATTTATGGAGGTGCTACAGTTGATAATTTGCCTTCTACTGATAGAGGATATTCTGTTGGAAGAAGTATTGACAAGGCAACTTCTGTTTTAGAATCAGAAATTAAAAGCAGAAAAGTAAGAATAGAGGAAGATGAGAGAGGTTTTATCATAAGTCTTGGTGCAGATCAGTATTTTGAATCTGCTTCTACTAATTTGGTTGATAATCAGAATAATGTTGAAACTTTTATCAAATTAGCTTCTGTACTTAGCGGTTTGCCGAATGATGTAAGGATAGAAGGTCATACAGATTCAGGTTCTATTATTCCTGGAAGTATTACAGAACAGAAATTTGGAAATAATTGGGGACTTTCTTCTGCAAGGGCTATGGTTATTTTAGAAAAAATATTTGAAAATGATCAGGCTGGAAAATTGGATAGAAATAAATATTCAATAGCAGGATATGCTGATACAAGACCGGTGGCATCTAATGATTTACCAGATGGTAGAGCTTTAAATAGAAGGGTTGATATTGTTGTAGTAAGAAATGATGTTACTTATTATAATCAAAGGTAAAGCGTAAAAAATAAAATGCTCTTAGCTGATAAATGGAAAGACTATAAAATTATAGATTGTGGTGAAGGCGAAAAACTTGAGAATATAGGCGGATTTTTAGTATCTCGTCCGGATTCTCAAGTTATTTGGTCTAAACAGTTAAAGAAATGGAATAATTTAGATGCTATATATCATCGTTCTGATAAGGGCGGAGGTTATTGGCAGTATATAAACAAGCCTAAAGATAATTTTATCATAAAATATCAAGATTTATCTTTCAAAATAGAATTTACTAATTTCAAACATATAGGTATTTTTCCGGAACAGGCCGTTAATTGGCAGTTTATTATTGATAAAATAAAAGAAAAAAAATCTTCTAGTCATAAAAATAAGGAAATAAAAGCATTAAATCTATTTGCATATACAGGCGGTGCAACAGTAGCTTGTGCTTATGCTGATTGTGATGAAGTTGTGCATGTTGATGCTTCAAAAAAAATAGTGGGGCATGCTCAGAAAAATATAGAAATCAACAATTTACAAAATAAAAAAGTAAGATTCATTATAGAAGATGTTATAAAATTTGTATTAAGAGAAATAAGACGTGAAAGGAAATATGATGTTATAATAATGGATCCTCCTGTATACGGAAGAGGTCCTAATGGAGAGCTTTGGCAAATAGAGACTAGTTTAAAAAGATTAGTAGAAGAATGTATTAAACTTCTATCTGATGAACCTATTCTTTTTCTAATAAACTGTTATACAGCAAGTTTTTCTAATATATCATTAAAAAATATTTTATCAACTTCTATCAAACATAAAGGTACTTTTGAAAGCGGTGAAATAGGGCTTCCTATAGAAAACTCTGATATTATTCTTCCTTGCGGTATATATGCAAGGTTTTATTCTTAAATAAAAAAAATTAAAATAAAAAGGAGTCAATTTCTTGACTCCTTTTTATTTTTATAATTAATATTTTTTAATAGCTTATAGTACCGCCTCTTTCATGTACTTCTATGAATCTTAACAATTCAGCTTTAACCTCTTCAGCAGTATCAAGTGAAAGTACTCTTTTTGCTAACATCTGACATTCAGACTTATCTAAAGAGATTATCATTTTTTTAACTTCAGGTATTGATATTGCTGACATAGAGAATACATCAAGCCCAAGACCGAAAAGTAGTGGTACAGCAAGTAAATCTCCAGCAAGCTCACCGCACATAGAAATAATAATTCCGCTTGCATGTGCTCCTTCTATAGCCATTTTTATAGCTATAAGTACAGAAGGGTTATAAGGATCACATATAGCTGCTATTTTTTCATTTCCTCTGTCTGAAGCTAATGTATATTGTGTTAAGTCATTAGTACCGATAGAGAAGAAATCAGATTCTCTTGCGAAAGCTTCTGCTCTGAATACAACAGAAGGTGTTTCTATCATCATACCCAATTCTAAAGCTTCATTAAAAGGAATATTTTCTTTCATTAGTTCTAATTTACATTCATTGAATATAGATTTAGCTTTACGAAGTTCTTCTATAGATACTATCATAGGAAGCATTACTTTTATTTTACCAAAAGCAGATGCTCTAAGTAAAGCCCTAAATTGAGTTCTAATAATAGAAGTTTTGTCCAAACATATTCTTAAAGCTCTCCACCCAAGTGCCGGATTTTCTTCTTTAGGCATCTCTAAATAAGGCAGATATTTATCACCGCCTATATCCATAGTTCTTATAGTAACAGTATGACCGCTCATAGCAACAGCTACTTCTTTATATGCTTTAAATTGTTCATCTTCTGTAGGGAAATCAGTATTTTCCATAAAAAGAAACTCTGTTCTATAAAGTCCTATACCATCAGCCCCATTTTTCAAAACTCCGCCTAAATCAGCAGGAGAACCTATATTAGCATATACTCTTATTTTTGTACCATCTTTTGATATAGCATCTTTATGGGCATACTCTTTTAATAAAGCTCTTTTCTTATCAAATTCTTCTTTAAGCTTCAAACATTCATCTATAGATTCTTTTGTAGGATTTACTATAACAGAACCTGTATTTCCATTAATGATTATAATTTGATCATTTTCTATATCACTCAAACTATCACCAACACCTACAACAGCAGGAAGCTCTAAAGATCTAGCCATAATAGATGTATGAGAAGTTCTTCCTCCTATTTCTGTAACAAATGCAAGAGTATTATCCAAATCTAAATTAGCAGTATCAGAAGGTGTTAAATCTCTTGCAATTACTATAGAATCTTTAGGAAGATTAGATACATCAACTATATCTTCTCCTTGAATATTTCTTATCCATCTGTCAGAAATATCAAGTAAATCTCCAGCTCTCTCTCTCAAATACTCATCTTCAACTTCGCTTAACATTTTAGTATAAATTTCTATACCTTGAGATAAAGCATATTCAGCACATACTTTATCATCAGTTATGATATTATTAACTTCTTCAAGTAAATCTTCATCTTCAAGCAAAGTAATATGAGCATCAAATATTGCTGCTTTTTCTTCAGAAACTTTTTTAGCTGTAGATTCTCTTATCTTAAGAAGCTGTTCTTTTGTTTTATTTCTAGCTTCTAACAATTTTGCCTTTTCAGACTCTACCTCTTTACATGGGCATTTAGAAATTACTATGTCTTTTTTTAAAAAGAGATAAACCTTACCTATAGCTATACCGGGAGAAACCCCTATTCCAGTAATTCTTTTTTCCATATTATAATTCCATAAATAAAATTAAATTTAATTAGTCTTTTAAATTAGCCATAAATTCTTCTATTTTTTTTAGATTTTCTGCTTCATTTTCTCCATCACAATAAACAGTGAGTACAGAACCTTTTTTTACACCTAATGATAAAACTTTTAAAAGAGATGAAGCATTAACTCTTTTACCAGCTTCATTTTCTATTTCTATTTTACATCCTGTTAATGATTTAATAAATGTTACAAATTCATTACCAGGTCTGGCATGAAGTCCTGTATCATTTTGTATAGTTACTTTACCTGTAGTCATTGGCAAATCCTCCATTCTTTTCTTATATATAGTTTAAAGTATATCAGTTTTTTCTCATTTGTCAAATATATATGTACTAAATGATATATTTTATTATACTAAGTGCATACTTTTTAGTGAATTTTTTTTATAAAAAATATATATATTATAATAGTTTTGAATTGAAACATATTACTGACAGCATTAAAAAGTTATTTATTTTTAGCTATCATATTAAAGTAAATACCCTGTAAAACTAGAAACGGATAAACTTTACATTTCAATAATTTTAAATTGGATATTCCGCCTGTTAAAAAGATTTTGCATTTAATATTATATTTAGATTTTATATACTTTTTGGTTTCCGATACTGCATAATTAACAGTACCTATTGTATTATATATAGCACCTGACATTATGGCATCTTTCACATTATTGTTTATAGGATTTGGTATTGATTCTATAGGACCTATTTCATAATAAGGTAAAGAAGTAACATTTGATAATGCCTGATAGCTTGTTTTTGTACCTGCTATTATCATACCGCCTAGAAATGTAAAATCTGAAATCATAATGCTTACTGTTGTAGCTGTACCCATATCTATAACAACTGAAGCGTATTTCTCTTCATTACTATTACTGATTTTTTCAAGACATATAGATGCATAAGTAGATAATATTCTGTCTATACCTACAGAATCTTTAGGCTCATAAGAATTACCTTTTAATTCAATATCATTATGGGTAACTCTGTAAGGCTTCATATTGAAACAATCTTCCACGCTGCCTTCAAATAAATCATTTACTTTCAGTGAAACACTGCTGTAAAATACCTGTTTTATATCTGTATGATTATTTTTTATTTCATTTAATGCACTTACTAAATCTAAAGCATTGCTATGTTCTATAGCTTTATAATATAAAGGTTTGCAATTTTTTTCTTCAAAAATTGCTAACTTAGCTCTAGTGTTTCCTATATCTGAAAGCAAATACATTTTTATACCCCATCTTTTATATTATTACTCTCTAAAAAGTTTTTTGTTTTTTCCATAAGGAATTCTCTATTATTTAATTCAGGTTCATCTAATATTAAATCTAGTAAATAATTTAGTATTTTGCCTATTAAAGGTCCCGGATTTAAATTAAATTCATTGATTAAATCATTTCCGTCTATTTTGAGATCTTTAACAGTAATAGCATTTTCTTCTTCGATTATTTTGTCGATTCTAGCCAATAATTTAGGTATAGCTTTGCTTTCTTTATCCTTTCTGTTTCCGCTTCCAAGTCTGTCAGCTTCTCTTAATCTTAAAAGAGGTCTTATATTTTCAACACCAATAGCACGCATAAATCTTCTAACTGCACCGTCAGTCCATTCATCTTGATAATAGAACATATGCTGTCTTACTAATAATGTTACAAAATCTATTTCAGAATTTGAATATTTTAATCTTTTCATTATTTTTTTGGCGATATTAGCTCCTACAACCTCATGATTATAATAAACAGGATCATCTTGTTTTGATACCTTTTTTTGAACCATAGGTTTAGCTATATCATGAAATAGTGCTGCCAGCCTTACTAATAATGTTAATTCTTCAGTTTCTAAAGGCTCTACTGACTGTATGGTATGAAGAATATGATAATAAACATCATACTTATGGAATTTATTTTGATTTACTCCAAAACCCTGCATAAGTTCTGGCAATATTAGAGATAATACGCCTGTTTTTCTAAGTAATTCTAATCCCCTGAAAGGATTTTTGGATAGTAGTATGCCATTAAACTCTTCTCTTATTCTTTCCGCTGCAATTGATGCAAGCATACCTGTAGAGTGAGTTATAGCATCAAATGTTTCTTTTTCTATATCGAAATCTAATTTTGTAGCGAATCTTATAGCACGCATTATTCTAAGTCCGTCTTCGCTGAATCTTTCATAAGGATTTCCTACAGATTTTACTATCTTTTTTTTTATATCTTTCATGCCGTCAAACATATCTATTAGACTTCCGTCTAAAATGTTATATGCCATAGCATTTATTGTTAAATCTCTCCTAGGTAAATCTTCTTCTATACTAGTAGCATATTCTACATGATCTGGATGTCTTCCGTCACTGTAATTTCCATCGCTTCTAAAAGTTGTTATTTCCACATGCATATCTTCTATAATTACAAGTATAGTTCCATGCTTGATGCCTGTTGGGATAGTATATTTAAATATTCTTTGTACGTCCTCTGGTCTTGCATCTGTAGTTATATCATATTCATGCGGAGTGATGCCCATTATAGAATCTCTAACTGCACCGCCTACTAAAAAACACTGAAAGCCTTCAACATATAATATTCTTGCTATTTCTTTTATCGGATGAGGTATATCTGTAAATATTTTCTTCACTTAATATCCTATAATGTTTTTATTTTATATAGTATATACAATTTTTCATTAATTACAAATTTTTAATACTGTATAAATATGCTATTAAATCAATTTTCCTTTCATATCCAAACATAAATCAAGTATTGAAACAGCAATGGCAGATTCTATAACAGCTACAGCCCTTACAGCTATGCATGGATCATGACGTCCTTTAATTACAAGAGTTTCTTCTTCTTTTGTTTCTATATTCAAAGTTAATTGTTCTTTTGATATTGATGGGGTAGGCTTTATAACTACATTAACTACTATAGGCATTCCATTTGATATACCGCCTAATATACCGCCATTATTATTAGTTTTTGTTTCAACTCTTTTTATATTATTATCATTTTTTATAGTGTAAGCATCATTACATTCGCTTGCTTTATAATTAACAAAGTCAAATCCAAGTCCGAAGTCTATTCCCTTTACAGCAGGCACAGCAAATATAGACTGAGCTATTCTGCTTTCTATAGATGAATAAAAAGGATCTCCGAATCCTGCAGGCATATTAAATACGGCAGCAGTTATAATACCTCCTACTGAGTCCATATTCATTTTGGCTTCTTCAATAGTTTTTATCATTTTATCCATAGCTTCATTATCAAATACACTTAATTCTTTATTATAATTATGAGTAAACTCTTCATAAGTTGGAAAAACATTATTAGGATATTTATCTTTTATATTGTATATTTGTTTTATATGAGCTGCTATATTAATATCAAATTTTTCTTTCAATGCCAATTTTGCCAAAGCACCTGCAAATACTAAAGGAGCAGTAAGTCTTCCTGAGAAATGTCCGCCGCCTCTTATATCATTGAATCCGTCATATCTTAGCATTGCAGTATAATCACTATGCGAAGGTCTAGGAAGTGTTTTTAAATTAGAATAATCTCCGCTTCTTTTGTTTTCATTTCTTATGATTGCGGCTATCGGCATACCTGTACTTTTACCTTCAAGTATTCCTGATAATATTTCTGCTTTATCGGCTTCATTTCTTGCTGTTGTGAGCTTTGCATTTTTAGCTCTTCTTCTGTCCATTTCACTGTCTATAAAATCATTATCTATATTAATTCCGTAAGGAAATCCGTCTATAACACAGCCTATAGCTTCTCCATGAGATTCTCCGAATAAACTTAATTTAATATTATTTCCAAATACGCTTCCCATTATATATATTCCTAAAATTTAATTTGTACTAGTATATATTATTTTTGATAAACTTTCTATATTATTGAATTATTAGTAAAGAATTAAATTGAGATTTTATTAAAAGAATAATAATTATTTTTTATTGTTTTTTTATACCGAGAATTTCTACACCAGTTTGAGTGATTAAAACAGTATGCTCAAAATGAACAGCTAAAGAATAATCAGGAGTTGATAAAGTCCAGCCGTCTTTTTCTTTTTCGTATTTATCTGTACCATTTGTTATCATAAGCTCTAATGCAAGCACCATATTAGGTTCTAATGCAACATCATTATTAGGATGATAAAAATTAAATATATAAGGAGCTTCATGATATTCATAGCCTACGCCATGTCCTGTAAGCGATTTTATTACGCTGAATCCGTATTCATGAACTTTATTTTCAACAGTTCTTCCATATTCGCTTAAAAGCACATTAGGTCTTAATTTATAAATACCATATTCTAAAGATTTTTTGCAAGCATCTATAAGTTTATAAGCTCTATGATTTACAGAACCCATACCGCCTTCTATAACTATAGTTCTAGCACAATCAGCATAATATCCATTATATTTAACTCCTACATCAACGCATACAGGCTCACCATGAACAAGTATTTTATTATTTGTAGGTCTTCCATGTGCTATTTCATTTCCGCTTGATATGCTTGTAGCAAATCCGTAATCAGGAACTTCAAAATTGGCAGGGTAGGCATTTTGTGATTTTATATATTTTTCTACTTCCTTATCTACTTTAGAGGCTCTTACTCCTGACATACAAAGTTTAAATGCCAAGTCAATAGAATTTTGTGCTATTTCAGCTGCTTTTCTTATATTTTCTATAGCATCTTCATCTTTTATACTAGGTTTTACTATTTCTCTTACTTCTTTTATGAACATGTATTTATATCCTTATTTTAAAGATTTAGGAGTAAATATATATAAAAGAATCACCAATATAAAAGATCCTAATATCGCAGATGATAAATTTATTTTTATATATTGTATATTGCTTAATCTAGGTAAATAGTATGATCCAAGCAGAGCACCGACAGTTGCTATAAGAAACATCATAACCCAACCGCCAAATACTTTTATTTTAAGTATTTTACCGAATACTAAACTAACAATGATTCCTATAACAATAAACGCCGATACTACTATAATATATTCCATTTGTTTATATAACCTCTTTTATTTTACTAGTTAGATGAAAGTCCTATAAAAAATGATTTTAATCCTCCTTCATCATTTTCTATTGGTACAAATATCATATGGGAAATATCTTTTCTATCTTCAGAATCAAATTTACTTTTTATAGAATCTGAAGCGAATGGATCAGATACATATAATGTTTTTTTATGAGACAGAATCTTTTTGAATAAAGCTTCATTCTCGCTAATATTCAATTTATTTTTTGTATTATCAGAAATATTTTGAGATTCTGCTATATCATAACTTCCATTATCTTGTCTTGTAAGCATAGCTGCATGTATTATATCAAGTCCAGATTGTTCTTTTACCCATTCTAGCATTTCGCTCATATTTTTATTGACAAATTTTTTACCTCTAAGAGCTTTTAAAACTTTCTTCCAATTAGAAGTCATATTTTCTTTTACTTTTTCTTCTGCTTCTCTATAAAAGTCATCTGGAACTTTAGGAACTTCTTCAGGGTCATATAAATCTTTATCTATTAAATCTTCTGTATCGAAACTATCTTTTTCACTTGCAGGTTTAATTACTTCTCCGTCATCATATTCTTCATTGAAATTAGGTGATATATTAGAGCTTCCATTATTATTGCTGTCATTTTCTTCATCATCATAATCTCCTAGCAAAAAATCTCTGTTAAGCGAAAAATTGAAAGCATCGCTTGAAGAAAAGTATTCCTCTTCTTTTTTTACTATTTCATCTTCTAAAATAGATCCATGACTTATCAAAATATCCCCCTCTTTATTGTCATCATTATCATCTATAATATCATCAATTCCTTTTATAATATCATTATCTGATGAGTTATTATTATCATCAATAGTTTCTTCTAGCTCTTCATTATCAGCTTCTTCAGATTCTTTAACTTCATCGTTTGTATCAGGTATATCATTTAAATCTTCTTCATTATCATCATCTACTAAATGATCAGAATCCAAAAGCTCTTCATCAGAATACTCTCTCATTTCAGGCATGTTTTCATCAGATTCTTCATTTTCTTCATTACTATTTTCTGTATTATCATTTTCTTCTGTAATATCGTCTATTACATCGTCTAAATCAGGTATATCATCCAAATCGCCTACAGTATCATCTATATTATTGTCTTCTTCGTTATTATCTTCATCATCGTCTAATAAATGATTAGAATCTAAAAGCTCTTCATCAGAATACTCTTTCATTTCAGGAATATTTTCATCAGATTCTTCATTTTCTTCATTACTATTTTCTGTATTATCATTTTCTTCTGTAATATCGTCTATTACATCGTCTAAATCAGGTATATCATCTAAATCGCCTACAGTATCATCTATATTATTGTCTTCTTCGTTATTATCTTCATCATCGTCCAATAAATGATTAGAATCTAAAAGCTCCTCATCAGAATACTCTTTCATTTCAGGAATATTTTCATCAGATTCTTCATTTTCTTCATTACTATTTTCTGTATTATCATTCTCTTCTGTAATATTATCTATTACATCATCCAAATCAGGTATATCATCTAAATCACCTACAGTATCATCTATATTATTGTCTTCTTCGTTATTATCTTCATCATCGTCCAATAAATGATTAGAATCTAAAAGCTCCTCATCAGAATACTCTTTCATTTCAAGCATGTCTTTATTATCTTCTTTATCTTCTTCAGGTTCTTTTATTTCATCATGTAGATCAGGTATATCGTTCAAATCGCCTACAGTATCATCTATATTATTGTCTTCATCATCATCCAATAAAAGATTAGAATCTAAAAGCTCCTCATCAGAATACTCTTTCATTTCAGGCATACTTTCATTACTATTGTCTTCTGTATTATTTTCTTTCTCTTCTTCATCGAGTACATCGTCTAAATTAGGAACATCTTCTAATTCATCTTCTTGTTCATCTAGTACATCATCTAAATTAGGAACATCTTCTGTATTATCATCATTGAGTACATCGTCTAAACTAGGTACATCCTCTGTATTATTTTCTTCATTATCTTCATCAACTATATCGTCCAAACTAGGTATATCTTCTAATTCATCTTTCTGTTCATCAAGTACATCGTCTATATTAGGAACATCTTCTAATTCATCTTGCTGTTCATCTAGCACATCATCCAAATTTTCTATATTTTCTAATTTAATACTCTCATCTTCATCATTATCTTCATTTTCTAATACTTTATCTAAAGATGATAAATCTTCTATTTTTATTTCTTCATCTTCATCATTATCATCTTGAATTGTTTCTCCGCCGTCTTCTAGTACATCATCTAATTTGATTATTTCATCATCATTATCTTCATAATCCATTACATCATTCAATCTTGTATCATTATCTTCAACTTTTATATCTTCTATTTCATCTATATTAGGAAGATCAAGTTTACTATTTTTTGTTATTTTATCTACTTTATTTAGATATTTAATACTTTCATCATCTAAGCCTTCTATATCATTATCATAATCATCAATATTAAACTCTTCATCATTTACAATATTAGCATTATCATAATTATTTATAGGAGGTTCGCTTTCATCATATATATCATCTTCTTCAGATTCTTCTGTTATATTATTATTAGCAGCAGGTTTGAATCTTTCTACTAGAGAAGTTGTAAGCAAGAATATAAAAGATAAAGATAAAAGTGCTAATATTATATATTTTAAATACTTTTGAACTATAGGTACATTAAGTTCTAATATACCTATACTAAAATTATCTATATCTTTAACTTTACCTGAATAAAAAGCAAATGTATTATTATCAGCATCTATAGTACCAGAACTTCCTATATCTTTATTCATATATTGAGTTAAACTGTCTATTGATATGCTGTTAATATCTATAGAAGGGTTATAATAGACAACACCATTAGAAAGTACTACGAAGTTTAAATTATATGATGTATTTTCAAATATTTTCTTAAATACGCTTGCTACTATATATCCTACTTCTATTCCTCTGTCATTTTTTATTGGCTTAACAAAATATACGCCGTCATAATCTTTATCAAAAAATGCCACAGCTTTAGAATTTTTGTAGCTTTCTAAATCTACAGGTTTAGTTTTTACAGGAGAAGAAAATACTGATTTTCCATCTGCTAAGTATAATGCTACTGTATCAAAAGGATAATTACCGCTTCTGAATATTGATATAATTCTATCTCTTTCTGCAGTATCTATTCCATTTAATATAACCTGCTGTAAAAGATTAATAAAAGGATAGCTATCAACTATTTTGTTAAGTCTTTCATCATAATCTTTCACCAAATTTACTATACTATTCTGACATATCAAAGCATTTCTATCAAGTTTCTTTGTATCAACATCAAAAGCATCTTTTTTCAGTCCGAATACAAACGTAATAAATAAAGCAAGAACTATCAAATTTATAAGTATAGATACATACACAAAGATAGATATCTTATTTTTGTCAGACATATTAACACCTCTAAATAACTATTATTTTTTTGTTATGCTTTTTCTCGCATCTTCCTCTGCTTTGCTTATTATAGAGGATAACATTTTATCGAAAGCGGCAAACACATCATCTGTTCTTGAATTAGACTCATTATCCAAGTTAGATGCTTTTACATCTTCTTTAGAATCCTCTTCTTTTTCGCTTTTATTTTTTATATTATCGATAGCTTTATTATATGAATTTAATATATCCATACTAATATCATGAGAATCATTATTTATATGGTTCTCTGTTTTCTTACTATTGAATAAATTTCTTACATATTCTTTATTTTTTTCTTCTTCTTTTTCTTTATAGCTTGATAATAAATCATTTTTTATTATTTTTTTATTAAATTCATTATCGATTTTGTAAGCATTTTCTTCTTCTTTCTCTTCAGAATTATTTAATACATTATTTTTTAATATATTTTCATCTAAAGATAAACTTTCAGCTATAAAATTATTGTCAATATCTGAATCTGATGATTTAATATTTAATTCTTCATTAGATATAGACATGAATTCTTTATCATCATCATTATTTTCAGCATATTGCTCTTCTTTTATCTCATAATCATTTATAACAGTATCATTATTTTCTTCTTCTTTTTCTTCTTTAATTTCGTATTCGTTTATAGACATATCATCATTTTCTGATATATTAATGTCTTCATAAACTTCTTCTTCACTGCTCATATCATAAAGACTATCTTCTAAGAAATTCTCTTCTATAGCTCTATCATATTCTTCTTGTAAATCCTTTTTTATATTAGCAAATGCAGTTTCTATATCTATTTCAGTATTTATTTCGTTTATTTCTTCTATAGTTTCTTCTTCTGTTGTACTTTCTTCTAATTGATTTTCTGAATTTTCTTTTTTATCTTCTAAGTCCTCTTTTGAAACAGTAAATTTATTTTTGCATGCATTTATTTCATCTTTTATATTAGATACTATATTTAATATATCTTTTCCTATGTTGAATTTATCCTCATCTTTTGAATTATTATTTTCTTTTAGATATTCATCAGGTACTTTGTAATGTACTTTTTGAATCATAGGAGGCATTTCTTCAATAGCATTTGATTTAGGTAATTGTGAGTTAACTATATTGTTATTTATAAGCTCATCATTTCCTCTTATGCTTTCAACATAATCTTTATTGCTTTTTATCTGCATAATGTATTTAAAGAAATATACTACCGCTTTGATAAATAACTGACAAACAAGTATGAGTAATGCTGTTATAGCAAGTACTATAAGTTCAAAGTAGTTAGGATATTCTTTTCCTATCATAGAAACAGAAAGAGAATCATTAACCATGAAACTAGGCTGTTTTTTATAGTATGCATATCTATTTATAACAGATGAAACTTTTTCTATATTGTTATCTCCTACAGCTTCTCTTACATTGTAAACAGAGTTTCTTGCATCGCTTACATAAAGTCTTTTGTCAGCTACTTGATAATACATAGCTATATCAGATACATAAGCATAATCATTTCTAGTAGTAACGATTATTTCTCCATAAGGATTTTTTATATATTCCATTATATAAAATGCATTTTCATTTGTAGCATTTAATACTAATGATCCTTTATTTTTAATTTCATTTATTAAATTGTCCTGAAGTTCTAAAGGCCAAGATTTATTTCTTGATAAATATAAATTAAGAAGCATTTTTCCTTCTGTGCTGAAAACAGTCATTCCTCTCAAATATGGATTTTCAACAGTCATTTTATAATAATTATTTTTGTATTTATCTATTTGAGCTTTTGAAGGTGTATTATTAGGATTAAAATCTTTTAGTGAATCTGATGTTTGATACATACTATATCCTACATAATCGGATATTGATTGAGTTATTAAATTAACTTGGTACTCAGATACACTATTTCTTTTTATTTTCATTTTTACTGCTATTTTATCTACTCTTTGCATCATCATATCTAAATAGTCATTGATAAATACCGCTATACCATTGTTTTCTGGAAGTACAGTATTACTTGCAGCACGTGCGAACATAGCAACTATAAAAATGATAAGAAAAGATATCATTAAACTTAAAACTGTTTTCATTATTTTCTGCTTTTTATTTTCATTCATAATATTCAGCCTTTATATAATAGTTATCTTATAATAAAGATATAAAAAACTATATTAGTTATCGGCTAAAGCAAATTTTACTTGAAATGTTTTCTTGATATGTTTATTTAATTTGATATGTTATTAAAAAGCTCCGCTGAGCCGTATACGACATAAATGCGCCTGACTTTTCTTGTCAGGTGGGTTCCTCAGAAACATGACCTTGATTTCTCAAAACCGTATCGCGATAACGGCGAGCCTATCATTAATGCTTCGCTCCAGATCCCTAATGCATTAATTTATACTGGCGCAAGAATGTACTATCGTTTAACGAGAACAGCAGAGTTGAATACAATATAAATTCTTTTTAATTATTTGTCAAGACTGCAGTATTAAAATTAACATAATATTAGATAAAATTATGATTAAAAAAATTATTTTTATATAATTATAATATATTATCTATATACTTGACAAACATTTTTATAGAAAATATAATATTACTAAATTTCTTTTTTAAAAAGGCTATCTTTATGATTAAAAATATTGTATCAGATATTGGAAATGTATTATATGAATTTAATGTAAATGAATTTATGAATAAATATATAGATGAAGAAGACAGAGAAAAATTTTTTCAAAATTCTTTTTCAAATAAAAATTGGCATCTTATGGATAAAGGAGATCTTGACTTTAATGATGCAAGAAAATTATTTATAGATATGAATCCTAAATATCAAAAAATTATAGATGAATTATTTGATACTTCACTTACTCTATGTTTAAATAAAAATCATAATAATATTTCTTTACTTAAAGAATATAAAAATAAAGGATATGATATATATTATCTTTCCAATATGCCTTCTGAAACATTTGAAGCATTAAGAAAAGAAACAGATTTTTTTGATGATACATGCATTGGAGGTGTTGTTTCTGCTCATATAAAAATGATAAAGCCTAATAAAGATATTTATGAATATTTTTTAAATAAATTTGATTTAAAAGCTGATGAATGCCTATTTATAGATGATAATATTAATAATGTTAATGCTGCTTTAGATATTGGTATTAAAGCAGTACAATTAAAAAAAATAGATGATATGAAAGATATATTACAAAATATGCTTAAATAATAATTATATTATGAATTTTATTAAAAAAACAATATCGAAAATAAAAACTAGATATGGAATATTATTTCCAAGTATTATATGTTTTTTTATTATATTAAATTTTATAGCTGCTTTGTGGATAAGCAGCTTTATATATGAACCTAACATTACAAATCAGTTTTATATGTTTTCTGTAATGTTTTTCCCTTTAACAAGTATTTTAATAGGTGTTATAGTTATAATTAAATTTATTGTTGATGCTATAATGAAAAAGGAAGGTTCTCATCTAAAATTGGTAATAGTATTGATTATGGGGCTTATGACTGTTGTTCCAAGTTTGTTTATAAGCAAAATATCTACATATATTATCAAAACAAATTTAAATCTATTTTTGGATCAAAAAATTAGCAGTTCTGTAGAATATGTAATAGATATTTCAAATCAAGAAATAATAGATAAACAGATATTCATGTCAAATGTTATTGATAGTGTTGGTATAAGGTATTTCAATAATTTATATTATAATTTAGAAATTGGACATATAAAATATGAAGATATAAGTAAAATAATAAAATCTTCAGAATATTTTAATAATATAGTGTTTCTATCAAATTCATATAATTTGAATAATATAATTTTTTTTAATTCTGCTAATTATATACCGCTTGATATCAACTATAAATTAACTAACACAAATATATTATTTATTAATAGCGAATATAATGGTTCTTTTTATGTTAATGCTATTATACCATTATCATACAAAAACAACTATGTTATATGGTCTGAATCTATGCCTAAAAATTATATAGAAGTTAGAAATAATGCTTTGGAGACTTTTAGGATATATAACTCTGTAAATATGTTTACAAATGAATTTTCTATGATACTTAGTCTTTTGTATATATTTGTTCTTGGTATATCCGCATTTTTTTCTATAATATTTGGAATAGCTCTATCTAGGCTCATAACAAGACCTATAAGTTTAATACTTAATGCTACAAATTCTATTACAAATGCTGATTTTAATATAGATATGAAGCTTGGCGGCGTTCATGATATGAGAAATTTGATACATAGATTCAATGTAATGGCAAGGGCATTAAAATATCATAGAGACAGAGAGAATACAAGGGCTAGACTTGAAACTTGGAGAGAGGCTGCTATTAAAGTGGCTCATGAGATAAAAAATCCTCTTATGCCTATAATAATGAATGCAGAACTTATAGAAAGAAAAATATCTACGAATATGACAGATAAAGATGTTGAAAAGGCTAAAAAATCATCAAATATTATAATAAAAAATGCTAATGTAATTTCTAATTTGGTGAGATCTTTTTCTGAGTTTTCATTTGCCATTAGACTTTCTGATGAAAAACAGTCTATAAATAGTGCTTTAATAGAGGTTTTAGAGTCTTTTAAGAACATAAACACTATTAAATTCAGTGTGGTATTAAGTAAGCATGATTATTTTATTAACATGGATAAAGAAAAGTTGATAATGGCTTTTAGAAATTTGATTAAAAATGCTATAGAAGCTATGGAAAAGTCTTCAAGATCGGTTATATATATATCATCATACCATGAAATTATAGATTTAAATGAATTTTTTATTATTAGTATTACAGATACAGGTATTGGAATTGAAAATAATAATTTGCATAAAATATTTGAACCGTATTTTACATCAAAAGAGAAGGGTACAGGAATAGGGCTTTCTACAGTTGAAAAAATAATATCAGAACATAATGGTACAATAGATGTAGAATCAATACCGGGTGAAGGAACTACTTTCTTTATAAAATTTATGATAGAGTCATAAAGATTCTATTTTCGTTATCAATTTATTTATATGAAGCGGATATTTCATACATATTATATTATGTTTTTTTGCTTCTCTTTCCAAGTCTATATCTATATCTTCATATAAAAAGAATATTGTAAACTCATCATAATTTGGAAGTTTTTTGAGTTCTGTTATAAATTCTATAACATTTATCCATACAAGATTAGGATTGAATACTAAAATTTTCACACTGTATTTATATATTTTGCTTATAAGTTCATATAAATTTTCAGCTATGAATACCTTTATAGATGAACTTTCTAAAGTAGCTTTAACTTTGTTCAATCTATTATTATCATCATCTATTATTATAGCTGAGTAATTCATAGGCACACTCATTTATAGTAATTTACTGTGCCGAGAGAGGGACTCGAACCCTCACTGAGTTGCCTCAGGCAGATTTTGAGTCTGCTGCGTCTACCAATTTCGCCATCTCGGCAATATGTTATAATAAAAACATACAAATTTAAAATTTTTTTAATGCTTAGATTATAAATTATACTGAGTAAAAATCAAGTATGATATTCTATATTTTTTCTTTTTTTATAGTTATATGTTTTATTTATTGTAAAATATGGTAAAATAGCATATTGTGAAGGTTGTTTATTATGAAGATAACATTAGATATGTCAATATCAAAATTACTTGATGCTTTTGATAGAGAATTTGGGGTATCTTTAGGAATATATAAAGGTGCTCACAAATCAGATAATATTAAACTATTTGAAATATCTGATCCTAGAAAAAATCAAAAAGCTTTTATAGTCATCAATAAAGATACAAGTGTAGAAAGTGCAGAAGCTATGTTTAGAAATACATTTGGAATCAGAGTTCAGGTAAAAGATAAGAATGGAAATACAGTAAGTCAGGAAAGCACATTAGGAGGAATTAGGAAATTAGATAAGGGATTTCTTGATGGCAGTAATGAAAGTAATATTGATCTTATAGATAAAGATAACGATGAAGAAATAAATGATGGTTCGGATGAAGATAATAAGAAAAAAAAGAAAAAAAAATCATATTTTTTAAAACCAAAAATAGTTAAACATACAGTAGAAGATAAAATAAAAGAGATAGATAAATATTATTTAGGATTTCAAAGGTCTGAAAGATACAAATCTATGCTTAATCTTTTGTCATGTATAGAAGAAGCAAAATTGACTTATCCGGATTCTAAAGAGCTTATAGATCATATTGAAGAAATAAAGTCAAAATCTTTAAATATATCAAATTTAAGCATAAAAAAAAGAAGATTTGCTATATTAGTATTGATTATAATAACTTCTATTTTGTCGCTTATAGGTATAGGTACTTGGGGATATAATCTTTACAATAATATAAAAAAAGATAGGGAAGCCGATACTATAATACAAGAAATAGATAATCTTAGAATGAGAAAAGGTTCTTTGATGGAAAGCGGCAATATATCAGAAGCCAATGCAATAGATGAAAGCATAAATTCCAAATCAGAAAGACTTAATATCATACAGAATAAAACTACAGCATCTATAGCTAATTATTTTATAGTGGCAGCATTATTTTTTGCTGTAATAGTGGCTATGTTTATATTAAGGCTTAATAAGTACAATGTGACATCTATAAGATTTGGAAAAAATACATAATTTCATAAGCAGTACAAAATTTTATATATAGAAATTAACATAATTTTACTTGATAATATACAACTATATGATATTATATTCTTTAATATAATGATTTATTTATAGTGAGGAACTAAATGCCAAAGATTGTTATACCATTAAATGAAGTAAAAGAAGGAATGAAGATAGCCAGCAATATATATAATAGTGATGAAAAAAGAATTGTAGATATTGGAACTATTGTTACAAAAGATATTATAGAAACTTTAAAAAGGAATTCTATTACTACAGTTAGTGTAATGGAGCTTTTAGATTTAAAAAAAGAAAATACTGTTAATACTTCTGGAGACGGCAAAAAACCTGTATTAAGAGGCATAATGGAAGAAGAAGGAAAGAAAATATTGAAGATAGATAGTCAGGAAGTTGTTAAAAGACAGGAAGCTACTATAGAAAAAACAAAGTCATTATATGAAATAGCAAAAAAAGGCGGCGGAATAGATTTTGATTCTATGAAGAAGGAAGTAAATAACATGCTTTCTTCTATTGTAGAAAATAAAGATGCCCATTCCTATCTTTCTATGCTGAAAAGAAAAGATGAAACTATGTATAAACATGCAGTAGATGTTGCAACATTAGCAGCTATTACAGCAGGAGAATTGAATCTTACTAAAGTGGATATGGCTAATATTATGCTTGGAGCTTTGGTACATGATATAGGAAAAGTACTTATACAAGAGAGTCTTCTTTCAAAGGTTAATCTCACAAAAGAAGAGGAAAGTATATTAAAAAAACATCCAACTCAAGGTTATAAATTAGTAAAAAGAGATAATTTAGATGATAATATAGCAGATATTGTGTTGGAGCATCATGAAAAATATGATGGAAGCGGATATCCTTTTCAAAAAGATAATAAAGATATAAGTTTATACAGTAAAATAGTATCTATTTGTAATACTTTTAATAATTTACTAACCAAAGGAGAACATGGCGTACCTTGTACTCCTGATAAGGCTGTGAAAATTATAATATCTTTAGCTAAAAAAGATTTTGACAGTGATGTTGTAAAAGCATTTCAAAAAGCTGTAGGATTTTATCCTAATAATACAAGGGTAAAACTTTCAAACGGTTCTATAGCAAGAGTAATAGAGCAAAATCCTAATCTTCCTTTAAGACCTGTACTTTCCATTGTTAAACATCTTGATGGTACAGTTAGTGATGGGTTAGAAGTTGTTGATTTATCTACATCTAATGACTTATTTATAAAGGAAATAATATAATTTAATATTTCAATTTTTGCTTTTTAGATAAAATACGTACTAAATATTTTAATTCATATCTTGAATAGTAATCTTTTACCATAGTAACGCCTTTTTTATTAAAAAAAGAAAAATAATTATATTTTTCCAATGTGGATAAAAGCTGTAAAAAATGTTCTTTTTCTAATCTAAAAGCCGATGAAACTTCTTCTAAAGAGTATAGTTTTTCTTCATCTTTAAAATATTTATTTAAAAATTTATCTGATTTTATTTTTATACAAATATTATCAATAATTATTTTTATAGTTAAAACTATAATAAATAATATTAGAGAATATTGTACTATTTTGGGCATTTTATCAATTAGTTTGATTAAATAGAATTAAGTTCATAAAAATTTCACCTAATTCTGTTTTATAATTTATAGATAATATTTTATCATTTTCTTTTTCAAGCATAGACATTTGTTCGCTCATAAGTATAGCAGGAGGAGTCATATCTAAATCTATATGTTTTGTTGATAGATCATTGATAGCACTTCCAGCAACCATGTTAACAAATTCTTTAATAGTTGCAATAAAAATATCGTCTATTGAAGTTATAGATTCCATATTAAGAGCTGAAGCTAGTTTAAAAGCAGTTGCTTTACTCATATTAAACATAAGTCTTCCGCTTAAATCGCCTGTAATACCAACAAATACTATAACACCGCCTACATGATTTGCATTTCTGTATATTCTTACATCACCTTTTCCAACTTTAGAATTGAAATAACTTTTTAATATAATAACTGTACCTTTGCTGAAAGCATTTACTACATCTAAATCAAACATATAATAACACCATATAATTTATTTTTACTAATAATAATCGGAAATAAATATAATATTTTTAATAGTATACAACCATTATGTAAATATTCAAGTAAAAAATATAATTATTACATATTAATTAATAGAAATCTTGACTACAAATAAAAAGAATGATATCATTAAATAAATTTATATAGTTATATAAAATAGTAACCGATAATATTATGAGAGATAGAATACTTTGTTTATCTTTTACATTATTGATATTTGTATTTGGTATGTTTATAAATCTATTTTATAAAACTAAAAATGCAAATGATAAATTAATTAGTATTACAGTAAAAGGAGCGGTTGTTAATCAGGGAGTATATTTTTGTAAATATGGCATTTCAGTAAATGAGGTTTTAGAAATTTGCGGAGGAATGACAGAATTAGGTTTTTTACCGATAGGATTTGATTATAATATGCCGATAACTAATGATACTACGATTAATATACAAAAAAGATATTCAACTATAAGAAAAAATTATGAAGAGAATTGATAGTGGAAAAAGAGTTCGCTAGTATTTTTGAAAGTAATAAAGACATCTCCCTTGATGAATATGAAATAAATAAACTTCTAGAAAAATCTATAGAAATCAATGAAAATGAATTTCCTGTAATAGCTATAGGTAATTCTGATAAAGAAACTCCAAAGATACATGGTAAAATAACTACTAAAGAATATGAGGAAAAAGATAATAAAGTCGTTAATAATTATTCAGAAGATAAAGAAGGATTAGATGTAAGCAATAATGCTTATTCTGAAGAAGAGACAAAAAATTATAAAAACCTTCAAGAAACTTTAAGCTTGTCAGAAAGCGATATAGAAGTGGCAGGTGAAATAGTTGATTCTGAAATAGATATGTCAAGACTATTTCCTAATTCAGATAATTCAAATAATTTAGATAAAGAAGAAACTGAAGTTCAAGAAGAAGAACCAGAAAAAACATCAGAATTAACAGAAGAACAATCTGAAATAATAAATAATATATATTCCAAAGAAGAAAGTAATATACATAAGCAATCTGAAGATGAATCTTTGGAAGGTTATGAATTAAGTAATATTGAAACTGTTGAAGATTTCAATTTAGATGATAGCTTTAAAAAAGATGATTCTCCAACATATTATGAAGAAGAGGAAAAAGATTCAGATTTAAATTCTGCAGAAAATGATGATATTACTTCAGATGAATCAGATTTAAATAGTTTAGAAGATAATTTAAAAGAACTATCAGATGATATAAAAGGCGATAATAAATCAATAGAAGATATTGATATAGAAGATTTAATTGGTGAAGAAAATACTCTAAACGTAGAAAACATTAAAGATGAAAGTATACGTCTAGGTGAATCAGATTTAAATAATTTAGAAGATACGCTAAAAGATTTACCAAATGATGCAAATAACAATGTTGAAAATGCTGCTCCTAAAGATATTAATATAGAAGATCTTATAGGAGAAAATATAGAATATGAAGAAGAATACGATGATGATGATACTTCAGAAGAAGAATCTGGTTTAGAGTTGAGAGAATATACAGATGAAGAACTTCTTGATATTAATAATATATTAGATGATGAAGAAATAGAATCTAATAATAAGGTTCCAGAAGAATCTGCTCAAAGTAATGAAGAAAATTCATCGGCTTTAGAAGAGCTTGAAAATATAGAAGAATCTATTGATGAGAATCCAGAAGAATCAGATTCTACAACAGAAGAATCTGGTTTGGAAATGAAAGAATATACCGATGAAGAACTTCTTGATATTAATCATATAGAAGATGATGAAAGTTCTCCAGAAGAAGAAGTTATTCAAGATGATGAAAAAACTCCTGATGAAGATTTATCAGCTTTAGAAGAGCTTGAGAATATAGAAGAATCTATTAATGAGAATCCAGAAGAATCAGATACTTCAGCAGAAGAATCTGGTTTGGAAATGAAAGAATATACCGATGAAGAGCTTCTTGATATTAATCATATAGAAGATGATGAAAGTTCTCCAGAAGAAGAAGCTAGAGAAGATGATGAAAAAACTCCTGATGAAGATTCATCAGCTTTAGAAGAGCTTGAAAATATAGAAGAATCTATTGATGAGAATCCAGAAGAATCAGATACTTCAGCAGAAGAATCTGGTTTGGAAATGAAAGAATATACTGATGAAGAACTTCTTGATATTAATCATATAGAAGATGATGAGAGTTCTCCAGAAGAAGAAGCTAGAGAAGATGATGAAAAAACTCCTGATGAAGATTCATCAGCTTTAGAAGAGCTTGAAAATATAGAAGAATCTATTGATGAAAATCCAGAAGAATCAGATACTGCAACAGAAGAATCTGGTTTGGAAATGAAAGAATATACTGATGAAGAGCTTCTTGATATTAATCATATAGAAGATGATGAAAGTTCTCCAGAAGAAGAAGTTATTCAAGATGATGAAAAAACTCCTGATGAAGATTTATCAGCTTTAGAAGAGCTTGAAAATATAGAAGAATCTATTGATGAAAATCCAGAAGAATCAGATACTGCAACAGAAGAATCTGGTTTGGAAATGAAAGAATATACTGATGAAGAACTTCTTGATATTAATCATATAGAAGATGATGAAAGTTCTCCAGAAGAAGAAGTTATTCAAGATGATGAAAAAAACATTGATGAAAGTTTATCAGCTTTAGAAGAGCTTGAGAATGCAGAAGAAGCCATTGAAGAAAAATTAGAAGAATCAGAACCATTATCAGAAGAAGTT
Source organism: Brachyspira hyodysenteriae ATCC 27164 (assembly GCF_001676785.2). NCBI lineage: Bacteria > Pseudomonadati > Spirochaetota > Spirochaetia > Brachyspirales > Brachyspiraceae > Brachyspira > Brachyspira hyodysenteriae. The sequence goes on along the minus strand of NZ_CP015910.2, from coordinate 2,588,330 downwards.
AGTGAAGATGATGAAAAAAACATTGATGAAGGTTTATCAGCTTTAGAAGAGCTTGAAAATATAGAAGAAGCCATTGAAGAAAAATTAGAAGAATCAGAACCATTATCAGAAGAAGTTAGTGAAGATGATGAAAAAAACATTGATGAAGGCTTATCAGCTTTAGAAGAGCTTGAGAATTCAGAAGAAGCCATTGAAGAAAAATTAGAAGAATCAGAACCATTATCAGAAGAAGTTAGTGAATATGATGAAAAAAATATTGATGAAAGTTTATCAGCTTTAGAAGAGCTTGAGAATATAGAAGAAGCTATTAAAGAAAAATTAGAAGAGGAATCAGAGCCATTATCAGAAGAAGTTAGTGAATATGATGAAAAAAATATTGATGAAAGTTTATCAGCTTTAGAAGAGCTTGAGAATGCAGAAGAAGCAATTGAAGAAAATTTAGAAGAAGAAAAATCAGATGATGAAACTATAAGTTTAACAGAATCATCTTTGAATGAATTAGAATCTGAACCTTTAGAAGAAAATATAGAAAAAACACCTACTGAAGATAATAATGAATTATCATTAGATAAATACACATTAATAGAATTAGAAGATGGAACAAAAGTAAAAAGAACATCTTATGCAAAAGATAATATAGATGTAGAAGATGCTGTATTTTCTGATGAGCAAAACTATGTTGTTCAGCACATATATTCTGAAGAGCAAGATATTCTTATGAAAGAAGTGTCTGAAAAAGATGCTCTCACAGAAGAAGAGTTAGAATCCATTGATTGTGTTGAAGAATTTGATTTGAGCAGTCTTTTCAATAATCAGCCAGTTGATAATAATATAAATGATAATGAAGAAGAAATAGAAGTACCAGATTTATATGATGATAATTCCGTAGTTATTGATAATGATGATTCTTTGGCAATAAATGAAGATTTAGAATTGCCTGAAATAGATGATGAAGAACCAAAAGAAGTAGATTTAATAAAAGAAGATAATCTAAAAGAAGATGAAATAAATATACAATATAATGATAGAAATGTTGTTGTTCCTGATATAGATAATGTTGATTATATAGATGAATCAAACTATATAAATGAAATAGATAATGATGATGATGTAATACAATTATCTGGTAATGAACTTGATTTGATAACTAAAGATTTTGAAATTAATAATATAGAATCTCCAAAAGAAGAAGATATTACAGATGATTACAGAGAAGATAACTATACTATGTCAGAAATATCTGATGGAGATTTAGAAGAAATAGATGACGGTTATATTAATGAGAATGAAGAAGATATTATAGATGATTATAGAGAAAATAATTATACTATGTCAGAAATATCTGATGGAGATTTAGAAGAAATAGATGACGGTTATATTAATGAGAATGAAGAAGATATTATAGATGATTATAGAGAAAATAATTATACTATGTCAGAAATATCTGATGGAGATTTAGAAGAAATAGATGACGGTTATATTAATGAGAATGAAGAAGATATTATAGATGATTATAGAGAAAATAATTATACTATGTCAGAAATATCTGATGGAGATTTAGAAGAAATAGATGACGGCTATATTAATGAGAATGAAGAAGATATTACAGATGATTACCGAGAAAATAATTATGCTATGTCAGAAATATCTGATGGAGATTTAGAAGAGATAAAAGAAGAATTAACAGAAGCAGAAGAATCAAAAGAAGAGAATGCATTAGAACAATTAGAAGAATCAAAACCAGAAGAGTCAGAATCTCAGGAATACTCTTCTGAATTGATAGAAGCTACAGAAATAAAGGTAGAAGAAGTATCAGAACAATTAGAAGAATCAAAACCAGAAGAGTCAGAATCTCAGGAATACTCTTCTGAATTAATAGAAGCTACAGAAATAAAAGTAGAAGAATTATCAGAATCATCGAAAGAAGATACTGTATCAGAAGAATTAGAAGAACCAAAATCAGAAGAGTCAGAATCTCATGAGGAGTCTTCTGAATTAATAGAAGATACAGAAATAAAAGAAGAAGAAATATCAGAACCAATAGAAGAAACAAAAGATGAAGAATTAACTTCAGAACCTATTACTGAAGAGATAAAAGAAGAATTAGAAGAACCAAAATCAGAAGAACTAAAAGAAGAAAAACCAGAATTAACTAATGATTATATATCTAAACTTCATGATGAATATTTACATAATCAGGAATTGAATAATAATCAAGAATCATCAAATGATGACTATATATCTAAATTCAAAAAGATGAATGAGGAATATGTAGAAAGTACTAAAAAAGAAGAAGAACCTAAAGAAGAAATAAAAGATGAAGATTTAACAGATGAAGAAAAAGAACTATATAAAAGTTATTTATCTAATACAACTGATATTCAAGAATTAGAAAATAAATCAGAAGAATCATCTTCAGAACCTATAACTGAAGAACATAAAGAAGAAGCATCATCTCAGGTAGAAGAACCAAAAGAAGAGAAACCAGAATTAACTAATGATTATATATCTAAGCTTCATGACGAATATTTACATAATCAGGAATTGAATAATAATCAAGAACCATCAAATGATGATGACTATATATCCAAATTCAAAAAGATGAATGAGGAATATGTAGAAAGTACTAAAAAAGAAGAAGAACCTAAAGAAGAAATAAAAGATGAAGATTTAACAGATGAAGAAAAAGAACTATATAAAAGTTATTTATCTAATACAACTGATACTCAAGAATTAGAAAATAAATCAGAAGAATCATCTTCAGAACCTATAACTGAAGAACATAAAGAGGAAACATCATCTGAGGCAGAAGAATCAAAAGAAGAAAAACCAGAATTAACTAATGATTATATATCTAAACTTCATGATGAATATTTACATAATCAGGAATTGAATAATAATCAAGAACCATCAAATGATGACTATATATCTAAATTCAAAAAGATGAATGAGGAATATGTAGAAAGTACTAAAAAAGAAGAAGAACCTAAAGAAGAAACATCATCTGAGGTAGAAGAATCAAAAGAAGAAAAACCAGAATTAACTAATGATTATATATCTAAACTTCATGATGAATATTTACATAATCAGGAATTGAATAATAATCAAGAACCATCAAATGATGACTATATATCTAAATTCAAAAAGATGAATGAGGAATATGTAGAAAGTACTAAAAAAGAAGAAGAACCTAAAGAAGAAACATCATCTGAGGTAGAAGAATCAAAAGAAGAAAAACCAGAATTAACTAATGATTATATATCTAAACTTCATGATGAATATTTACATAATCAGGAATTGAATAATAATCAAGAACCATCAAATGATGACTATATATCTAAATTCAAAAAGATGAATGAGGAATATGTAGAAAGTACTAAAAAAGAAGAAGAACCTAAAGAGGAAACATCATCTGAGGTAGAAGAATCAAAAGAAGAAAAACCAGAATTAACTAATGATTATATATCTAAACTTCATGATGAATATTTACATAATCAGGAATTGAATAATAATCAAGAACCATCAAATGATGACTATATATCTAAATTCAAAAAGATGAATGAGGAATATGTAGAAAGTACTAAAAAAGAAGAAGAACCTAAAGAGGAAACATCATCTGAGGTAGAAGAATCAAAAGAAGAAAAACCAGAATTAACTAATGATTATATATCTAAACTTCATGATGAATATTTACATAATCAGGAATTGAATAATAATCAAGAACCATCAAATGATGACTATATATCCAAATTCAAAAAGATGAATGAGGAATATGTAGAAAGTACTAAAAAAGAAGAAGAATCTAAAGAAGAAACATCATCTGAGGTAGGAGAATCAAAAGAAGAAAAAATAGTAAATAATGATGAAGATTTGACAGATGAGGAAAAAGAATTATATAAGAGCTATTTATCAAATATACCTGAAGAATCAGAAAATAAAGAAGAATCTTCTGAACTAGTAGAAGAAACAGAAATAAAAGCAGAAGAAATATCAGAATCAATAGAAGAAACAAAAGATGATATATCAGAATCCTCAGAGGAAGTAAAAGAAGAAGAATCAACTTCCGAATCAGAATCTACTGAAGAATTAGAAGAAGAGATAATTAATAATGAAGATGATTTGACAGAAGAAGATAAATCAATGATAGAAGGCTATCTAGATAAAGTAGATGCTTCTTCAGAAGATTTAACAGATGAAGAAAAGGAATTATATCAAAGTTATTTATCTAATGCAGAAGCTGAAGAATCAGAAAATAAAGAAGAATCTTCTGAACTAGTAGAAGAAACAGAAATAAAAGCAGAAGAAATATCAGAATCAATAGAAGAAACAAAAGATGATATATCAGAATCCTCAGAGGAAGTAAAAGAAGAAGAATCAACTTCCGAATCAGAATCTACTGAAGAATTAGAAGAAGAGATAATTAATAATGAAGATGATTTGACAGAAGAAGATAAATCAATGATAGAGGGCTATCTAGATAAAGTAGATGCTTCTTCAGAAGATTTAACAGATGAAGAAAAGGAATTATATCAAAGTTATTTATCTAATGCAGAAGCTGAAGAATCAGAAAATAAAGAAGAATCTTCTGAACTAGTAGAAGAAACAGAAATAAAATCGGAAGAAATATCAGAATCAATAGAAGAAACAAAAGATGATATATCAGAATCCTCAGAGGAAGTAAAAGAAGAAGAATCAACTTCCGAATCAGAATCTACTGAAGAATTAGAAGAAGAGATAATTAATAATGAAGATGATTTGACAGAAGAAGATAAATCAATGATAGAGGGCTATCTAGATAAAGTAGATGCTTCTTCAGAAGATTTAACAGATGAAGAAAAGGAATTATATCAAAGTTATTTATCTAATGCAGAAGCTGAAGAATCAGAAAATAAAGAAGAATCTTCTGAACTAGTAGAAGAAACAGAAATAAAAGCAGAAGAAACAAAAGATGAAGAACCTATCACTGAAGAGATAAAAGAAGATATATCAGAATCATCAGAGGAAGTAAAAGAAGAATCAACTTCAGAATCAGAATCTACTGAAGAGTTAGAAGAAGAAATAATTAATAATGAAGATGATTTGACAGAAGAAGATAAATCAATGATAGAAGGCTATCTAGATAAAGTAGATGCTTCTTCAGAAGATTTAACAGATGAAGAAAAAGAATTATATCAAAATTATTTATCTACTTCTGCTGAAAATCAAGAAGAAGTAAAAGAAGATATATCAGAATCATCAGAGGAAGTAAAAGAAGAAGAATCAACAACTTCTGAATCAGAGTCTACTGAAGAGTTAGAAGAAGAGATAATTAATAATGAAGATGATCTGACAGAAGAAGATAAATCAATGATAGAAGGTTATCTAGATAAAGTAGATGCTTCTTCAGAAGATTTAACAGATGAAGAAAAAGAATTATATCAAAATTATTTATCTACTTCTGCTGAAAATCAAGAAGAAGTAAAAGAAGAAGAATCAGCTTCTGAACCAGAATCTACTGAAGAGTTAGAAGAAGAGATAATCAATAATGAAGATGATTTGACAGAAGAAGATAAATCAATGATAGAAGGTTATCTAGATAAAGTAGATGCTTCTTCAGAAGATTTAACAGATGAAGAAAAAGAATTATATCAGAATTATTTATCTACTTCTGCTGAAGAAACAGATGAAGAAGAAGATTATAATAATGAATTGAAAGAAGAAGTAAGCGATGAGGAATTAGAAGATCTAGTATATATAAATAATGTTCAAATAGATGAAATAAGAGATTCTGATTTGAATATGCTTGAAAATATTATTAAAGGCAATGATGAAGACGGTGTAGAACTCATAAGAATAGACGATAAAATAAATGAGAATAATAATACTCAAGAAGATAATACCAAAGCTAAATCTTTAGAAAATTTTGATTCTATGGAAGAGCTTTTAAATAAGGAGACTAATATGTCTGAAGAAAAAGAATTAGAAACTATTGAAAAAGAAAATTTAGATGAAAATGTGGCAGTTGAAGAAGAATTTAGTTTAGGTGATGATAATGAGCCTATACTAATGGAAGATGAAAAGCATACAGAAGATGATGAAGAGGATTTTGACGGAGAAATTACTCAGTCTGATTTAGATTATGCTATTAAGCTATTTGAATCTGAAGAGTCTAATGTAAATACTAATGAGTATAGTTCTAAACAGGATATACTATTATCAGAAAATGAAATTAATAAGTTTAAAAAACTTTTTGGCTATTTCAAGAATATTGTGGAAAAAATGTCTCCTGAAGATTTAAATGATTTTTCAAAAACAGAATTCTACGATATGTATTCATCTCTATTTAGAAAATTTGGTGATTAAAATTAATTTTTCTCGAATAAAAAAAGGGACCTTAATAAGTCCCTTTTTTTATTATTAAAATATTATATTTTTTAATTTTTATCTTTTAAAAGAACTAAATCTTCTCCTTCCAATTCCTTTACTCTAACAGATACATATTGATCTTGAGGTACATTAAGAGCAAGTCCAACATAATTAGCAGATACAGGAAGTTCTCTTCCAAATCTATCAACTAAAACTAGTAAAGATACTTTTTTTGGTCTTCCATAATCAAATAAAGCATTTAGAGCCGCTCTAATAGTTCTTCCTGTATAAAGAACATCATCAACAAGCAATATTGTTTTACCTGTAATATCAAAAGGTATATCAGTTTCTTTAATTTCTGGAAATTCAGAGAGAGTAGACAAATCATCTCTATAAAGATTAATATCTATTGCTCCAATTGGTACTTCTTTTTTAACTTTTTCTTCTAAAAGTTTTTTTAATCTTATACCTAAATAATCGCCTCTTCTTCTTATGCCGACAATAGCTAATTTGTCCATATCTTCTTTTTCAATGATTTCAGCAGCAAGTCTAGGGAGAACTTTTTCATATTCTTCAGCTTTTAGTAAAACTCTCATTTTATACTCCTTTGATATTTTAGATATTTGCCTATTCAAATTTCAATTAAGCATCTATAAAAATTATAACGATTAAAGGAAAAAAAATCAACATAATATTTTTTTACTTTTGCATAAAAAATATGTTAAGTGTTTTTGTAGTTTACCGATATTATATATAAGGACAGTAAAAAAAGTTAAAGTTAACATAAGAGTTGCTAATTTTATTTTACTGTTATATAATTGTAAAATAAACATATTAATTTAAGTGAGGAAATTATATGGCAGACGAAGAAAATTTAGATTTGGAAGAAGGCGAAGAGGAAGAACAAGCCGAAGCTGCACCAAAGAAAAAATTTGGTTTAAGCCCTATGATTGTAAAAATACTTATGGGAATTGCTGCCATTTTAGTTGTGGCTTTAATATCCGGGCTTATAGCATTTTTTGTATCTAAAAGTGTAGGAAAAGCTGCAGGCGTACAGGGCGGCGTTGTTGATGATATGGTAAAACAGCCACCACCATCAATCTATCGTATAGATCCTGAGTTTAATGTTAACACTGCAGATATGGATGTAGCAAGATATGTAAAAGTAAGTATTATATTAACTTATACTACTAATACTAAACAGCTTGCAGTAGAACTTCCAGAAAGATTCTATATGATAAGAGATAGAATTACAACTATACTTAGTTCTTATACTTATGATCAGTTGAGGACTAATGAGGGCAGAGAGCAGTTAAAAGCTGATATTAAGCGGGAAATTAATAGTATGCTTAGAAATGGTCAAATAGATGGTATATTATTTGATAACTTCTTGTTAAGCTAATGCTAATGAATGCTATTGAAAAAATTTATAAGAGAAGGATATTCGTATGACAGAAGTATTGTCACAAAGCGAAATAGATGCGTTATTAAGTGCTATATCATCTGGTGAAAGTTTAGATAATATTGATACTAAACGTGTAGAAGTAGAGCATAGAAAGATAAAGATATACGACTTTAAACGTCCCGATAAGTTTTCAAAAGACCAAATTAGAACGCTTCAGATGATGCATGAAAACTTTGCTCGTGTTACCACAACTTCATTATCTGCACAGTTAAGAACTTTAGTAGGTATTCACGTAGCAAGTGTAGATCAGCTTACTTATGAAGAGTTTATAAGAAGTGTCAGCAATCCTTCTACTTTGGCTATTGTAAGTATGGATCCTTTGAAAGGAAGCTCCATATTAGAGATTGACCCATCTATCACATTTACTATTATTGATAGATTGTTTGGCGGACCCGGTGAAAGTCCTAAGAACTTAAACAGAGAGCTTACAGATATTGAGTTATCCGTTATGGAAGGTATTATAGTAAGAATACTAGGTAACTTAAGAGAGGCTTGGTCACAGGTAATAGATTTAAGACCTCGTTTGGGTTCTATAGAAACTAACCCGCAGTTTGCTCAGATGGTTAGTCCTAATGACATGGTTGTTTTAATTACTTTGGAAACTAAAGTAGCTGATGTTGAAGGTATGATGAACTTTTGTATACCATATATTACTATTGAGCCTATATTATCTAAGTTCTCAGCTCAATATTGGTATGCATCTATTAGAAGAGGAAGCACTAGCGAGAATTTAAAAATTATTAAAGAAAAATTACAAAATATATTTGTTGAAACTTCGGCGGAACTTGGATCTATGCAATTACCGCTATCAGACATTCTCAATCTTCAGAAAGGTGATGTTGTTAAGTTTACAGATACTAAGATTACAGATCCTGTCATATTCAAGATAGGAAACAGAAAGAAATTCTTATGTCGTCCTGGTATATCAGGCAGCAGAATGGCTGTACAGCTTACAGGTGTTATGGATGGAGAGGCTGATATAACCGAAGACGATTTATTAAAAGAGGAGGATTAAGGTTATGATGAGTGACGGTGCATTATCTCAAGACGAAATAGAAGCTTTGTTAAAAGGTGCCGATGAAGCTTTTGGAGGAGACACTGCTCCTAAAGCATCAAGTAACGGAGGCGGAAATGTAGATAAACAGCTATTTAATGAAGCTGCAAAAATGATAGCTGAGAATCAGGCTTTCTCATTATCATCTATTTCTACAAAAACCGTATCTATCACTAATATTACAACTACAGTCGGAGATGTAAATAATTTGCATCAAATGCTTTCCGGCAAAATGGTAGAGGCTAAAGTAGGATATACTGGTTCTATCAATGGAAATGTTTATTACTTCATGGGAGAAAATGAGGCTTTAGTAGTTGCTTCTCTTATGATGGGGCAGAAAGAAGCAGCTTTGAATGATATGGTATCACAAGTATTAAAAGAAGCTTTCTCTCAAATGGTAGGAGTTTCTGACAGTGCTTTATCTTCAAGGTTTGGAGGAAGTTTTACTAACTCTCCTATAGAGACTTCTATATTAGAGGATGCTTTCAGTATTAATATACCAGGTCCTTTAGCTATAGTAAGCGGTTCTCTTTCTATTGAAGGTGAAGTAGAAAATGCTCCTTATGTATTTGCTTTGGAGCTTCCATTATTACAAAGCCTTATAGGTTCTGCATCTAATAATGCTGCTGCACCTGCTGCTGGAGGAAATACTGCAAATGCCGGAGCTTCTGCTAATAATTCTATGGCAGGACTTGTAGATAATCAAGCCTTTGATTCAGGTCCTCAATTGGGTGTACAGCATGCTGAGTTTAACTCTCTAATGCCTGCTTCTGATGTACAAGGAACAGGAAATATCGGTCTATTAATGGATGTAACCATGAATATGACTGTAGAGCTTGGAAGAGCTACTATGACTATTAGAGATATATTAGGACTTGGTGAAGGTTCTATTATAGAGCTTCAAAAGTTAGCTGGTGAGCCTGTAGATTTGCTTGTTAATGGTAAGTTAATAGCTAAAGGGGAGGTTGTAGTAATAGATGAAAACTTCGGTGTTCGTGTTACTGATATTATTAACCCTATGGATAGACTTACTAATAAACCTAGATAATAAGTTAAAATAATTACCAATATAATGAAAGCGGGATTAATTCCCGCTTTTTTATTATTTTTTTAATAATAATATAATTGAAATTATTGAATAAATATATATAATATAATCAATCATATAATACAGAAGTTAAATTATGAGTAATGTAGAAAATAAGAATTCTAATAATATTCCCTCTAATAACATCGGCCTATTGATGGATGTTACTATAAATGTAACTGTAGAATTGGGAAGGGCACGTTTAAGTATTAGAGAAATATTAGGACTAGGAGAGGGTTCTATCATAGAGCTTCAGAAATTAGCCGGTGAGCCTGTGGATTTACTTGTTAATGGTAAATTAATAGCTAAAGGCGAAGTTGTAGTTATAGATGAATGTTTTGGTGTTCGTGTTACTGATATTGTTGATTCTGTATATAATACTGTTTCTGCCGATACTGATAAAAATAAATAATCTGTATTTTTTCATTTAATCCTTTTTTCATTATATAATTTTTTATAAATATAATATGTATTTAGCATATATTCAATTAGACTCTTTTTTATTAAAAAATAATATGATTTTTCTTGACTTTTGCGATATTATTACATATAATAATACTACTACAAATAAATTCAAGGAGTTTAGAAATGTATATTTCATTCACCTGTAATGCAGGCCGTTTATTCAATCATTCAAATATCTGCTTTCAATTTTCTAAATTCTATAAATCTTCAAAACGTATTCTTTCAAAATCTAAGAAGTAATCTTTTTAATAATTCTAAAGTTAATAAAAATTATATATATAATAATGTTTTATATCTGTACGGTATAATTGTTCTTTTTATTGAGGTGTTTAAATAATATGCAGGATAATATAGTATCAGAAAATGTTCTTTCATCTATGAAAGACTTTTTAATAGATTTAAGGAGAGATTTGCATGCCCATCCTGAACTTGGATTTCAAGAGTTTAGGACTTCAGAGAAAATTTCTTCTATACTTGATTCATTGAATATAAAATATAGAAATAAAGTTGCTGAAACAGGAATAATAGCGGATATAGAAGGGGAGGATAAAGATTTTACTATAGCTTTTAGGGCTGATATGGATGCTTTGCCTATGGAAGATAAAAAAAATTGCTCTTATTCATCGCAGAATAAGGGTAAATGTCATTCTTGCGGGCATGATGTTCATACTGCAGTGCTTACAGGAATAGCGAAATATTTTTCTGAAATAAAGCCTCCTTGTAATATTAGACTTATATATCAGCCTGCAGAGGAAACTACAGGCGGTGCTTTGCCTATGATAAATGAGCAGGCTTTAGATAGTGTTAATGTTATTTACGGGCTTCATGTTCGTCCTGAAATAAATGTGGGACAAATAAGCATTACTTATGGTGCTATGTATGCTAGTTCTAATATGTTTGAAGTGTATATACATGGAAAATCTGCTCATGGTGCTAAGTCATATAATGGTATAGATGCTATAGTAATTGCTGCTCATATTATAACTCAGCTTCATAGTTTTACTTCAGCATTTACAGATGGAAGTATGAGGCTTCATATAGGTACTATAAATGGCGGAAGTGCTAATAATGTAGTAGCTGATAATGTTAAGATGGAAGGTATCATTAGAATGTTATGCGATGATGATACTAGAAATAAAAGATTAAATATGATAGAAAATATTATTAAAAATACGTCAAAAAGTTTTAATGCTGATGCTGAGTTTGTTAATATTCCTTCCTATCCTGCTTTAATTAATAATGATGATGCTGTTAATATTGTAAAAAATTCTGCTGAATCTTTTTTGGGTAAGGAAAATTGCCTACTTGAAAATGCTAATATGACAGCTGAAGATTTTAGTTATTATGTTCAAAGGGTAAAAGGAGCTTTCTTTAGTTTGGGTGTATCAAATGAAAAAATAAATGCTCCTATTCATAATGGTTTATTTGATATAGATGAAAATGCCATAAATATAGGAGTTAAGGCTCAGGTATTAAATGTTTATAATACATATAAAAATAAGGATAAGTTTATAAAGTAATATTATTATTTTGTTTTTACTATAGAAAAAAAAAGAAATACATTATATAATTACAAGGAGATTAATATGTCATTATTTGAAGGAGCAGGTGTAGCTTTAATAACACCATTTACGGAAGATAATCAAATTAATTATGAAAAATTAGAAGAGTTAATAGAATTTCAGATAGCAAATAAAACAGATGCTATAATTGCAGCAGGTACAACAGCAGAAAGTGCAACTCTTACACCTGAAGAAAGAATGCAGGTTATTAAATTTTGTATAGAGCGTACAAAAAAAAGAACTATAGTAATAGCTGGTACAGGTACTAATAATACAGCATCTGCGGTAGAGTTCAGTAAAAAATCTTATGAGTACGGTGCTGATATGGTGATGGCAGTTACTCCGTATTATAATAAAGGTAATGAAAGCGGACTTATTGATTATTATACACAAATAGCAAATAGTGTTAAATGTCCTGTGATTATGTATAGTGTTCCTTCAAGAACTGGTGTTAAATTATCTCTTAATGTTATTAAAACATTATCTGAGATTTCTAATATTCAGGGTATTAAGGAGGCAAGCGGAGATATTAGTTATGTTGCGGATATTGTTAATGTAGCGCCTAAATTGGATTTATATTCAGGAAATGATGATATGGTAACTCCTATGATGGCTTTAGGTGCTAAGGGTGTTATATCTGTTACAAGTAATATTATTCCTAAAGAAAATCATGATATGGTTATGAATTTTCTTAATGGAAATGTAAATGAAGCTATTAAAACACAAATTAAATATATAGATTTTGTAAGGGCTATGTTTATAGAAACTAATCCTGCTCCTATAAAAGAGGCTATGAATATTATGGGATTTAATGTAGGCGAATGCCGTTCTCCATTAGGTCCTTTGAGCGAAAAAAATAGAGAGCATGTAAAAAATATTATAAATAAATATGGATTAAAAAAATAAAAATTAAAAGGAGAAAAATATGAAAGTATTAATACATGGAACAGGAGTTATGAGCTCAATTTTAAAAGAAGTTATAGAAAAAGAAGGAGAATTAGAAATATCAGGTTTTGCTGATGATTTTACAAATGAAAAGGGAGATATGATTATAGATTTCTCTCATTTTTCAAGACTTCCTGCTATGATAGATTACAGTATTAAAAATAATATACCTATGGTTATATGTACTACAGGTTATGATGAAACTATGCTTGCTAAGATTGTTGAAGCTTCTACACATGTACCTATAGTATTATCATCTAATACTTGTATAGGAATAAATCTTATGAATGAGATAGTATCTAAAATAGCTCCTCAGCTTAGGAATTTTGATATTGAAATCATTGAAACACATCATAATAGAAAAGTTGACTCTCCAAGCGGAACAGCTAAAAGTTTATTCAATGTTATTAATGATGCTTTAGATAATGAAATGTTCTTAGTAAGCGGAAGAAACGGTCTTCATGTAAGAGATAAAAAAGAAATAGGTATGCATTCTGTAAGAGGAGGATCTGTTGTAGGAGATCATAGTGTTATTTTCTATGGAGATGATGAGATTATAGAGATTAAGCACTCTTCTACTTCTAGAAGAATTTTTGCTAATGGTGCTATAAAAGCTGCTAAATTCCTTGTAGGTAAAAAACCTGGTCTTTATAGAATGAAAGAGGTTTTAGCTTAATAAAAAATTACTTGATAATGCTGTTAAATTATTATAGGAGAATACGGAAATGGATATGTTAGAAAAGTCAGAGGATATTATTGCATATATTAAAAATTCTAAAAAGAAAACACCTGTTAAAATCTATATAAAAGGAAATTTAGCTGAAATAAAAACTAATGCTAAGGTATTTTCTTCAGGAAATTTTCATTTTGTAGTTGGAGATTATGAAGATATAAAAGCTATATTAGAAGAATATAAAGACTCCATAGAAGATTATTATTTAGAAAATGACAGAAGAAATTCAGGTGTACCTACTTTAGATTATTTTAATGTTAATGCAAGAATCGAGCCTGGTGCTGTTATCAGAGATAAAGTTACAATTGGTGATAATGCTGTTATTATGATGGGAGCTATTATAAATATAGGTGCTGAAGTAGGAGAGGGTACTATGATAGATATGGGTGCTGTTTTAGGCGGACGTGCTATTGTAGGAAAAAATTGCCATGTTGGTGCTGGTGCTGTACTTGCTGGTGTTATTGAGCCTCCTTCTGCTAAACCTGTTATTGTAGAGGATAATGTTGTAATAGGAGCTAATGCTGTTATCATAGAGGGTGTTCATATTGGAAAGAATGCTGTTATAGGTGCTGGTGCTGTTGTTATAGAAGATGTTGAAGAAAATCAGGTTGTTGCTGGAAATCCTGCCAAAGTAGTAAAAACTAAAGATGAAAAAACTGCTGACAAAACTAAATTGGTAGATGATTTAAGAAAATAAAATAATTTTTTATAAAAAATAATTTTAAAGCCTCTGTATATACGGAGGCTTTTTTATTAAAAAATTTTAATTAATTTTTATTTGCTTTCATTAAATTTAATTTATATAGCTAATTATATATTTTTTTATAAAAAATATTCTACTTTTTTATAATAGAAATTGACAAATTATATATTTTTGGTAAAATATATGGATTATTATATATAATATTATTGTATATAATATTATATTTGAATGTATTAATTAAAAAAACATCTATGGAGAATCGTTATGGAACTCAATAAAAACATAGTTCAAGTGCCATATTCGCTTATAAGAGAACTTACAGAAAAAGCACAGAAAAAAGAAAATGCTATAATGCTTACAATAGGTGAACCTGATTTACTGCCTCCTAAAGAATTAATTGAATACGGATGTGAGTATGCTAAAACTCACACTTTAGGATATACTCAATCAGGCGGAAGCGAACATATAAGAACATTGGTAGCTAATCATTATAATAAATATTATAATTCTGATATTAAAGCTGACAATGTAACTATGCATATTGGTTCTATGGAAGGTATTTCTTCTATATTTAGGACTATTTTAAATATAGATGATGAAGTTATAATACCTACACCTTTTTTCTCTCCTTATGAACAGGCTGTAAATCTTTCTTATGGTAAATGTGTGTTTGTAGATACAAGACCTGATCATCTTGTAATCAAGCCTGAAGCTATAGAAAAAGTGATAACAAATAAAACTAAGGCTATACTTTTCAGCAATCCTGGAAACCCTTCCGGATATATGCTTAAAAAAGAAGAAATGGATGAGCTTGTTAAATATTTTGAGAAAAAAGATATATTTATAATAGCTGATGAAATATATTCTGCTATATCATTTTATCCTTTTACTTCATTTACTTCTTATCCTTCTATAAAAGATAAAGTTATAGTTCTTAATGGTTTTTCTAAATCACATTCTATGACAGGTTGGAGAATAGGGTATAGTATAACTCCTGAATATGTTAGAAAATGTTTGGTTAATGCAAGCTTCAATAATGTAGGAAGTATGGTAACTCTTTCATGTGCTATTGCTGAATATGCTTTGGAAAAATATCCTGTTATAGAGAGCTTCAGAGATATTTATAAAGAGCGTGCTTTCTTTTTGGCTAAGGAATTAACAGATTTAGGATTCGATGTTATAGAGCCTAGAGGGGCATTTTACTTATTTGTAGGATATGAGAAATTTTCAAAAGAGCCTTCGCTTGATTTTGCTATGAGGCTGTTAGATGAAACAGGCGTTGCTGTAGTTCCTGGAATTGCTTTCGGAAGTGAAAATTACTTTAGAATAGCTTTGACTCAGGATATACCTATATTAAAAGAGGCAGCTAAAAAAATTAGAGAATTCGTACATAAGTAGATCATAAATTTATATTTGACGGCAGGAAGAAAAACTTCTTGCTGTTAAATTAATGATTAATTATCAAAAAATATATTTATAACAGCATTTGCATTTATTATACTTATAGGTCTTATATAATATTTTGTTTTTTCTAATACAATAAATCTATCTTTATCAATATTTGAGTTTTTATAGTTCATTATATATTTTATTCCATTTGAATGAATTGATGTGTATTTTACATTCAAAGTTAATCTTTCTTCATCATCTTCTTCATAGTGATTTACAATATCGAAATAAAGTATTTGTTCTATTTTATTGAACTCTTGATTTTCTATTATCTGGAATTTTGCTATTATTATTTTTGATCTGTCATTTTTATTAAAATAATCATATTTGAAATCTATATTTTTTATATCATCATAGTTTTCTGCAAATAGTTCTTCATTATTTTTGGAATTTTTTATTTCTTCTAATAATTTATAATCCATTCTATCATTTAAAATAACTGACGTAAATTTACTAGATGATATTCTCTCTTCATTATTAACTTTGTAATTTATAAATTTAAGCTTATATTTTGAAATTTCTTCTATAGATATATTATTTTCAAAATGTATTTTCTTTCTATAGTTGCTTCTTACATCATCATAAGAGATTTTTGAATTATCATAAAATGTAGGTATTACATAAGAAAAGAATGATAATTTTTTAGTATTTAAATTATATAAATAGGCACTTGCTCCCAAATATCCTGTAGAAGAAATCCAAGGATAAGAACCTAGTCCTACTAATTCAGCACTTTTTCTATTTATATATTTACTTCTTATTTCTCCTGTTAGAAGTTTTACAGTTTTATTATCATTATCTTGTTTTGCTTTTTCTATTACTTTAATAGTATTGTATAGCCTTGATAGTATTGCAAAAGTGAATAGTTTATTAAATGAAGCATGTTTATTAATCATAGAGTCAATACTTTCAGAAATACTTCTAAACATTTTTGCTAATTCAGGCATTTCTTTTACTTGAAGTTTTACGCTTAATTGCTCTGCTATATCAAAGTCTTTTTCACTGCATGAATAAAGTCCTTTTTCAAAAATATTTTCTATAAACTCTTTTGAAAATTTTAAAATATTTTCATCTATTTCTTTATCATCTTCCTTAATTTCTTCAAGTGAATTGTACATTTGTTTGTATTTAAGTATTGCTATTATTTTATGAGCACAAAGAGATGAATCTTTACATGAACATACAGCTTTTTTTATACTGTCTTTTTTTGGAAAATAAATAATTACATTTTCTTCAGGTATATTTATTTCAAGCATTGCTTTTTCTTCTATATCAGCTTCAATATTATCATCAAGTCTATCTAAAGCATATTCAAAATTCTTTTTAGTGCTTAATTTTTTTATTTCATCATAACTAATATTTTTTACTTCATCAAATGTATTGTTTTCTTCTTTTATCTCAATTTCTGTATTATTTTCTGCTGTATCAGTATTGCTTTCATTTTCTTTATTTTCAGTATCTAAATGTTCTATATACAAAAGCGACATTATAATATGCTTACAAATATCTTTTGAAGGACAAGAGCATTTGCTTGATTTTAGATCTTCATCATTAAGAATTACTTCTATTTTTTCGCCTGTATCTATAGTAACTTTTATTTTATCTTCAGCTTCTTCAATATGTATTTTTTCAGGGCTATTATTTATAATATTATCAATGTCTTTTACAGAGCGATTATATATGCCTTTATTTGTTAATGTAAGGAGAAAGTTCTCATTGATATATTGTTTTAAGTTATTAATTTTTTCTGTCATTATAAACCATAAGCAATTTTGTGATATGATATACTAAAATCAATATATTGTCAAAATATAGATAATAATATCATTATGAAATTAATAATTATATTTTGTATATACTAAAAATTTTTGACTTTGTCAACTGATGCACTTTATATAGATATTATCTACTTTTTTGCCGCACAAAAAAGTAGCAAAAAACGCAATTGCTATAATTTTATATTTTAAGAATATGTATCAAATATGGTATAATACTCTGATTTTAGGTAAAAAATGCAGTTCTTTTGGTTCTTTTATATCAATAAAAGAACTGGGGTATGGGGCAAAGCTCCATATATTAAAAAGAAAATATAATTTTATTTTTGACAAAATATAGTTGTTTAGGTATATACTGAAAATTTTTAACTTTTTAAAAAATGATTTTTATTTTGTTATAAAACTTCTATCATTGCAAATAAAAAAGAGTATACATTATAAATGCATACCCTTTTTTATTTTTATATTAATAATTTTTATGCTTTTTTAGTTTTCATAAATAGTATTAAAAGTCCGCTTGCTATGAAGTTACTAGCATAAGTACCTATAACAACACCGCAGAAGAATGTAAATGCGAAGTCATAAAGTATGAATCCGCCCCATATCATTATAGCAAGTGCAGCAAGTAGGGTAGAAATACTAGTAATAATTGTTCTTCCTACAACATTATTCAAACTTATATTAACAATCTCTTTGAAAGGTTTTTTAGAATTAGCATTTTCTCTTATTCTATCAAATACTACTATGATGTCGTTGATTGTATAACCTATCAAAGTAAGCATTGAAGAAAGAACTAATACAGAAAACTCTTTATTCAAGAAAAGAAGTATACCGAATACTATAACAACATTATGTATTAAAGTTATTATTGCAGGGAAAGCATATCTGTAATTGAATCTTATAGTAATGTATATCATTATGATAATCCAAGATACAATTATTAATATGAAAGCTAGTTTTAAGTTATCAGCAGATACTACACCGCTTATAATATTGCTTCCTATTAGATTAACTTTTTCCTGAGTATATTTATCATAAAGCACCTGCATAGCTCTGTCAGATTCTTCATTAGATCCTCTGAATCTTAAAAGGAAAGCATTTACATTATCAGCACCTTCAAGTTCCTGTATATTAACAGTCTCTGTTCCGAAATTATTATATAAAGCTCTTATTTCAGCAATATTAATTACTTCAGGATTATCTATCTGTACTTTTAATTCAACACCGCCAGCAAAGTCAATACCCATATTGAAGCTATTTGTAGTAAGTTTATTAACAAACAATGCTATAGAAGCTATAAACAATATAGATGACACCACAGCAGCTATAGGCATAATTTTAACAAACGGTATCTTATTTTTTGTCAAATCATTATTTTCTTTTTTTATTTCTTCACTCATTTACGAAATCCTATTTATTTTTAAGAAGTTATATTAAATAAAGAAGAATCCTGCTTTCTTTACTATTTTAGTTCTTATAATCTCTTCATAGATATATCTAGTAATGAATACAGCTGTGAATAGGTTTATTAAAATACCAAAGAACAAAGTAATAGCAAAACCTTGTACAGGACCGCTTCCGAATATCCAAAGTATTAAAGCTACAATTATAGTAGTGATGTTAGAGTCAAATATTGTTGCAAAAGCTCTGTCATAACCAGATATAATAGCATCAGCAACACTAGATTTTACTTTTAACTCATCTTTTATACGCTCAAATATAATAACATTGGCATCAACAGCCATACCTATAGTAAGAATAAGTCCGGCTATACCAGGCAATGTTAAAGTAAATCTTAAAGGTGATAATACAGCGATTATAAGTACAACATTCACAAGCATTGCAATAGTTGATAAAACTCCGGATACTCTGTATACAGCTATCATAAATACAGCAACTAAAACAGCAGCCATAAGTAAAGCAGTAGCTCCGGCTTTAACTGAGTCAGCACCTATAGACTGTCCTACAACTTCTTCTTCTACAATACTTACATTAATAGGTAAAGCACCTTCTTTTAATATTCTAGCTAAGTCTTGAGCCTCTTCTAAAGTAAATCTTCCAGTGATAACGCCTCTTCCGCCTCTTATCTCATCATTAATATTAGGAGCACTTATAACTTTATCATCTAATACTATAGCAAGCATTCTATTTTTATTTTGTGCAGTAACTTCAGCGAATTGAGTAGATCCTTCTGCATTAAGTTCAAACTCTACAGTAACCTCACCGAATTGACCTCCGCCTACCTGAGCATTGATTAAAGCACTTCCCTCCAATGAAGGTTCTTTATTAACTATAACAGGAGCTCCTCTTACTCTTCTTCCGAAATCATCTTTCTCACTATAGAAATAAAGCTGTTTTCCATATTCTGGAACTTTAGCTGTATTAGTGAATACACCCATAAGCATATCATTAGTAGTTAAAGTAGCTGTAGCTTGTTCATCAACCAAATTGAAAGTTAAAGCTCCCTGACTTAATACTACACTTTTTATTCTGTCTGGGTCTCTTGCTCCAGGAAGTTCAACAACCACTCTGTCCTCGCCTTGTTTTCTTATACCCACTTCACTTACTCCGAATTGGTCTATTCTTCCTCTAAGTCTTGATATAAGTCTTTCCATAGCATCATTTTTCTCTTCAGCTGTAAGAGATGCTGCTGTTCTATCTAATCTATTTGCATACTCTTCAAAATCAGCCTGAAGTACTATTCTTATACCGCCTTGTAAGTCCAAACCCATATTTACAGATTCACTTCTTAATCTTTTAAGTGATTGAACATTATCTATTTGTTCTTTAGTATATCCTTTAGCTATCATTTCATCTAAAGACATATTACTTTCTTCTTTCTTATCATCAGATGTGAAAAAATACCATCTTACTGTAGGAGTAATAAACCAAGCCATTACACCAAGTCCTATAATGATGAATGCTAGTCTTAAATTATGACTCATATTATACTATCCTATTATTATATTTTTAATTATTATTTATTATTCTTTTTTATCTTCTGCCTGAGCTTTTTCCAAATCTTCTTTTAATTGATTTTTATCTTCTATAGCTTTTTTATCCTCTTTTTTCTTTTCTTCTTTTTTAGGAGGGTTTAGCATTTCTTCTGTAACTACTGCTGATATTGAAGATTTAATTATTTCCATTTTAGTATTTTCGCCTACTTTTACTATTGCAATTCTTCCGCCTTCTTTATCAGAAACATATTCAGCAATTATTCCGCCTGCGATTATTACTTTGTCTCCTTTTTTTAATTCAGCTATACTTTGTGCTAATTTTTTTTGCTGCTGTTTTTGCGGTCTTATCAACAAAAAATAAAATATAGCAAAGATTACAACCATCATACCTATAGATACTAATGGGCTTCCTCCTGCCTGTGCTTGAGCTCCTTGTGCATATAATGTAGCTGTGAACATTCTTTAATTACCTCTTGAATTTTTTAAATTTTTTTTGATATTATATCATATTATCAATAATTTATACTTATGTCAATATTTTTTCTAATATATTTCAAATATGAAGATAATACATTTAAACTTGATAGTATTATAAAATAAAAAAAAATCTAAAATAGAACTTGATTTTTTTTATTATATGTTAATATTTTAGGCAACTACCAGCTCGGGTGATGGAATTGGTAGACATAGCAGATTTAAAATCTGCTGGTCCTTGTGACCGTGCCGGTTCGATTCCGGCCCCGAGCAAATGATAATCAATTTATGAAACGGAGTGAATAGAGTTTGTAGTGTAATACCTATAAACTTTTTTTGTATACTGAATATGATAAATAATCATGATAAACTTTCTAAACAAAATATTATTATTTTAGCAATAGGGATTCTAATATTTGCTATTAGTTTTCTATTTATAGCAATGGTAGGACAGCACCCTGAAGGTTTTATGGGATTTCTAGCACCTTTTACTATGCTTGTGGGTATTATAACTATAGTTGCTGGTTTCTTATATAAATCTAATTCTTAATTTTCATTTCCAAATAATTTTTTATAAATATCATTCTGCTCTTCTAAATGCACTACAAATCCAACAGCTACCTTATTTTCTGTTGCTTCTATTATTTTTCTAGCTCCTTCTTCTCTGAATCCTCCGCATAACTCTATACAATCAATACCTTCTGCCTTCAATTCTTTAGCTATTTTGCAAGCTTCTTCTATATTTGAAACTCCTATTATTTGTGAAACTCCATTATGTATAGATGCTTTATCTTTTTTGCTATCGAAAATTTTATCCATTATTAAATAAGCGAATTTCATTTTTATTCTCCAAAAAAATATTTATTTTATTATAAATATAATCGTAAAAAATATAAATAGGGGCGGGTGGGCGGGCAGAGTAAATTTATAAAAAAATAGATATGCTTTTATTAAAAATTAGTTTTTTATAAAAGCATATCATTAAAGAATTAAACTATAAAAGAGTTTAAATATAGGAATTACTATAATATCATTTTAAGCTGAAAAATTTCATTAAATCAGCAAGTTTTTCTGTTTCTTTTTCCATATCAATAACTATATCAGCATTTGTCTTTACCAAATTTGTATTCTGCTCAGCACTAATATCAACACTATTAACTGCACTCTGAACTTCTCTTGCAGAAGCATCTTGCTCAGTAGAAGATTCAACCATTTGGCTTACTATATAACTGCTTTCTCTAGCTTTATTAGTTATATCTTCTAATGCATCCATAGTTTCTTTTATTTTTTTGTTTCCATCTTGTATTTTCTCTATGCTGGTATTAACTATATTAGTAATATTTTTTACAGATTCCTGAGAAGTTTGTGCCAAATTTCTTACTTCAGCAGCTACAACAGCAAACCCTTTTCCTTGTTCTCCGGCACGTGCTGCTTCTACTGATGCATTAAGAGCAAGTATATTAGTTTGCATAGCTATATCATCTATAATTTTTGTTATATTCGATATTTCAGATGTAGCTTTTGTTATATCTTCCATAAGAGCCATAGATTCTTTTGATAGATTATAACAATGTTCACTTGAATTTGTAAGCACTTGTATTTTATCATTAGTTAGTACTATGTCATTGCTTGTTTTATCTATAACTTTTAATGTATTACTCATAGTTTCATTTATAATTTTTAAATCATCTCTTTGTTTTTCAGTTCTGTTTGATAAATCCATTGTACCTGCACTTACATTCTTACTTGCATTTTCCATAGCATTGGTAGAGGCTAATATCTGTTTTATTATATTTGATAATTTATTTTGAGTATTTTGAATAGAATTAAATATCATTCCTATTTCATCTTTTCTATTGCTTAAAGATTGATTTTGATCAGAAGTTAAATTTCCGCTGCTTAATTTTTCAGATATATGCATAACTTTTAATATAGGATCTATTATACTTTTCTTTATTAAGATATTTATAATAAATAAAAATATTATAATAATAATGAGAGCTAATACAGAAGTTACAATAGCATTTATAATATTTTCTTTTACTATGATAATTTCAGGCACATTTACTAATAAAGCTAATGAATTATTGTTATCTTTTAATGAATCCAATGGTATCAAAATATTAAATGTTTTTTGATCATCAATTTCATTTACAAAAGAATATTTAATATTATTATTTATATAATCTATTATTTCTTTTGAATTATTTTTATATATATCTGATATTTGTTTTCCTATGTTCTGTGTATTGGTTGCTGCAAGTATAGTTCCATTTTGATTAATTAAATATCCAACCATACCATTATTTGTAGATATATCAGATACAATTTCAACTAAATTGTCTGCAGAGAAGTCAACACCTATAGTACCTAAAAAATTTCCTGAATCATTTAATATAGGCTCAACTACACTAACAGTCAATACAGTTCCTGCCTCTGCATAAGTATCATCTTTTTCTACATCGCTTATATATAATTGCTTTGTATTTTTAGGTATAGTATAATAATTTGGATTAGCATCGAATTCTTCTTGATAAACTTTATCATAACTAACTACATTGTTATCATAAAAATAAGAAGGGCCATACCTTCCATCAACTTCAGATCCATAATCAGTATCTATAAATTCATTATCTTTTCCGTCAAAGGCATTTTTTTCCCACATTTCATATATTGAGAACAAATTTTTATTATTTTGAAGCATATCTCCTAAAATTTCTGCATGTGATTCTCTCGTAATTGTACCATTTGCTATATCGTTTTTAAGAGATGATGATAATGTTCTTAGTATTGATATGTAAGTGAGCATTTCTATTTCTATATCTTTGGCGTAGGTTGTAATCATATATTCTGTAGAAGCATATCCCTTTTTTTTTGAAGTGGAAATATTATGCGTTACCATATATGAAATAATAGTTATAACCATTATTAATATAGATACAGTGAGTAATACAAATATTTTAAACTGAAGTCCAAGAGGTTTTTTATTTTTCATAGAATAATCCTATTAATGTAAAAGATTAATTATATTTAAATATACAATAGTTTTAAATTTTGTAAAAAAAATATTTGATATTTTTATATTATTTTTACAATTTAATTAAAATAAAGTTATTTTACTCTTTTTATTTTCACTTCAAAACGTTCTTCTACTAAATTAATTAATTCAGGTAATTTTTGTTCTGCTATCATTTTTAATTTTTCTCTTTCTATGTTTTGGGCAGGAGCTCCAAGCATAATAGAATTAGAAGGTATTTTTACATTTGACATCACAGCAGATCTTCCTCCGAATATTACTCTGTCGCCTACAGTAACATGATCTGCCAATGCTGCCTGTCCGCCTAATATACAATGATTTCCTATTTTAGAACTTCCTGCTATTCCTACTTGAGATACTATAATAGAATGTTCTCCTATATCGCAGTTATGTGCTATTTGTACTAAATTATCTATTTTTACACCTTCTCTTATTATGGTAGAACCCAATGTTGCTCTGTCTATACAAACATTTGCTCCAAGCTCAACATCATTTTCTATTACAACATTTCCTCTTTGAGGTATTTTCATTTGCTTTCCATTAACTTCGAAGAATCCGAATCCGTCATTTCCTATAACAGTAGAAGAACCTATTATAACTCTGTCTTTTACTACACATCTGTCATGAATAGTAACATTTGCATATATAGTGCAGTTCTCTCCAATAACTACATTATCTCCTAAAAATACATTAGCTTCTATAACGGTTCCCTTTCCAACTACCGTATTTTTTCCAATATGTACATTATCACCTATATAAGTATTGTCAGATATATTAGCTTTTTCTTTTATTATAGCTGTAGATTCTATGGTGCCAAGCGGATATTTTTTATCTTCAAATAAAAAGTAAAGTAATTTTATAAATGCTTCTTTTGGGTTATTATGTATTAAGGCAGTTTTATTTTTGAAATCTTTTATTTCATTTGCAGCATCTTCTCTTAATATCAATGCATTTGCATTACTGTTTAATGCTGTTTCAAGATATTTATTATTATCTATACATACTATTGAATTTTCTATGATTTCATTAATAGGGGAGAGAGTAGATATTTCTTTATTTTCATCTCCTATTATTTTTTTTGCCTGAATAAAATTGCTTATATCTTTTACTTTCATGATAAATTTCTCCGTTTTTATTTTATATATAAAAAACTAAAATGCATCAATTTTGTTTAAATGCATTTTAGTTATTATAAAAGTCATTATTAAATTATTTTATGTTTATTATTTTTGCAAAGATGCTTTAACATTTGCTATAACGGCTTCTGTTATATCAAAATTTCTATCAGCATAAAGAATGGCATGTTCTGTTCTTTCTAGTATTAGAGTATAACCTTCTTTTTTTACTATAGACATAAGAGAGTTTGCAACTTGTCTTTTTACCTCTCCTCTCAAAGAATAATCTCTATTTTGTGCTATAGAAGTATCTTCCATATTTGTCTGCATAGCATCTTTTTGTTTATATTCTTCTAATTTCATTTTTAATTTTTCAACAAATTCATCATCGCTAGTTAATTCTTTTATTACTCTCTCAAGATCAATATATCCAACTTTTGTAAGCCTGTAAGATTGAGTAAATACTCTAGGGCTAACAATGGATACTATAAGTACTGCTACAAATAATAAACTCATAATATAATACTTTTTCATTTTTATCTCCTTATAATTTTAATAAAAATTATTTTTATATATTTTTAATAGAATGGGTGGTTCATAGTAAATGCAATTCCCCATCCTCTTCCGAACCAAGCACCAAGAGGAGTGAAAGTATCTCCTTCAAAATCTTGAAATCCTTTACCAAATCCAACATCTTCTTTATTGTAAACGAATCTTTTAGCAATATAGAATCTTATATTGAATATAGGTATTGTAAGTCTGAATCCTATTCCTACAGAATATATATATTGAGAAGGATCAAATATATCTTTAATATTCATAAATTGAGAAGGATATGAATGAGCATCTCCGTCCTGATTCCAACCTGTACTGTATGGCATCCATAATTGTCCTGCATCAAGGAAAGTAACGAATCCAAGAGTTTTAGGTATTATAGGTATACGAAGTTCAGCAAAGAATCTTACTTTTGCTCTACCGTAACTCCAAGAGTCAGTAGTAGGTTTACCGTCTGAACCGTTGGCTCCTAACATATCATAAGTTGATAATCCTCTGTTCTTCTTAAATATAGTATATTTGGAAGTATCCCATCCCCTTACATCTTCAAATGGGTTAAGATAATAGAGTACATCAGCATCATTTTGCAAAGCAAGTCCAGGAGTAGCAATTATTTGTCCTAATTCTCCATAGAATGCAAATGACAGCCATTCTGTAGCAGGTACAGCCAAGAATCCTGTAGCACTCAATCTTGTAAGCTGGGTGTGTCCAAAATAGAAATCTACCATACCTCTCAAGAAACTTCCTCTAGTAGGGTTCAAATAATCGTTTCTGCTATCTCTAAGTAAAGAATATGAAACAATGAATGTTGTAAACCAATCACTTTCCCATCTTTGGAATGATCCATCTTTTTTATTAACTCTATGAGTTAAATATTTTTTTATATCACTAAGAACATAATTAGGACCGGCAGCAGTAGCTCCTTGGTCATGCCATTGCTGATACTGCTGTACTATGGTATCAAATGTTATGAATGTAGAATAATAATCAGCAAAGTAATAACCTAGTCTTACTATACCTTCAAAACCATGTCTAGTATAGTATGAGTATTTAGGTATACCAAAATTACCATCGGTTCCTATTTGATAACCAGTGTTTACACCTTCATTGAAGTATGATAAATCCACACCCAAATATATAGGCAGATTAAGTAAATAAGGCTCAGCAAAGTTAACAGCTATACGTTTCTGCTGCTCTCCAAATTCTCCGCTTAATCCTAACTGCAATCCTCTTCCTAAGAAGTTATTTTCTCTAATAGAAGCAAATACCTTAAATCCGGAACCAGTGGAGAAACCGCCTCCTCCTGATACCATAGCTGTTCTTCCTTCAGTTACACTTAAATTTAATTCCATAAGTCCTTCAGCAGAACCAGGTTTTACTCCTAAATTAATATTATCAAAGAATTGAGTATTATATAATCTCTCTTGAACTCTTTGTATTTTTGCAGTATTGAATACTTCTCCGGGTTTTATATCTATATATCTTTCTATAACAAAATCTTTAGTTTTTGTATTTCCTGCTATAGTAATATTTTCTATATGCACTTTATCATTTTCAACAATATCATACATTATATTTACTATTTTATTTTCTTCATTTACTGTAATTACAGGTATAACTTGTCTGAATATATAACCTCTTTCAGAATATTTATTTTGTATACCCTGATAGTCTGCCATATGATATGTGTAATTATATAAAGCACCTTTTTTTGATTTTATATCTTTTTGTATATTTTCAGAAGGTATTATAAAGTTTCCTTTAAATCCTATATCTCCGAAATAATATTTATCTCCCTCTGTAACATATATATCTATTATTAAATCCTGTTCATTTTTTATTTCAGGATTTCTCCATTGATATGTGAACTTTACATTATCAACTTTGGCTCTATAGTAACCTCTATCTGCATAGTATTTAACAATTTTATCTTTGTCTCCATCAAATGTAAACTCATTAAATTTTCCAAGAGTCATAAATCCATTTTCTTTTGTTGACATCTGTCTTTTAAGTTCATTATCAGTAAAATGTGTATTACCATGGAATCTTATATTAGCAACCTTAACTTCATTACCTTCTACTATGTTCATTTGTACTAAAACATCAGAAGTATCTTTATTTTCTATTACTTTAGGCTCAACATAAGCTTTCAAATATCCTTTATCTTGATAATTTGTTATTATAGCATTAACAGCATCATTTAATTTCTGAGGTATATAAGGATCACCTGCTTTCATAATTGGTTTTACGGCATCATTAAGTGCTGTTCTGCTTAATCTTTTATTTCCTATATATTCTATATCTTTTATTATGAATCTTTCAGCTACTACAATATTTAAAACTACTCCGTCATCTTCTCTGTTTGCATCTATTGCCACTCTATCGAATAACTGCGTATCAAATAGTTTTTTTATGGCTGCATTTATTTCTGTTCTTTGAAATTTACTGCCGGCTTTTATAGGAAAATTGTTTATTATTTGTTCCTTTGTAAGCCTTACTTCACCTGTAACATCTATACGGTTTATTGTAAGCCCTTCATATACAGCTATATTTCTTGCTGTTTGTAAATTTTCAAAGTCGCTTTCTGCAGATATTAATAAAGCTGCAGCAAGTAAAAGAAATGAAAATAAAATAATACAATTTTTCTTAATAAAATTCACTAAAATCTCCACCGAGTAACAATATTAAAATCTTGTCCTTTTCCTCTTATATCGAAAGGATTTATTTTATACTCAAACACAAAATTTGCAAGTTTATAATTTTTTAATAAAGACACTTCAAAACCAAATTGATGGTCAAAATAGTAAGGGTCTACATTTTTACCATTAACACTAGGCCTTGTTGTATCATTAACTCTATATGTAACATCGTATTTTAAATATAAATATTTAGATACATATTTACCTATACCAACACTTGTATTATCCCATACAGATGTAGGACTTAAATTATTATTGTTTGTAACGAATAATAAATTATTTACTACTGTAGGGCTTAAGTTGATATAATCAATACCTAAAAATTGTCTAAACCATCTTTCTACAGGTCTTAATACTGTACTTCTTAATAGTAAATCGCTGTAATTCATTGTAAGCTGCTGTAATTGATCGCTGTTTATACTGCTTCTATTTGCTGTACTGTCAGCAAACATTTGATCTTCTCTGCTTCCAAAACTTCCCTGAGGTATTCCGGCAAGCTGATTAACCTGATACTGTCCTAAAGCTGGTATTGTATAGAATCTCACAGGTCTCAATGCTCCGTCCTGAGAAGATATTAATTGAGACAATCTTGCATCCATTTCCATATATAAAGTTACACTTTCACCTGCTAATTCATTTTCAAAAGACTGAGAAGATGTATTTCCTGTTGAAGGATAGTATTTTTTATATGTGTAAGCTGTAGCCTCTATTATAGGATCAGCACTGTTTACAGGAGGGAAAGTTACAGAACCTCTTTCTAGTTGATATACATTTTGCAAATAGTATATACTTCCTCTCTCTACATTAATAGTTCCTGCAAGTTCTATTCCATCAATAAGAGTGTTATAAACTCTCATTTTGGAACCTTCCTCTAAATATACATCTCCTACTAAGTTATGTGCAACTCTAACCTGACGCCAAGCCTCTATAGTAAAATCCCAATATATTTTACTGAGTATTCCATAAACTCTTTCTTTATATGTAGTTCCTGAAGGCAAAGTAGATAACTGAACATCACTTTTCATAAGAGTAAGTATTCCGCCTATTCTAGGGGCAGCTATATTTCCTCCTACTGTAAGGTCAACATGCACAGGTCCTCTTACTTTAGCTATACCTAAATTTAGATTACCGTCTAAAAGTCCAAGCTGTTCATCTGATGACAGTAAGTCAAATGCCATATAATTTATATTGTTTTTGAATATTTCTGCTTCGCCTGTTACAGTTAAACTTTTATTATTTTTGGATGTAAATGTTAGGTTATTAACATTAAACATATGTCCGTCAAAGTTGAAGTCTACTATAGTATCATCAAATATATCATTGAAATAAGCTATTTTTACTTTTTTTCCATGTCCTAAAAATCTTCCGTCTATTGCTACATTATCAGCATCACCATGTATGCGTGCATATAATGTATAAGGTTTGCCGTCTACCATAAAATTAGTAGGAGATGAATTTATTTCTGTAAATAATACATGAAATATTTCAAAAATTTCTACATTGATTATGTCAGATGTAACCAATAAATCAACTTGATCTTTTTGAGTATTTTTTATAACTCCGTCTATATTAAGCATATTATCATTATCATATACATAAATTAAATCAGTTCTTTTATTTCCATCTTCTTCTAATATAGAACCTTGTATACCATGATTTTTTGTATTTGTTAGTAATATATCATTTTTATCTTTAATAATTGTAGTTCCGAATTCCGGCAATTTTCTTTTATTTATAGTGATAATCCCTGTTTGAAGTCTGTATTCTTCTTTACCGTCAGGCAGTTTTCTCATATTATAATTTATTGTACCTGAGAATGAACTCATAAATGTCATATTATTAACTTCTACAGTCATATTTTGAAGTTCTTTTGAAAAATAGGCGTAAGGTATTTTTATCTGCTGTTT
This sequence comes from Brachyspira hyodysenteriae ATCC 27164, assembly GCF_001676785.2. NCBI lineage: Bacteria > Pseudomonadati > Spirochaetota > Spirochaetia > Brachyspirales > Brachyspiraceae > Brachyspira > Brachyspira hyodysenteriae. The sequence goes on along the minus strand of NZ_CP015910.2, from coordinate 2,558,003 downwards.
TTTAGCAAATGGTTTTGCTGTAAGAGTTCCGAAATCTCCTGTTTTGGTTATCAATACATTTTTTATTTCCAATTCATTTTCTCTATAATAACCATTTAAAGAAACATCAAACTGCATTCCAGGTATTTGAAAATCTTTTATATCAAATTTTTCAAGGTAAATTACAGGATTATTCATTAATCCTATTATAGTGGCATTGGCAGTTAATACTCCATAAGCCTGTCCGCTGATATCGAAAGGCAGCTGATTGACTGTTATTTTACCATACATATTATTTTTATTGATAGATGTATCTACTGCAAATATTCCATTATTTTCTAAATCTTTTAATAAGGCAGTAAATTTTGTTATACCATCTGTAGAACTTAATATTCCATCTCCAGTTACTCTATTTTCACCATAATTTAAAATAATATTTGTAAACATTATACTTTGATTTGATAATTCAAATTGAGTATTTAAAGCGAATATTGGAGCAAGGTTTTTATTAGCTTTTACATTTCCATATAAATACAGAGGCTGCTGCATATAATTATTTATATTAACATCCACATTTAAATCAATATCTTTTATACTTAATGTTTTAGGAGTTTTGATATTTAAATCTAATATGCCGTTTGTGGATATAACTCCGCTTGCTATTATTTCTGAGTTATCAGTAGAGGCATATATTATTTTACTTCTATTAGTAGAAGTTGTGCTGAATCCGCTCAAACCATAATTACCAGCAGGTGTATTAAAATTACCATTTATTTTAACATTAAAATTATTATCATATTCTATTTTGGCATTGGCATTTATTCCGCCGTCTTCAGAAAGTCTGTAATAAATATCATTAATATCTATAATATTTTTATATGCAGATGCTCCTATTCTTATCAAATATTCTTCTGTATATATTTTTCTGGACGAAGCCTGTAATACATGTACATTTCCTTTTCCTCCTGTGTACATGGCATTACTCATAGTATATTCTACATTTAGAGATGATAAGTTGTCTATTATATTTTGTCCTAATAATACTACGAATATATCCTGAGGTATTACACCTTTAGCAGAAACTATTACAGGATTATTATTATCTAAAGAATAACTAGCATATAGAGGCTGATAGTATTCATTTGGTATTAATCTGAGAGATATTTCTTTTTCAGGTTTTTTATACAAAAATTCAAATGTCATAGGTCGCGGCATACTATTAGCATAACTAAGAGATGATATTGTAAATCTTGATTTTATTTCATCATCATTTACATTTACAGGCTTTAAATTTACTTTTGTTGATAAATAATTTGCTCCTGCTTTTATATTATTAACGTTTAAAGAAAGTATGCTTGATATAGGATCATTCAAAGGTACTATACCGCTTGCTATAATATTTCCTTCTAGAATATTAATATATGCATTTGATAACATTATACTGTTATTTGTTAATTCAGCATTTACCATTACATTAAATAATTTATCTCTTACATTTAAATCAAAATTAACATGTGATTTTTCTTTTTCTTCAAATGAATAATATCCGTATGCCTCTATTTCTGCATCTCTGAATGTATTTATATAATTGCTTATACTGCTTATAGTTTTATTATCTAATTTTACAAATTTATAAATTATAGGCGTATCCAACGCTATATTCATAATCTTGTATATATTATCTTTTTTTATTTTTAAATTTGTAACGGAGAAATCCATATCTTTATTATCAAAATTATACTTAAAGTTGATAAAATTATTTTGATTTTCATTTTGTAAATTTGCCGCTAATATATTGTATTCATTTGTTAAAAATAATGTATAATCAAATAAATCTCCGTTTTCATCTTCACCGTATATTTTTGTATTGATTTCTGATAGATTAGTTTTACTTTCTAATGAAAAATGTACTAATGTTTTATCAGGTAAGTTTATTTTATATGAAAGAAAATAACCATAATTTCTGAAATTACCATTTAAAGAATTAAGTGATACTTCTGTGATATTATTATTATCTGCTATTTTAGCTGAGAAGTTATTAATGTTAATATTTTTATCCATAAATATAGGACTTATATTATTAACTATTTCTCTTATATCCTCTAATGAAGTTTTGTTTGTATTATCACTCTGAAATATAGACATATCCATTAATACAGGATAGAACTCAGCATCATTAATATTTATATCGCTTAAAAGATATAAAGGATCTCTTTTAATAAATATTCTAAAAAAGTTAAATCTTAATGAAGCCCTGTCCATTTCAAAGAAAGCTTCTGAGTTATTTTTAGAGTATAATTTTACATTATCCAAAACTAATTCTAATTTATAGGATATGCTTATATCTGATATGTATATATCTATTGGACTTACCTTATTTATATACTCTATAACATTATCCAAATATTTTTGCTTATTTGATAATACCATTGATATGCTAAATAAAGCAGGTATCATAAAAGCTAACAAGGTTGTAGCCACATACATCCTAAATCTAGAATATCTATTTTTTTGTTTCAATTAACTTCCAATTTGTAAATATATTTTTCATTATATAGTATTATAACCTATTTATACAAAATTTGTTATATTTTAATAATTTATTATCGTAATTTCTATTTTTATATATTAAATGCAACATAAGTTTAGTATTTTGAAACTTTTTCGTACATAATAAATAATAATTGACAAATAATAAAAATAAAAGTATAATATTATAATAAATAAAAGTTTATTATTTTTGGAGTTTTTATGCTAAAAGAACTTATAAGAAACAAAATAGATATAGTTGATAGTATGGATAATTGGGAAGATGCTATAAAAAAAGGAGCTGAACTTCTTATTGAGAATAAATGTATAGAGCCTAGATATGTAGACTGTATTATAAATAATATTAAAGAAAGCGGACCTTATATCGTACTTGGTGATGGAATGGCTATGTCTCATGCCAGACCTGAGGATGGCGTTATAAGCAATGGTATTACTCTTTTAAAAATAAAAAATGGTGTAGACTTTGATGAAAATAATAAAATATTCTTATTATTTACTTTGGCTGCCGAAAATAATGATAATCATCAAGAATTAATGGAAGAAATTGCTGATTTATTAAATGAAAGCGAAAAAATTAAAAGAATAATGTATGATGAATTAACTGATTTAGAAATATACGATATTATATTACAGTAATTTTAATTAAAACCTTTTATAATAAAAATATTATTTTCCATAATATAATTTACAAATTCAAAAATTGTTTTATTATATAAATAAAATAATTTTGGAGTTTTTATGTTAAAAGAGTTTTTAGAAGGTAATATAAAAATTGTGCAAAATGTTTCGAATTGGGAAGAAGCATTAAAAATAGCTGCAAAATCTTTAATAGATAATAAAAATATAGAAGAAAGATATGTTCAGGCTATAATAGATGATGTATATAAATACGGTCCTTATATTGTTCTTATAGATGGTGTGGCAATGCCCCATTCAAGACCTGAAAATGGTGTATTTAAAAGAGGAATGAGCTTTTTAAAAGTAAAGGACGGAGTTGATTTTTATAAAACAGATGAAAAAGTGTATCTATTCTTTGTATTAGCAGCAGAAGATTCTGATGGACATCAAGAGGCTATATCTGAATTAGCCGAATTTTTAGGTAATGATGATAAAGTTAAAAAAATGATAAAAGAAGATTTAAATGAAGAAGAAATTTTATCATTATTGTAGAATTAATTTTTTATATTAACATTTTCGGAGATGTTTTTTGAATAATATTCAGCTTATAGCTACTGATTTAGACGGCACATTATTAAATAATAATCATCAAATAAGTGAGTATAATAAAAATATAATAAAAGCAGCCTCTAAAAAAGGAATAAAAACAATATTATCTACAGGAAGACCCACTTCAGCAGCAATTAAATTTTTATATGATTTAGATATTGATACTGAGCTTATATCATTTAATGGTGCTATGATAACAGATAAAAATTCTAATATTATATACCAAGAAAATTTAAATCCTAAAATAGGTATAGAGCTTATAAATATAGCTAAAAAATATAATATATATCATCAAGGCTTTTTAGGTGATAGATGGAATATTGGTTTTTTTGATAATAAATGGACTAATTTTTATATATCAATAGCTCAAATAGATAATTATATTATAGGATTTGACAATATAGAAGATTTTTCTTTCAGTAAGTTTATGTTTATAGGAGAAAATCATATATTAAAAAATATAGCTGAAGAATTAAATCGTACTTTTGGAAACAGTATATATTATGCATTTTCAAGACCTGTTTATTTAGAAGTTCATAGTCCTAATGCTTCAAAGGCTAATGCATTAAAATATTTAGCTGATAAATACAATATCAATTCTGATAATATAATGGCTTTTGGGGATAATAATAATGATTTGGAAATGCTTGAATTTGTGGGTATTTCTGTTGCTGTTGAAAATGCTGAGGATATAGTGAAATTAAAGTCTTTGTATACCGCTAAAAGCAATGAAGAAAATGGGGTAGGTATATTCATTAATGATATGCTTAATTTAAATATATAATTTTAAATAATAAAAACTTCAATAGAAACGCCTTTGACAAATTTACATTTTATTGATATATTTTTTAAGTTAGTTAGGAGTTTAATCATGCAAATATTTCAAGAAAAATTATTAAAAGCTTTAGAAATGTATCAAAACGATTTTGATAATATTATAGGAAGTTTTTTTGATGATAAAGAGAAATACAATAATTTAATAAGTAAATATTCATGCGAAATGGAAGATGATGTTGATAAAAATTATTTATTAAGAGCAAGACTTTCATTTTCTATTATATATTATAAAAATGTACAAGCTTTAAATAAAGAAGCTTTGAAAAATATAATCATTCATTTATTTAATGAAGAATTAAAAGACAGAGAAACATCAAAATATAAAGGTATAGGAATAGCATTAGAATCTTTAACATTTCTTCTAAGTAAATACAATAAAGATAATAAAGATTTATTTGAAAAAGCAAAAAAGATAAATACTGATTGTGCCATTGGTTATGACAGCAATGTGAGATTTGAAACTGATATAGAAAAATTAACTATTCAGTATTGTATGCATTATGCTTTAGAGTTGGGATTTAAAGATTTATATTATGAATTAATAGATGTATGGAAATCAAGCATTAAAAATTGGGATAGAATTAATTTAGAGAGACTTAGAGATTTTGAAATTGAAATAGGAAATAAAGAAGGGGAATTAGATGCTAATAAAAAACTTTATGAGATTGTAAAAAACGATTATGATAAAAATAAACAAAATCAGGCATTATCAAAGAAGTATTTATTTTATTTAGTTTCATATTTAAGTAATTATTCAGAGAATTTAATAAGGCTTTCAAATTATGATGAGGCTTTGAATATTATTTTATTAAATATTGATGATATAAAATCTATTAATAATAATGCTTTTTATAAAGTTCATGCCGGCATATCAATAGTAGATAGTGCATTAAAAATTCTAATTAATAAAGAAAATAATGATAATATAAATTTATTATGGGATTTTATAAAAATAGCTTTTGTTAATGAGCATGCTCCTTATACAAAAACTCTATATGATGATTTCTTAAAAGCATGTGATAAAATGAATGATGCTGAATTAAAAGAGAAAGTTGAAAAAGAGATGAAAAACTAAGCACGGGCTACGGTAAGCAAACCTATTTTGTTAATGCATTCTAGTTTCTTAATCTCTTTAGAAATTTCATTTAAAGTGCTTCCCGTGGTAAGTACATCATCTATTATAAGAAGATTTATTTTATTATGATCGCTGTAGTCGGTATTTATCACAAAAGCATTTTTTATCATGTTTAATCTTTCAGTTTTACTGTTTAAAGAACTTAATGCTTTAGTTTCTTTTTGTCTGAATATTATATCATCTATTAATTTTATATTTAGAATTTTAGATATTGTTTCTGCTATGATTTCGCTTTGATTGTATCCTCTTTCCAAGAATCTATTTTTACCAAGAGGCACAAAAGTAACGGCATCATAACTTTTAATATAATCTTTATAATAATAACTAAGCATAGCAGCAAAGTCTTTACAAATTAAATATCTATGAGAGAACTTCATTTTGTGAATCAAATCTATTGTATGATTATTATAATAAAGCATAGATTTGCATTCATCAAAATAAAGTTCTTCATCTTTGCAAATGCATATTGATTTTTCACTTTCTAAAACTTTACCGCATTTAGGGCATCTTATATATTCATCTTTATGTATATAATCCAAATTTTTATTTATGCAGTCAATACAAACATAATTCATATTATTACTTTGCATTAACTCTCCGCATATTATACAGTGATTAGGAAATATTAAAGATAATATATTATTTATAATATGCTTGTAAAATTTCATTTATCATTTAATTATTTTACTTGTATCATAGGTGTAACGCCTGAACCTGAAACTTGAGGCATTTTACCATCCCATTTCTCTATATACATTCTCTGTATTAAAAGAGGAGTTAAAGATTCCTGCATTATTCTATTAGCTTCTGCTATACCTTTAGCTTTTGTTATTTCAGCTTCAGCTTCATATCTTACTTTTTCTAATGCATTTTGTGCTGTTAAAGCATCTTGAGAAGCTATCAATTTTCTTTCTATTGCCTGATCAAATTCATCAGAAAAATCATGCTCTATGATAGAACATGCAGCAACTGTGATGCCGTAATCCTGAAAATCGCTCATAACTTCTTTTAAAAGTTCTCCAGCCATTTCATTTCTTTTTGTTATGAATTCTTCTATAGTATATCTTGCAGAAACAGCATTCAAACTCTCTGATATTCTAGGATTAACTAGTTTGTTTTTATAATCTGTTCCGAATTTTCTAAATAAATCCAAAGCATCACCTGTTATAGAGTACTGAACATTCAAAGTCATAGATATTGTCTGCATATCCTTTGATGATACAGCATAAGTTTTTTCTACAGTCTGCTCTCTTACTTCCATAGTTTTTATTGTATCTATAAAAGGTATTCTAAAATGAAGTCCAGGATCTTCCTCTGATATTGCTTTACCCAATCTGCTTCTTATTCCCACTTCTCCTGTTGATACTATTGTAACGCTGGAAAATATTAAAAATCCCACAATTAAAACCACAGGCAATGCTATAAAAAGTATAGAATGCAGCCTATTTGAATTTACATTTATTATTCTCATATGTCCCTCCTTAATGTATTAAAATATTAAAATATAAATAATTTTTTTGCAAGTATATCCTATTGGGGTATTATATATTACACTGAAATATATATAAAATATTAATTGCATTAAGAAAAAAAATACTATATAATTTATCCTACTATTTACAAATAATAGCTGTATTAATTATGTCAAATTGAATAATAGTCTAAAATAGTAATTTTTTATTATCGGAGTCTTTTTATGGAAATGCTTAATAGAGTTTTAATATCAGATGATGGTCATAGAATGTATACATATATTTTTAAGCCTGATTCCAAACCAAAAGCAATAGTTCAGATAGTTCATGGACTTGGAGAGCATGCCGGAAGATATAAAGAGATTGCTGAAAAACTCAATAAAGAAGGATTTTTAGTTTGTGCCGATGATCATAGAGGATTCGGAAGAAGCACTGTAAGTAAAGATCAAATAGGGCATATGGGCGATAAAAACGGACATGAACTTATTATAGAAGATATGAGGCATTTAATGGTAAATACTAAAGCTGATTATCCTAATCTTCCTTATTTTATGATGGGGCATAGTATGGGTTCTTTTCTTACTAGAGGTTTTTTAATTAAATATCATAAAGATTTAAATGGCGCTATAATAATGGGTACTAGAGGAAAACCTAAGGGAATAGAGAACTTAGGAAAAACTATAGCTAATATTCAGAAGTCATTATTCGGGGGAAGAAAAAGAGCTTATTTACTCGACAAATTATCAGTAGGCGGATACGGTAAAAAATTCTTCCCTAAAGATAATTCAGATTTGGCATGGCTTACTTCGGATAAAGAAGAAATTAAAAAAGCCCAGGAAGATGAATACTTTGCAAATAAACCTGCAAGTATAGAAACATATATACAATTATTTGAACTTATTGATAAAATTTCAGATAAGGATAATTACTCTTCTATGGATAAAAATTTCCCTATACTTTTAATATCAGGAGCGAAAGACCCTGTAGGAGATATGGGAAAGGGCGTTAAATGGGTTCATGAAATGTATGAATCATTAGGATTCAAAGATGTTACTATAAGTCTTTATGAAAATGGAAGACATGAAATACTTAATGATGTTCAAAGAGATGATGTAGCTAAAGAGATAATTGCTTGGCTTAATGCTCATATAGCATAGTATTACTATATGATATTTTTATAAAGCATAGGTATAATTATTTATACTTATGCTTTTTTAATAGTATATATTAAAAATTTTTAACTTTGTCAAAATTAGTTTTTATATTGTTATTATTTTCAGGGGCTAGCCCTACGAAGTACACAGACGTGCCGAACCCCAAGTTCTTTTGTTGACACAAAGAACCTATATCCTCGACAGACTCGGATACGCTTCGCGAAAGACTGCATTTTTGACATAAAATTACAGTATTATATTACATTTAACACATATTCTTAAAATATTAAGCTGTAGTATATGCGTTTTCGCGAAGCGTGCCTGTGGCAGCAACTTTTTTGAGCGACAAAAAAGTTGATAATACATTTACAAAATATAAAAATTGACAAAATGTAATTGTTTAGGTATAAATTTAATCATAATAGGCATAAGAACCTAATTCTCTTGATGCATCATAATCCTCTTTTATACTCATGGCATATTTATTTTCTGAGTTAATAAATTTTAAACATGATTTTATTGCTTCTTTTGAAAGCGGAGGGACATCTTTTTTATTTAAAGCTTCTTCTACATCAAGCCAAATTACTTCGCTATTTTCACTGTCATTAACTTTTGCCTCTCCTGAAATATATTCTGCTCTGAAAACTAAATACCAATCATTTTCAGTAAAACGCATTGATACTATTTCTTTTGCCTTTACTTTTACATTTGTTTCTTCTAGTACTTCACGCTCAGCAGCTTCAGCAGGCAGTTCTCTTTCATTTATGAATCCTCCCGGTATTATAAGAAGTCCTTTTCCTCTGCCGTAATTATGACGTCCTAGAAGAACTTTACCGTCCTTTATTACTACACAGCCAACGCCTTTTCCAAATATCATTCTTTCATTATCCGAAAATGCCATTTATTATTCCTTTTTAATTAATCATTCTTTATCATAATAAACATTTATTTCTAATATATATTCATCATCTTTATTTACAGCAGCATTTTTTGATATTCTATTTAATCCGTAAGGCTCTAAATATAATGCTAGTATATCATCATTTTCTGAAGTTATTATTGGTATTAATTCTCTCTCATACAAAGGTATTTTTAAATCTATGAAAATTTTTCTTAAATATTTTTTATTTCCATTAGGATAAGCATTTATAAAGTCAGATTCTTTTTTATTTCTTATTATTAATGGATAATCTGCTTTTATATACATATTATCCTTATAATTAATATTTTTATTTAATACAGTTTTTATTTCTATTTTTTTATTTAAAAAATTATATATTCCATCTTTTTCAATTCTTATAAAATTATTTGTTTTCGTATTATCAAGTTTTTTTTCTATAGCTTTTATATTAATATAATTATATTCTTTTATCAAATAAAAATTATCTAGTCTTAATTTTATATTCGGTTTATCTGATTTTATCACTTTTAATATTTCTGAAACTCTTTTCTCCGTTATCTCTATATTATTTTTGGCTAAAAATTTAACTATGATTTTTTTTATAAAAAGTTCATTAGTATTTTTTATTTTTTCTATATTAAGTTTAGTATTTTTTTTATATATATTTTTTTTGTATAATTTATTAATTTTTTTTCTTAATATATATGTTTCTTCATAGCTTCTTTTTGCAAATCTTATAATATTGTTTTTAGCATTTGTATTTATTTCTTCAAGCATTGGTATTATCAAATTTCTTATCTTGTTTCTAGAATAATAATTTTTTTTATTTGAAACATCTTCTCTATGTTCAAGATTATTATTTCTAGCATACGCTTCAATATCTTTTCTATAGAAATTTAAAATAGGTCTTAAGATGTATCCTTTTTTATCTCTTAAACTTTTATAGACATTAGTTCCAGCCCCTTTAATCATTCTGTAAATTATAGTTTCAGCTAAATCATCTTTATTATGTGCTATTAATAAATAGTCGTATATTTTTTTATTATGAAGTTCTTCAAAAAAATTATATCTGTCATTTCTAGCTTCAAGCTGAATATTTTTTCCGTTATAGCTGTTAGGTTTTATTTCTTTGACATATATTTCTATATTATATTTCTTGGCCATATCTCTTGCGAATAATTCATCATTTGTAGAATCTTCTCCTCTAAGATTATAATTAACATGTATTATTATTAAATTGAATGATAACTCATCTTTTAATCTGTACGCAATATTAAGCAAAACTTGAGAATCTATTCCGCCTGAATATGCTACGGCTAAAGTTTTATTTTTTATATCATCTATATTTGAAATCAGAAAATTATAAGTTTCTTTTAACATAAAAATATCCTAAAGTTTAAATACGGCATTTTTTTCATTAATTATTATTTTTCTTTCTTGTATATTTATATTTTTATTATCAATTAAATTTTTATCTGATAATATTTCATTGTTTGCATCATAATCTTTTAATATATTTTTTGAATTGGCATAGCAGTATATACATCCGTTAGTACATGTATTATACATTCCTATATCAATACTTTCTATACAATTGCATAATTTTCTTTGAGATTTATCCTTTTTTTCTTTTATAGAATATCCTAATATTTTTTGTATTCTTTCTTTATCTATGCAGGCTGATTTTTCCACTCTTATATTTGTTATATTATCAAAATCTTGAGAGCAGGATTTTAATTTTATATTATTTTTTTCAGATATTTCTTTCATATTTTCTATTAATAAAAGTTTATCATTATCATTTATATTTTTAATATTATTTTTTATCTTTGAATATATTTGCACAAAACTGAATATGCATTCATCTGTATAACCATTTAAACTATCAGCAAAGTTTTTGAAATTATTTATATGATAATGAGTATCAAAATCATCATTCAAAATAATAGGATCATATCTCCATATAATTTTTTCTTTACCGAATAATTTGCTTATAGTTTGAAAGTTTTTTATTAATAAATTTTTATCAGGTATATTTATTTCTATATTCTTGTCATAAGGTGTGATAGTGAAATGCAGATAGAACTCGTACCCTAAATCTCTAACTTCTTTTAAAAAATCTATATTAGGATTCTTTGACCAAAATACTATTATATCAACTATATTTTTATTTAATGGTATTTTGTAGAAATTATTTTTGCTTATAGGATTTTGTGTAATAACATATTCTTCTTTTAATCTATTCAAAAACCATTTAGTATGTAAAGAAGGTATATCGGTTCTTCTGCTTGCACTTATTATCATTTTGTATTTAGATTAAAAGACACCCATTTTCTTTCTTTGGGATAATTTTACTCCATAAGCATCATGTCCAGGATATAATAGAGTATCATCATCTAAAGCAAATACTTTTTTGGATATGCTTTCTTCTAATGTAGGAAAATCGCCTGTAGGAAAATCTGTTCTTCCTATTCCGTAAGCAAATATTGTATCGCCGCAGAATAAATGTCCTTTAGTATAAAAGCATACGCCTCCTCTTGTATGTCCTGGAGTATGTATAACTTTGAACTCTATATCTTTTAATTTGAAAGTATCGCCGTCATTGAATTGTATTTCAGGGCTTTGGCATTTTATTACGCTTCCCAAATATGAACTTACATTTAATCCTCCGTCCTGAAAGAAATCATAATCCATACTGTGTACGCAATGAGGAACATCTGGAAATTCGTTTCTTATGTCATCTGCACCAGATATATGGTCAAAATGTCCATGAGTATATATTACTCTTACTAGCTTTTTTCCTTCTAATATTTTTTTATAAGCATTATAATTATTTAATTGTGCTGCATCTATAATCATAGCTTCATCATCAGCTATTACTACATAAGAATTCATACCGTACATATTATTATTTATGCAATATATTTGTAATTCGCTCATTATTATTTCTCCTGTATTTTGTAAATTATTTTTTTTCTGTCTCTGTAAGGAAAATATCCATAGTATCAAGCATTCCAGACATAGTATTATATTTGATTATTTTTCTTGTTTTATCATCTTTTTCAATATAGGCTGCTATTTTAGGAAGAAATATTGAGAATGGAATTCCTTCTATTTTTATTTCCATTTCATAGCATTCTTTTTCTTCATTTTGTATTTTTATTTTTTTTATTCCGTTATTAAGTATGGACACTCTTATTTTATTATCTTTAGAAGTCATAGGCATAATAATATTCATTTCATTTGTTGCCTCAAGAGGGAAAGTTCTAGCTATTTGATAGGCTCCGTACATAGAGAATATGGCCAAAGAACCTTCTGCATTTGTATAATTTACCTTGCCTCTTATATCGAATGTATGCTCCATAGTACCGAAATCATAATAATCTATAGTTTTATTATAAACAGTTCTCATATTTACAAGATCTATTTTAGAATACATTTCTGACTTTCTAATATTCGTCATCATACTTTCTTCAAGTAAGAACGGATCTTTTAATTTATTTGTTACATAACCTTTTATAGATGTTTCTTTAATATTCCAGTATCCGTTATTATCTATAGATGTTTCTGTATATATTATTACAGCATTATTTTTCTTTCCTGATACTCCTTTATGAACAAAATACTCATTTTTTTGAAAAGATGGAATATTAGTATAAGAATAATATTGTGCAAATAAAAATGAATTTAATATAAAAAAAATTATCAATATGTTTTTCATTTCAATATAATAACCTTAAAAATACAAATTTCAATATATATTTCATACATTTTTTATTTTTAATATATTCCCTTCAATATCTATTATGATTATATTGCTGTTGATTTCTATTTCATATTTATTTTTTCTTTTAATGATTCTGTATATATTAAAATCTGTATATTTATTTTTTATAGTTTTTATTATTTCTTTTTCTATATTATTATCTTCAGAAAGTTTTTCTATTATATTAAATGGTATTTCATTTCCGTTTCCTATTACAGAAATCCATTCTCCTTTTGTATTAAAATTTATTGATGAACCGCCTTTAAATACTGCACTATATGATGAATTAAATGTTACTTTAAATACATAATAATCAGAAAAGTATGTCTCTATAAATTCTCTTGCTTTTTGAGGCAGGCTTTTTAATGAAAGAATATCCATAATTATCCTTATTGCAGCTATAGAAATTATTTATGTTCTTCATTCTTTTCTTTTTCTATCATATCTTCTAAGTATGCCTTTAAAAAGATATAATTATGAGCATCATCGAGATTTTGATTATTTTCAATTTTTCTATTTAGAAATTCCACTAATTCTTCTTTTGTTTTCATATATATAAACTCCTTTAATAATTAAAGTAATAATTTTTTGGGTTAAACAATATAATATTATTTAGAGTATGTCAATCCATAAGTTATCAGTTATGCTGTGTATAAATAAATTGAAAACTATAATTTTTATTAATTGATTATTTTAGGCTTTCTTGGTTTTTAAAATATTTCCTTCATAATCTATATAAATATAATATGCATCATCTACTTTGAATTCATATCCTTTACTTTTTTTATTTATATTATTTATAGTTGTATATTTATTTTTTATAATATTCATTATTTTAGCATCAATAAATTTTGAAGCTATATTAATTGGTATAATTTTTCTATTTCCTATTATTGAAGTCCATTCGCCTTTTATATTAAAATTTATTGATGAACCGCCTTTGAAAATAACTATATAATGAGATGAAACAGCAGCACTATGTACTTCATATTCGCTAAAGTATGTATTTACAAATTCCTGAATATTATCTGGCAGTGAAGTATATGGTATAAATTTTATATTTCCTCCATCATCAAAAAATATGAAAGAAGAAGATACTATATATAATATTAATATTAGAAAGTAAAATTTTATATTATATTTAGTCATAATTCTTTCCTCTTTATATTAATAATTTTAAATATATATTAAAAGTTAAATATTTCAATATTAATAAAAAAGTAAAAAATCGTACTTTTTCTATTGACAAACAAATAAACATGTATATAATACTCTATTACTAATAGTACGAAATAAGACTATATTTTAAAGGAGTTTATTATGATGAATATTCAAAAAATGGATAAGTCTTTTTTCAAATATGTTTTACCTGCTATAGTATCAACTATGCTTGGAGGATTTTATATAGTTGTAGACGGTTTTTTCGTTGGCAATTCTATGGGAGATATTGGGCTTACTGCGATTAATTTAGTTTATCCTATAGGTACTTTGCTTATGGCAGTAGCTATTATGCTTGGTATGGGAGGCTCTGTTATAATGTCAACATATCTTGGAGAGGGTAATATAGAAGGATTTAATAGGGCTAAAGTAAATACTTTTATTTCTTTAATATTAGCTAGTATAATATTAACTATTGTTCTTCTTTTATTAAAAAACAGTCTTATATATTTACTTGGTGCAAGAGATGAGGTATTTAAACAGGCTGATTCATATATTACTACTATAATTTTAGGAGGCAGTTTTCAAATAATATCATTTGGAAGCATGCCTATAATAAGAAATTCAGGAAAAACTATTCATGCCATGAGTTTTATGGGAGTTGGACTTATAACAAATATTATTCTTGATTATTTATTTTTAATGGTGTTTAGATTAGAAATGTTTGGTGCTGCTTTAGCTACAATAATAGCTCAAGGATTAGTTGCTTTGATAGCTGTTTATTATTTATTTATAAGAAAGAAAAACAGAACAAAAATAAGATTATCAGATTTTGATTTATCTATGACAAAGAGAGCTTTGCAAATAGGATTATCTCCATTTGGTTTGGTTATGGCTCCTTCTCTTATAGTGATATTTAATAATCTTCAATGCATCAAATACGGCGGATATTTAGGAACTACTGCATACTCTGTAATGAATTATATATACGGCTCTATTTTGCATTTATTTGAGGGAGTTGCAGAGGGCTGTCAGCCTATGATAAGTTATTTTAAAGGTGCATGCAGAAATGATCTTATGAGAAAAGTATTTAAAAAAGGTATATTATTTGATATTATACTTGGAGCTTTTCTTATAATAATAGTATTGATTTTTAGAAATAAACTTGGAATATTATTTGGGGCATCTATAGAAACTAATGCTATAATAAGTTTGGGGCTTCCTATAATATCATCAGGTTTTATATTTCAGCCTATAGTAAGACTTGGAACTGCATATTTTTATTCATCAGGAGAAAGCATATATTCTACGCTTTTAACATATATAGATCCTTTTCTTGTAAGTCCTTTATGTATATTGATACTTCCTTTATTCTTGAAACTTAATGGTGTTTGGTTTGCTGTACCTGCATCACAGTTAATATTAGCTATTTTGTTTTTATTTATATTTTATAATACGAATTTAAAGAATGATAATTTAGTAAGTAAAGCAGTTTATCAAAATGAATAGTTAGTATAAAAAATATAGGCTTTAAATAATAATCAATATTATATTATTTAAAGCCTATAATTATATTTTTTATTTATCATTTTAAAATATTGAAGATATGAGCATAGAAATAAGCTTGATGATTATCAATGCTGCTAAAGCAAATATAGCAGAAGTTAATATAAATTTATTAGCTTTTTCTATATGATTAGGATTTAAATCTTCTAAATATTCACCAACCAATGGTCTGTCGAATATTTCCCCATCTTTTATATATTCACCTCCAAGTTCTATATTCATAGGTCCCGCAATTCCTGCTTCTAATCTTGCCTTATTAGTTTTACCGTCTTTTTTCAAAACAGAAATTGCATTTTTATATTCATATTTGAAGAATATAGATGTGATAATACAAATTAAAGCAGTAAAGAATGAGGGTATTATATTTAATATATAGCATAATTTAATATTAAATATTCCAAATATATCATCAGTTTTATTTTCATCTAAATATATAGTATCAGAAGAACTTTCAGAAAGCACATAAATAACTTTATATGCTATACATAAAGGAGCTCCTCCTAATAGTAAAAATATAGCAGGGTATATATAATCTTCAGCAATGCTTATTATAGTATATTCTATTGTATTTTTTATCATTTGTTCATCTTCAATATCATCAGCATCCACTTCAGCATTTTCTTTCAAAAGAGACTTAGCTTTTTTTATATCGCCTATTATTAAACTATGATATATATATGAACTTATTTCCAAAGGCTTTCTAATACCTAATGTTATATAACATAGTGCAAGTTCTATTATTAATCCTAATATAAAATGTACTTTGTATAAAAGCATTAAAAGAAAGAAAGGAATTAAAAAACATATTGCTATGAGTATCAAAGATGATAATATTCCTATTATAGAAGCTAATATTTTATTTTCAGCATTTCCTTTTTTTCTGAATAAATCTTCAGCTATAAAATGAAGCCTTGATATAAAAACAAAAGGATCAAATTTAATGTTTTTTATAAATATATTTAAAAGAAAAGATATAGGAAGTATTAATAATATTTTCATGTTGTTTATTCCAAAAAAGTTATTACTAATAATCATCGTAAAATTATAACTTTTCTATAATATTTATATTATTTTTATCATCTATTTCTGCATAATATCCGCTTCCATTTTGTAAAAGATAATCATAAAAATTTAATTTTTGATTATCATATCTGCTGAATATAGACATAATAACACCACCATGGGTTACAATAGCGGTATAATCTAAATTATTTTTTTTCATATCTTCTATTATATAGAAGTAAGCATTTTCTGTTCTATTAAAGAAATTTTCAGAAGTTTCACCATTTGGTACATTGCTTTTCCAATTAGTTCTGAAAAATTCTTTATAGTAAGGATTATTTTTTAATTCATCATGGTTTTTGCCCTCAAAATCCCCGAAACATCTTTCTCTCAAATCGTCTATAACTTTTTTATCCATATCATTAAAATATATATCAGCTGTTTCTAGGCATCTTTTCATAGGGCTACAATATAGTTTTTGAACAGGCTTATATTTTTCTATTATATTTTTTTTATTAATTAATACTTCTTTACCAGCTTCAGATAATGGAGCATCGGTAGAACCAAGCCATCTTCCTTCAGCATTTAATTGAGTTTGACCATGGCGTATGAACAATATTTTCATATGATACTCCGAATATAATATTTTATTTTATTAGATAATGTTAACATTATAATAATAGTTTATTTTTTTTCAATAATATAATGTAATTTTTTAGTATATAATGTATAAATTAATAGTGTGAAAAAAATACAATATAGGTCTAGTATGTATTAAAAATACCGTAAAAATCAATTGACAATTTATACAATTTGGGTTATAATCAATAACTGTACAAAATCTAACAAAATTCAAAAAAATAGGGTATGTGTATGAATTATGAAATATTAGCTGAAAACGCCCGCTTTTTTACAATATCAGCGGCAATTTTGACACTAGCGTTTGCCTTCTATTTCTATAAATGGATGCGTAAACAAGATGAAGGTAATGAAACTATGAAAGAAATAGCTTCACATGTACGCTCAGGTGCTATAGCTTATCTTAAACAACAGTATAAAGTTATAGCTTTCTTCTTTGCTGGAGCTTTCATTATTTTTGCTATTCTTTCTTATGCATTAAAAGTGCAAAACCCTTTCATTCCTATAGGTTTCTTAACAGGCGGTTTCTTCTCTACTTTGTCTGGTTTCTTAGGTATGAAAACTGCTACTTATGCATCTGCTAGAACTGCAAATGCTGCTAGCAAGTCTTTAAATGAAGGTTTAACAATAGCTTTCCGTTCTGGTGCTGTTATGGGACTTACTGTTGTAGGTCTTGCTTTATTTGACATTTCATTATGGTTTATAGTATTAAATGTATGGCTTGATAATAGTTTATTTGGTACAGACTTCCTTAATTTAGCTGCTACAGGCATAGCTAAAGGTACTGCCGAATATACTGCTGCTAAAATGCACTTTGTAACTACTACAATGCTTAGCTTTGGTGTAGGTGCTTCTTTCCAAGCTTTATTTGCTCGTGTTGGAGGCGGTATATTTACTAAAGCTGCTGACGTTGGTGCTGACTTAGTAGGTAAAGTTGAAGCTGGAATACCTGAAGATGACCCAAGAAACCCTGCTGTTATAGCTGACAACGTAGGTGATAACGTAGGTGACGTTGCTGGTATGGGTGCTGACCTTTATGAATCTTATGCAGGTTCTATACTTGCTGCTATGAGTTTAGGTTCTGCTGCTTTTGGATATATTAATCCTGATGTAAGTCCAATATTTGCTGTATCTCTTCCTATGATACTTGCTGCTATTGGTACTCTTTCTTCTATTATAGGAGTATTCTTCGTTAAAACTAAAGAAGGTGCTACTATGGGAGAATTATTAAAGTCTTTAAGAGTTGGTGTTTATGTGAGCAGTGCTATAATCATTGTAGTTGCTTTCTTACTTGTAAAAGCTTTACTTCCAAACAATTTAGGATTATTCGTTTCTATAATTGTAGGACTTATAGCTGGTAACGTAGTTGGTTTCTTCACTGAATATTATACTGCTGCTGAATACAGACCTACTCAATGGGTAGCTGAACAATCTAAAACAGGTCCTGCTACAGTTATAATCGGCGGACTTGCTGTAGGTATGCAATCTACTTTAATACCTGTTGTTACAGTAGTTATATCTATAATATTAGCATTCGGTTTCGCAGGCGGTTTCGGTGCTGAAGCTTCTGCATTCTCTCAAGGTTTATATGGTATTGCTTTGGCTTCTGTTGGTATGTTATCTACTTTAGGTATCACATTAGCTACAGATGCTTATGGTCCTATAGCTGACAATGCTGGTGGTAACGCTGAAATGTCTGGACTTCCTGAAAGCGTTAGAGAAAGAACTGATGCTTTAGACTCTTTAGGTAACACTACTGCTGCTACTGGTAAAGGTTTCGCTATTTGTTCTGCTGCTTTAACTGCTATGGCTTTGATTGCTGCTTATATTGAGGAAATTAAAACTTCTTTAGGAAGAATGATAAATACTGGTAATCTTACTTCTATAGATATAGGTACTGTTCAATATACTGCTAACAGTGCTAAAGAATTATATGACAAAGTTGTTTATAGTTTAGGTATGAATGAGTTTATGAATGCTTTCAATATTCACTTAATGAACCCTAAAGTATTAATAGGTATATTTATTGGTGCTATGTTAGTATTCTTCTTCTGTGCTTTAACTATGAAAGCTGTTGGACGTGCTGCTGCAGGTGTTGTAGAAGAAGTTAGAAGACAATTCAGAGAGATTAAAGGTTTATTAGCTGGTGAAAAAGGCGTAAAAGCTGATTATGAAAAAGCTGTTCAAATCTGTACTAAATCTGCTCAGAAAGAAATGATTGTTCCTTCTGTATTAGCTATTATCGTACCTGTTGTAGTTGGTTTCTTATTCGGAGTACCTGCTGTTATAGGTATGTTAGTAGGAGGATTAACTGCTGGATTTGCTATGGCTGTTATGATGTCTAATGCCGGCGGTGCTTGGGATAATGCTAAAAAATACATCGAAGCTGGTAATTTAGGCGGTAAAAAAATCATCGATGAAAAAACAGGTGAAAAAATTACTAACCCTAACCATGCTGCTGCTGTTATAGGTGATACAGTTGGTGACCCATTCAAAGATACTTCTGGACCTTCAATCAACATCCTTATCAAATTAATGAGCTTGATAAGTGTTGTATTTGCTGGTGCTATAGTTGCTTTCTCACCAAAAATTCAAGCAATATTAGGTATTGCTGATCAAATTATTAAGTAATCAATTTTATTTAATATAAATTATAAGCTGTCTGACTTCAATAAAAAGTTGGGCAGCTTTTTTATTTTTTATAATATTTGTTGTAAAAAAAATTTTTAGAAAAATGTGTAAAAGTAAAAAAATATTTTAGATTTTTATTGACTTTATCAGTTTTTAATTTATAATCATCTTTTATTCAAGAGTTTAAATATATCAATTTTTTGTTTTAATAATGAAACTATTATAATAGCAGATACTGCATTTTTACTAATTATAACCTTTGTTAAAAATTTTTTTATTATCAATATTATATATTTATATAAAATAGTTTTATAAAAGGAAAATATATGAGAAAAATACATTCTATAAGGGTTAAAATGCCTATAGCCATAAGCATTTTAAGTACAATTTTTTTAGTCTTGATAGTGGCGATATTATCATACAGATCGCATGCAATAGTGAAAAATTCAACATTATCTGGTTTTGATAATACAGTTAATGGTTACAAAGATATGCTTGATGTTTGGCTTGATGACAGCAGGAATTTAATAAAAACTTATGCTGTATCTCCTATAGTAAGAAATTATTTAGTAAACAGAGAGATTGATATAAGAAGTACACTTACTGAATTTGAAGCAATTAATGAATATGTACTTGATATAGGCATAACAGATACTAATGGTATAATTTTAGACAATGTTAATAGTGTAAAAATAGGTGAAAATATAACAACAGTAAGACCTAATATTTTAAATATTCTAAAGAAGAACAATAATGAAGCATCTTTTGATGACAGTATACAAAAATCAAGTGCTGATAAAAAATGGTCATTAGCAGTTATTTGTGGAGTAAAATATAATGGGGAATATGTTGGAAATGTATATATGATCATGGATTGGGAGGATTTGGCTGCTAAACTTCAGGAATTGAAATTGCCTGAAAGAACTAGAATATTTGCTATTGATGATGATAATACCGTTGTATTAGATACAAAAAATGAGATTAATACCAAGGCTAATGATGCATACGGTTCAATAATAAAAGGAGGTATGTCTTCTGGTGTTATGAATTATATATCTTCTGTAAGTCATGATCCTAGAACAGCAGTTTACAGCAGACTTGAGAATTTAGATTGGTATTTAATTATGGCTATGGATGATAAAGTTATTTATAAGGCTAATAATGACTCTATAATAATATCTATTATAATATGTATTTTATCTATCATTTTTATTAATGTATTTGCTTTTCTTTATATTAAAAAAGTTACTCATCCTCTTAAAGTTTTAATGCAGCATGCTACTAGTATATCAGAAGGAAATATAAATGCTTATATTAAAGATAATTATGGAAAAGATGAATTTGGACAATTGGAAAAAGTATTTGATGTTATGAGCAGCAGATTAGCTGAAGTTGTTTCTAATGTTAATAATGCTTCAAGGGAGATAATGACAGCAGCACAAAGTATGATGGAAAGCAGTAATGAATTATCTGTAAGAACTGATTCGCAGTCATCTAGTCTAGAGGAAACAGCTGCTAGTATAGAGGAAATGGTTTCTAATATAAAAACTTCTACTGAAAAATCTTTACTTGGAAAGGATATGATGTCAGAATCTATGCAGTATATAGAAAATGCTGCAAGCATAATTGCACAAACAGCCTCAAATATAGAAGAAGTTTATCAGGCTAGCGAGAAAATAAAAGATATTACAAAGATTATTGAGGATATTGCTTTTCAAACTAATATATTGGCTCTTAATGCTTCAGTAGAGGCAGCACGTGCCGGAGATCAGGGAAAGGGATTTGCTGTTGTTGCTTCTGAGGTAAGAAATCTTGCTCAAACTACCCAGGCTTCAGTTAAAGATATAACAGAATTGGTAGATAATACTTCTCAAAAAATAGATACAGCCACTCAAACAGCAAAACAATCTCAGGAAATATTTGTGGACTTACAGAATAAAGTATCAGATACTTCAAAATTAATGGAGACAATCACTTCAAATGCCTTAGAGCAGGAATCAGGTACTAATCAAATAAGTATAGAAGTGAATAATATGGAAACTGCTACAACTCAGAATGCTGCTTTAGCTGAAAATTCAAATGAAATTTCAAGAAATTTAGTTGAAAAAGCAGAGTTTTTGGAAAGAAGTATTGAGTTTTTTAAGATTTCGCATAATAGATAATTGATTTTTTCATATATAATAAATATTAGCTGTCTTACTTAATTTTAGTTAGACAGCTTTTTTTATTTTAAATAATTTATATAATATAAATTATTAAATATTAGAGGTTATACTATGAAAATAGTTAAATATTTTTTATTTGTAAACATTTTAATTATAACTATTACATATAGTGCATTTGCTAGTTTAGAGATAAATTTCAATGGACATTATGGAATTGCTTTTCCATTTAATTCTATAAAAGTAAATGATAAATATAAAAATACTATTTATGACAGTGTTGACGGTACTTTAGGTTTTGAGGGTCTGTTATTTTTCCAAATTGGAAATTATTTTAAGTTATTTGAAGATGATTATACAAGTATTGTTAAAGGAGTAAGTTTATTTGGAGATATTGGTTTTAGCGTTAATGCTTTGATGTCTGATTATAAAGAAAACAATAAAAAATATACAGAACTTATGGCATTTTATTCTATTATGGTTGGAGCTACAGTTAAATTAAATTTCAGTAAAATGTCTATAGGATTTGGTACAGGAATATTAGCACCTGTATATGCTATGGTAGCATCAAGTAGGTATATAGGACTTATGTCAGCACCTAATTTAAATAATTGGAATGTTAATGATATGAGAAATCTATTTAAAGCTCCTATAATGCCTTATATAAAACTTACTGTTGAAGGATTTATATATTTAGTTCCTAATTTTGCTATTAGCGTAGGAGGATATATGATGTATAATTTCGGTATGCAGTACAAAACTGATGTTGTTAATAATAATTTAGGTAATGATATATATAAAAAATATAATTTTTCTGATTTATCTATAGGTTTAGTTTTAGGTATATCTTTAGGAAGAAGTGATGGATATAATTAATATATAATTATTATTAAAAATATAATTATTTACATATAAAAATTATCATAAATTAATTTACTTAATCCTGACCACACAAACCTTATTTTCTAATATGTGTATTATAAAAAATAGTTTGCATTTCTTTTTATTTTGTTTTATAAATATAATATGCAAACAAATAAATAAATTAGGATAAGATTATGAAAGAGATAAAAATAACAGATATAGAAAATATAAAAATAGGAAATGCTGAGAACAAAGAGGCGGCAACAGGCTGTACAGTTATAATATGCGAAAGGGGAGCAGTTATAGGTTTAGATGTTAGGGGAGGGGGACCAGCTTCAAGAGAAAGTGAACTAACAAAGGCACAGGCTTCTACTGATGTAGTTCATGCTGTTCTTCTTAGCGGTGGAAGTGCATTCGGATTAGATGCTTCAGGCGGAGTTATGAAATATTTAGAGGAGAGAAATATTGGTTTTGATGTTGGCATTACAAAGGTGCCTTTAGTATGTCAGTCTTGTATATTTGATTTGAGAATTGGAGATTATAAAGTTCGTCCTGATATTAACATGGGCTATGATGCTTGTGTTAATGCTCAAAATAATAATCCTAAAATGGGTAATTATGGAGCTGGAACAGGTGCAAGTGTAGGAAAGATACTAGGTGCTGATTATGCTATGAAGTCAGGTCTTGGTTTTTACGCTGTACAAGTTGATGATGTTAAGATTGGGGCTGTAGTTTCTGTGAATGCTTTTGGTGATGTATATGATTATGACAGCGGTAAAATGATTGCAGGTCTTCTTAATGAAAATAAAAATGGATTTAGAAGTTCAGAAGAAGAGTTAATAAAAATCACACAGAATAATAATTTATCTTTTACTTCAAACACTAAAGAGAATACAACAATAGGTGCTATTATAACGAATGCTAAATTCACAAAATCACAAATGGGAAAAATAGCTTCAATGGCACATAATGGATTTGCAAGAACTATAAAACCTGTTCATACCACATTAGACGGAGACAGTATTTATGCTATGAGTGTGGGAGAAGTTAATGCAAATTTGGATGCTGTAGGTACAATTGCAGCTATTGTAATGGGTAAGGCTATAAATAATGCTGTTAGAAATGCTGAAACTTCTCATGGTTTTAAATGCTTAAATGACATAATGAAAAATTAATTATTATTAAAATATTGTTTTTATAAAAATAAACTAGAAGTACTGATTAAATATGTACTTCTAGTTTTTTATAAAAGAATATATTTTTGTGTTGGTAGGGTTAATAAATTAATAAAAAATTTAAATGATTTTATTTTTTAAGAATATATAAATTAATCTACTTGTTTAGTTTTTGCTATTACAATTTCTCTTACACATATATCCTGAGGCATATTATAGGCAAACTCTATACAATTAACAATATCAGAAGCATTAAGTCCATTTCCTATACTTCTTTTCCATTCAATATAATCAGATTTTATATTTTCATCTGTAGTATGGCTTAAAAGATTAGTTTCTACTACTCCGGGAGCTATAACTATTATCCTTACATTTTTATCAGCAACTTCTTCTCTTATACTTTCTGTAATAGCATGTACAGCAAATTTACTTCCGCAGTATATTCCATGATTTGTGAAAGTTTTTTTTCCAGCTATTGAACTTATATTAATAATAGTTCCTTCATTTCTTTTTATCATATCAGGAAGTATAACATTTGTAGTTGTAAGTATGCCATTAACATTTACATTAATCATGTTTTTCCATTCTTCATAACTTTGTTTATCAATATTTCCTAAAAGCATAACTCCTGCACAATTTATAAGCAAATCTGTTTTTCCATATTTTTCTTCAGCTATTTTTACTGCATTTTTTATTTCTTCTAAATTTGTAACATCAGCAGAAACACTTATAGAATTTTTTAAATTTAATTTTTCCATTATTTCTTTTCTTCTTGATATTAATAGAGTAGGATATCCATTTTCAGAAAATTTTTTAGCAGTTTCCATTCCTATACCTGAGCTTGCTCCTGTAATTACAACTAATTTTTTCATTGTAAAAAACTCCTTTATAAAAATAATTTATGATTTATAATACAGTATAGATAGAGTAAAACAAGAACGGAAATATTTGTTATTAAGTAACATGAATTTCACTGCATTATTAATTTTTATTAAAGGAAATAGTATTTATGAAAAAGATTAAAGTATCATCAGAGATAGGTGTTACACTTTATATGATAGGCGGTAAATATAAGCCAATAATACTTAATTATCTTATAGAAAATAAAACAAAAAGATTTAATGAGATGATGCGTTATATGAAGCCTATATCTCAAAGAACATTAACTAATCAGCTTAGAGAGTTGGAAGAAGATGGACTCATAAGCAGAAAAATATATCCAGAAGTTCCTCCAAAGGTAGAATATTCAATTACTAAGAAAGGCAAATCATTATATAAAATATTAGAAGCTATGTGCGAATGGGGAGAGAAAAATATTGATGAGAGATTTGAAATTACTAATCCTCAATGTTTAGAAGATGATTAATAACTTTTTATACACCAGCATTTAAAATTTATGTTTAAATACAATTTTTTTTGTTTTTTGTTTGAATTTGAAAAAGCAACCCAAGTTTTTATTAGGTTTATTGATTTTATTATAAAATAAGTTAATAAATAAAAATGCCGCAGCATAATAAATATACTAACGGCATTTATGATATTATCAGAAAAACATTTTTTTATTCTTCTGTTTTTTTCTTTTTAGTAGAAGAAGAAACTTTTTTCACACTTGATTTTTTTATAGATTTTACTTCTTCTTTATCAGATTTTTTAAGAGGTTTTATAGGAGTATTAAAAACTTCTTCCTTTACGCTTTTTACTTCACCTTCCTGATATGCTGAAGGATCTTCAAGCTCATCAGTACCTCTTTTTGGATCTTTACCAGCATAAACTAGCTTATCTTTAACTCTGTCTAATTTTACTTCGCATATTCTTTCTATATCTTCTATATCAAGAGATTCTTTTTCAAATAACTCTCTGGATAAAGATTCAAATTTATCAGCATTTTCAGCTATTAATTTTTTAGTTCTTTCATAAGCTCTCATTACAAATTTATGAACTTCTTCATCTATTTTCTGAGCTGTTTCTTCACTATAATCTTTATGTCTTGCAATCTCTTTTCCTAAGAAAATAGGCTGTTCTTTTTGTCCGAATGATATAGGACCAAGTCTGCTCATACCCCATTCGCATACCATTCTTCTAGCAAGTTCAGTAACTCTCTCTATATCATTAGAAGCACCTGTAGTTACAGAATCTTCACCGAATTTGAACTCTTCAGCAACACGTCCTCCAAGAAGTAAAGACATTTCATCAATAGCCTTTTTTCTTTGAAGTGTATATCTTCCATCAGCAGGTAAAGTCCAAGTAGCACCTAAACTTCTTCCTCTAGGAACAATAGTAACTTTATGCAAAGCATCTGTATTTTGAAGAAGTACAGCCATTAAAGTGTGTCCTGCCTCATGATAAGCAGTATTTAATTTTTCTTTTTCGCTTATTAATATGCTTCTTCTTTCAGGACCCATCATAACTTTATCGCGGGCTTCTTCAAAGTCAGAAAGTTCTACTCTTGGTTTATCATTTCTAGCAGCTATTAATGCAGCTTCATTAACCATATTAGCAATATCAGCACCTGAAAAACCAGGAGTTGCTCTAGCTAAATGATACAAATCTATAGAAGGATCATGCTGTATTTTAGCAACATGCACTTTAAATATTCCCTCTCTTCCTTTAACGTCAGGCAAATCAACAACAACCTGTCTGTCAAATCTTCCAGGACGAAGCAAAGCAGGGTCAAGTACATCAGGTCTGTTAGTAGCAGCAAATATTATGATTCTAGTATCAGTATTAAAACCGTCCATTTCAACAAGCATTTGGTTTAATGTTTGTTCTCTTTCATCATGACCGCCGCCGTATCCAGCACCTCTAGTTCTACCTACAGCATCAAGCTCATCTATAAATATTATACAAGGAGCAGATCTTTTTCCCTGTTCAAATAAATCTCTAACTCTTGAAGCACCAACACCTACAAACATCTCAACAAATTCAGAACCAGACATACTAAAGAAAGGTACATTAGCTTCTCCTGCAACAGCTTTTGCAAGTAAAGTTTTACCAGTACCAGGAGGGCCTACTAATAGTACTCCTTTAGGTATTTTAGCACCAAGTTTTGTAAATTTGCTTGCATCTTTTAAGAATTGTACAACTTCCTGTAATTCCTCTTTAGCCTCTTTACATCCTTCAACATCTTTAAAAGTTACTTTTACATCTTCTTTAGTGAGAAGTCTTGCTCTGCTTTTACCGAAGCTCATAGCTCTGTTATTAGAACCCTGAACCTGCCTGAACATAAAGAACCAAAGCAGAAATCCTATTAAGAGTATAGGAAGTAAGTTTACAAGTATAAGACTTAAATAACTAGGTTTTTCAGCTTCTCCTCTAACTTTAACATTATTATCTATAAGTAAGTTAACGAATCCGCTTGCAGTAAATGGTATATAAGAGTAAAAGTTTATCTCAGTAATTTTTCCATTAACTGTTTCTATAGCTTTACCATTTCTGATGTTCTGATCTACTATAGTAACTTCTTTAACAACTCCTTCTTTGACTTTTTGTACCACAGTAGAATAATCCCATTCCTGAGCTTTTACCTGCGGTGTTTTTTGAAAGTACATTATAGCCATTACTACAACCATTGTGAGAAGAAGTATGATTATAATTTGATTTCCGCCCCCTCCGGATTGCGGCATAGATTGTCTTCTATTATTTTTTTTACTACTCATGTATTCTCCAAACTTATTTTAACTTTTATATATAAATAAATATTAATAAAATATCAAATATTTACAAATTATTATTCTTCAGGTATATCCAAGATAGTACCATAGCTATTAAAGCAATGAGATGCTAAAGAATCTACTCCTCCGCCTCTCTTAAGAGCACTGTTTATTATTTTCCCATCTTTTCTTGCTAAATCAGGGTATTTCAAATTCATATATCCAATAATAAGTCCTTTGCTTGTAGAAGCATGAATATATGTTACAGTTTCATCCTCTTTATCAACTTCTATTACTATACCGGCATGTGTAAGCTTTTTATCATTAGAAGTAGTTTTGTCAAACATTATTATATCACCAACATTAGGCAAAACATCTTTATAAATTTTTTTATATTTTGACAAAGTAGCATATATAGTCTTTACTCCGCCAGAATCTAAAATCGCTTGTTTTTCAAATACCGCTATATTAGAAGCCCAATAAACTGCAGCTACATATCCCGAACAGTCAAATCTAAATGTTTTCTTCTCTTTAGAAGTAGGGTGTGTTAATGTAGCTTTTTCATTATATTGATAATGCTTATCTAAATAAAAGTTAGCCCATTTGTTTATATCATTTCTAACTTTTTGCTTTTGCGTATCATTTATTTCAACTCCGCTTTCTTCTAACTTCTTTTGATATTCCTTATCATATCCGTAAGTTTGAGTAAATGATACTGAATTAAACAATATCATAAATAATGATAGTATAACAATATAAAAACGCATAATACACTCTTATACATAGTAAATTATTTTATAAAATATTAGTAAAAAGTCAAGGCAATTTACAATATTATTATATTTTAGATTAATTTGGTTTTTCTAATACAGTGCCATAACTGTTAAAACAATGCGAAGCTAATGAATAAGGTGCATCACCTCTTCTAAGATAGCTGTTTATTTGTTTTCCGTCTTTTCTTGCTAAGTCAGGATATTTTAAATTAATATATCCCAAAATAGGTCCTTTACTTGTAGATGAATGAATATAAGTTATAGTTTCATCTTCATCTATATTTACAACAATTCCTGAATGTGTAAGTTTTTTATTAGGATTTGTAGTTCCATCAAAAAATATTATATCTCCTATATTAGGCTTAACATTTTTATATATTTTATTTTCTTTGGATAGAATAAAATGTATATTTTCTGTTGATCCTTGAAGTTTGATAGTAGGATTTTCAATGGCAGTCCAATATACAGCGTTAACAAATCCAGAGCAGTCAAAATTTACTTTCTTCTTTTCTTTTGAAAAAGGATTTGTTATAGTATCGCTTTGATTATATTTATATTTTTTATTCATATAAAAATTAGCCCATTTTACTATTTCAAGTCTTGTATTTTCCTGATTAAATGCCTGCATAGTAAATAATAATGAGATAATTAAAATATTAATATAAAAACGCATATTATCCTCTGGTAATATTTAAATATTTTAAAAAAATTGTTTTATTGTTTTTTTCCTAAAACGATTTTTTATATTTATAAATCGGATTTTTCATTATAAATAATAGTTACATGTTATTATAATATAACTCTTTAATACTGAATTCATTAGATTTTAACCATTTTATTCTATATTGTATAGGGGTTATTATATTGAAAAATACTGATAAATATGGATATGCATTTTGAAATTGTATTGACAATCTAGTTTTGAATAGATACTTATTGTTTTTATTTAGTTTATTTACATTTATTACTTCTATTCTATTTATTTGATAAATATTTTTAATTAAAATTTCTAAGTCTGTATTTCTTATTTCTCTCATAGTTTCTGAGTTTAAAACTACATATTCCTTAGTAAAAAAATCATAATATAATTTTCTGTATAAATATATTTCTCTTATATTATCATCAAATAGTAAATTCTTTTTTATTAAATCTACTCTATAATTAATAAATACTACGATTCCATTATCTATATATTTTTTTATATTTTGATAAATTTGATCCTCATAAAAAGTTTTAACATCTACATATAATTTATCATCATATATATAACTTCTTGAAAAATTTAATCTTAATTCATAAGAGTATGATATTTCTGATATAGATATTATTAATAATAGTATAATAAAAATATGTTTCATAATATATATATTTTATATTGTTTTTATTAAAAGTAAATATTATAAAATAAAGTATATATGCTGAATAATTATTATATAAATTAATTTCTAATTAAAATATAATTAGAAGAATAAACTAGCATCTAAACCTATTCTGCTTTCCATTTTTTTATAAGCGTATAATTGTTTTGATCTTGCATATTCATATTTTACGCCTATTACAAATCTGTATACTTCAAAACCTACACCAGTAGCTATAGAAGGCGTCCATTCTTCATATCTGCCAATAATAGGATATCCTTGTCCTCTTCCAGCAGTCCTATTTATTAAATTGATTCTATCTAAATATGCTCCTAGATGAATTCCCGTAATTAAACTTATTTCACCCCATAACGGTATTCTTACATCAGCACCGCCATAAATATTAAATAAATTAACTAAATTAGATATATCAAAGCTAGATATGGCAAACGATGTTCCTCCATAGAATGAAAACCATCCCCATCTATAATTCGCTGATAAATGCATCTGTTCAAAACCAACATCTCTGAATTCTTCCTTGCTTTTATCATATAATGTTTCATCTCCAAGTATATCTCCTCCCATATGAATACATATATGTCTTAAAGGAGCGAATCTCACTTTCAATTTATTATCAAATATATATTCAAAATAAGCTTCTACCTGCATATAATTTCCGTACAAAAAAGTAGCACCATATAATTGATCTTCTCCTTTTTTATAGCTGCTGAAGAATAATTTTAATAAATATCCTACGCCTATTCTGAATCTATGTTTATCTCCATTTATATTAAATGCAATTGGTGCCAAATCTACAGCCAATTTCGGACTAAAAAACATTACGATATTATCTACATTAAAATTTTTATTAGGATATAAATGATTTGCATTTAAAACATCTCCGAACCAAAAACTTGTATTATAGTTATCCGGATCAAGCCATGGAGAAAAATATTTATCGGTTTCATATATCCTAAGAGGATTATATTTCCATTGTACACTTACTTTTTCTTTGTATTTATTCATTTTATTTTCTAATGAATTATCATTAGTATTTTGACTATATAATAAAGCTGATAATAAAATTATAAAAAGTATACTATAGTGTGTTTTATTCATTTTTTACCTAATATGTTTTATTTATTTTTTAGTAAATTATTGTTTTATATCATTATTATACTGAAAATAATGAAGTTTTCAATATTTTTTATGTAAATTGAGTGTAAATGTTGAAAAATATTATGTTTTTTTGTTGTATATTTTATTTTGAAAGTAGAACAATATAAGGTTTGGTTTCTATATCTTTTTCTTCAATACCTATTTCATTTAATATAGATTTTAATTGAAGTATTTGATTTTCTATAGTTTCATCTGAGTTTAAAAATTCTATTTCTATAAAGTCATCTAAATTTTTTATTTTTGATATTTCTACTAAAGCATTTTTATATATAAAAGCATAACCTTTTTTTTCTTTTTTTACATATTCTTTATATTTCTGCAGTTTTGATAAAAAGTTAATAATGAATTTTGCTTTTCTCTTACTTACTTTTACTTCTATTTCTTCATTGACTTCTACACCATCAATCAATGTTCTTTCTTTTGTGCAGAAAGTATATCCTCCATGCTCTATTCTAAGTCTTATGCAGTCGCTTGTTTTTATATTTCCTGTTTTAATACTTCCTTCTTTGGCATAGTAAATATCTTTTTTGAAATATTTTTTTTTGAATTTTGCATTGCTTTTTAGAAAATTTAGAACAGAGTCAAAATCTCTTATATATGCTTTTATTTCAATTTCAGAGTTTGCCATGTTTTATTCTGTATATTCCTTAGTACTGTCATCAACATGTATTTTCTGCTTATCATATATTAGAGGAGCAACTTTTTCAAATAAGATAAATGCAGGAGAGGATAATATAACTGTGAGAGGAAGTCCTACAAGAAGTTCTGATCTTATTAAGACAGCAACATTTGAAAGATCTGAATATATAGAAGTTACTAAAAATAATGCAATAATTTTTATTAAATAACCTACTAAAGTTACGAATATTCCTGCTGCTATTTGCTTGATGAATATTCTTGTGTTAAAGAATCCTACAAAGAAACCAATATTAAGAAATATTATGGCATAAGAACCGAATGTACCGCTTGATACGATATCTTGTAAAAGTCCTATTATAAATCCGTATATTATTCCGTCAAAAGGTCCATATCGGAATGCTATGAATGTTAAAAAAATTAGAAGTAAATCAGGTTTAGCTCCAAGTGCTACTCTTATCAAATCATAAGCAGGAGATGATTGTATAAGAAGTAAAATCAGAGTAGTAATGATTACAGTTATTATTCTTTTCATTTTACTGCATCTCCATTTGCTTCTGTATCTTCTTCATTGGCAAGCATAATAATTTCCTGATCTGGAATTTTCTTTATAACATAAACATTTTCTAAAGTAGAGAAATTGACAGCAGGCTCAACATAAAGATCATGGAAAAGTCCGTAATTTTTCTTTTCAACTTTAAATATAGTACCTACTAATATACCTTTTGGAAATACTCCGCCCATACCGCTAGTAACAACTCTTTCACCTTCTTCAACATCCATTTGTAAATCTATATACTGCAAATGTGTTTGAGTGGATTTAGGGCTTTGTCCTACCATTATACCTGTAGTTCTTGAGCTTTCAAGCATTACAGATATTTGTGATCTTTGGTCAACTAAAGATAATATTCTACTGTTGTATCTTCTAACCTCAACAACTTTTCCTACTAAACCTTTATATCCGTTTTGATAAGATATAACAGGCATTCCTACTACTATTCCATGAGCACTGCCTTTATTTATAACTATTGTAGTGTAGAAGTTCTGAGGGTCTTTAGAAACTATTTCAGCATATTCCAAAGGATATTCATCTGTAGGAGCTTCATTTAATAATCCTCTAAGTCTTTCATTTTCAGCACTTAACTGTTCATATTCTAAAGCAGCACCGCTTAATTCAGCTATTCTGTCTCTTAATATCTGCACTTGACTTTGAAGTGTAAATATATCTGTTATGCTGGTATAGAGATATACAAAAGCTCTTGATACACTTTTTGTTGCACTTTGAATAGGGTATACACCAAGTGCATAAATAGACTGTAAATTAAATACGAAATTACTTCTATTCAGTACCATCAGCATTCCTGCTACAAGGTTTAGCAGTATATATAAAGTTAATAATTTATGTTTTATAAAAAGTTTCACGTATATGAATATCGGCTATATTAATAAAACTTTTATAATTTTTCCGGTTATGAGTATCTTCTATAATTCTTTAAATTCTTAGTTTCCTCTATAAATTTACCGCATCCTATAGCAACGCAAGTAAGAGGACTCTCAGCAAGAATTACAGGTACTCCTGTTTCCATAGAAATTAAATCAGTAAAACCAGGAAGTAGGGAAGTACCGCCGCTCATAACTATACCTCTTTCTACAATATCTGCAGAAATTTCAGGAGGTGTTTGATTAAGTACAGATTTTACAGCTTCTAATATTTCTATTAATATATCAGCTATAGCATCTTTAATTTCTGCACTATTTATAGTAAGAGTTTTAGGAAGTCCTGATACGGAATCTCTTCCTCTAATATCCATAGTTTTTGATATATCGCCTTTATAAGCATGTCCTATATTGATTTTAATTTCTTCAGCAGTTTTTTCACCGATATATAGGTTATGAGTTCTTTGCATGTATTTGATAATAGCATCATCAAGCTCATCTCCTCCAACCCTTATAGAAGCACTTCTTACCATACTTCCAAGTGAAAGAACAGCAACTTCAGTAGTACCTCCGCCTATCTCTATGATCATGTTTCCATGAGGTTCATTTATAGGCATATCAGCTCCAATAGCAGCAGCTCTTGCCTGTTCTATTAAGAATATAGTTCTAGCTCCAGCCTGTTCGCAGCTTTCTCTTACAGCTCTTCTTTCTACCTCAGTAATTCCTGTAGGTATACCTATAGCTATTCTAGGCTTTACCAAAGTTCTTTTATTATGTACTTTATTGATAAAGTATCTTATCATCTTTTCAACAGTTTCAAAGTCAGCAATAACTCCATCTCTCATAGGTCTTATTGCTGCTATAGAGTTAGGTACTTTACCCAACATTTGCTTAGCTTCATTTCCAACTGCTATTACATTTCCTGTACTTTTTTCTATAGCTACCACTGAAGGTTCAGCCAAAACAATTCCTTCTCCTTTAACATATACAAGAGTATTAGCAGTACCTAAGTCTATTCCCATATCACTTGAGAACATATTGTATAACCAGTTAAACATTTATTACAATCTCCTTAAAGTATCCCTAGCGGGCTTATACGAATTATCTATTTTTATAGCTTCTCTAAACATTTTTACAGCTTCATTTCTTCTTTTAGTTTCTAAATATAATGTTCCTATACTATAATATAAATCAGGATTTTTTTCATCTATCTCTAATGCCTTTTTGTAAAAAAATTCACTTTCTTTATATAATCCTTGTCTGTAATATAAATTTCCTAATTTGAAATAAGTTTTTGATTCTAAGATGATATTATTATTAAATTTACCGTCCATAGAAGATAATATTTGTATAGCTTTTGTATAATCTTTATCACCCTCATAGGCATTTGCAAGTTCATAATATAATTCCATATTTATAAATTTATCAGTATTTATTCTTAATTCTCTGTCAATAGCATTTTCTAAATATTTTACAGCATCTTTAAATAATCCTATTTCATAGCAAATTTTAGATAACTCTATAGCTGTTGAAGTTCTATTATCTCCTTCATTTATTGCATCTATATATGAATTATATGAATCAATATAATATGCTTGCCCCAATCTTTGATAACTATAAGCCAATCTTTGATGTATGATATTTTTATTTTTTATAAATTTAAAAGATAATAATAGCTGATTAGCATATCTTATAATATTTTCACTTGCATTTACTATTATTTCTTTTTTATCAGATCTTATAAGAATATCATAGTATAAATCTATTCCTGTTATTAATATATTTTTATTTAAAGGTCTTTTACTGTAAAGATCATTGAATAGGAATGAAGCATTATTATAATCTTCTGATTCCATATAATTATATATGGATTTTAATCTTTTCTTTTCTATATAGTTAGAAGTGAATAAATATGCAGTTCCTATTACAGTTATTGCAGCAATTAAAGTTATTACTATGATATGTATGCTAATCTTTTTTTCAACGTTATATAGGTAAGGCATTATTATTTAATATAATCCAATAAATTAATTTTGATTATCTGTATTACCATTATTATATAATTCTAAAATTGTTTCTTTAGGATTAGTAAGCGGATCTTGGGATACTATACATAATCCTTCTAATATAACTCCATTTTGTATTATTAATTCAGGAGTTCTTATTTCCCCAAGTACTCTGCTTGTAGGCATAAGCATCACTCTGTTCTTTGCCTCTATATTTCCGATGATTATACCTTCTATAACTGCAGAAACAGCTTTTATATTTGATTTCACTTTTCCTGTGGCGCCTACAAAAACATTATCTACTTCTAATTTTTCGCCTTCATAACATCCGTCTATTCTCAATGTACCGTTTAATGTAAATTCACCTTTGAAGAAAGATCCTTCACCTATAATAGAATTAGATTCTGTATTATCATTTCTTTTTGAAAACATTAATAAAACTCCTAATTTTTAGTATATACTATGGAATTATCTATATTATTAAATTTAAATTTAGTATCGAGTCCGAATAGTGATTCGCTATGTCCTATAAATAAAAATCCATGTTCATTTAGTATATCATAAAATCTATTAACTGTAAGTTTAACAGACTCATTATCAAAGTATATGAGAACATTCCTGCAAAAAATGACATCCATATTTGACTGGCTGCCTCTATGTCTTAAATTATGATAATCAAAAGTTATTAATTTTTTTATATCATTTTTTATAGAATATTCTCCGGAAGATAATTTATCAAAATATTTATTTAAATATTCTTTTGGCACATTTTCAACTTTATGCCCTTCATATCTTCCTTCCTTGGCAGCTACCAAGGAGTTAAGAGACAAATCACTAGCAAATATCTTAATATCTTTGTCTTTTATACCAGGTGTTTCCAAACAAGTTATTGCTATAGAGTAGGGCTCTTCACCTGTAGAACAGCCGGCACTCCAAATTCTTATTTGTTCTCCAGGTTTTTTATATGTCATTATTTTTGGCAGAACATAATTTTTTAACAATTTAAAGTTCGGCTCATTCCTAAAAAATTTAGTAAGATTTGTAGTAATGTTATCTAAAAATTTTTTTAATTCTTCTTTGTCAGAAGAAACAAGTTTATAGTAATCTTCCACTACATCAAGATTTCTATCTTTCATAGAAGAAGCTATTCTTGATTCTAAAATAATTTTATTGATAACATTAAAACATATACCGCTTTCTCTATATACAAAATCTTTAAACAGATCAAATTGTTTGTCGGTTAATTTTAGCTCATTCAAAATAAATTATTCCAAGCAAATAGGCAATAAATTATTATTGTTTTTTTGTAAGAACCATTTTTATACGTTCAAGAACTTTTTTTCTGTCCAAAGGTTTAGTAATATAGTTTTTAGCACCAGCTAGAAGTGCTTTTTTTACCATATCTTCTTTACCTAAAGCACTAACCATAACAACTTTAGCATTTTTATCGTATTCTATTATTTTAGTCAATGCAGTAATACCATCCATTTTAGGCATTGTAATATCCATAGTTACTAAGTCTGGCTTGTATTCTTTATACATAAGGACGCCTTCTTCTCCGTTTTCTGCAGTGCCGACTACGTTGTATTGTTCAGATACAAAGATTTGCTGTAATTGTTTAACAACAAATGCAGAGTCATCTACGATTAGAACTTTGTATGGTTTTCCAAATTCATTTATACCATCAGCTTCTTTTGTATTAATGTCAGACATATTTCTTTACTCCTTTTCTGATTCTACGGCAACTAATATATTAAAATCGCCAATAGAGGTATCTAATTTTATATGCAGAAATTCCGAATCGCTTATCGAAACTTCCAAATTTTTGCTTTTCATAATAACAGGCGGTGATATATCAACATCATATCCGTCTGTTTCTAATTTTGTTACAGCAAGTCCTGCTATTAAATTAACAAGTTCTTGCAGTGTAGATAATGATAATTTATCAATATCTTTTATTTCTCTGTCATTCATTATAGAAACTATTTTTTTAGCAGTTTCTAATTTCATATCTATTATAAAATGACCGACTATATCATTTGATAATGCTACTATAGCTATAATACCAGAAGCATTTACAAAATCACCTTTTAAAGTTATATCTCCAATTTTTATTCCATCTTTAATATAATTTTGTAATATTTCATTGGACGCATCTGTAAATGGTCTTATATAGTCTAATCTCATTATAACACTCTTTACATACTAATACTTACGCTTATTTTAACAATATATGAATTTTATTGCAAGTATAGTTGTAAAATATAGCATTATGCTTCCATAAATATCGAAAAAAAAATAATTTGCTTGAAAATATTTTAAAATATAAATTATATTTTTCATAATATATTTTTGTATCTTATATTTATTTACTATATATTCTCCTAAAAAATCACTTTTTTGTAAAAAAATCATAAAAATAATTACTACGATAAAAAATGTAATAGGCATAAATTATTATCTTAGTATAATGATTATTTATATAAACAAGAAGTTTAATTATGTTTTCCAAAATTACGGCACTAAAAATTATGATAATATAAAATTTTATCCTAATTGAGAAAGTACTATTAATGCTGCTTTAGAAAATAGTAATAATGCTAAGAAAAATGATCAATCACATTATAAATATATTGAAAGAGTAAGAAAGCAGTTATAGGCTATAAAAGACAGATACTTGGTTTACAAATAAAGAATTAGATGAACTTCCAAACTTTATTATGAAGATGTATTGTATTTCACATGCGGTTTAATAAAGTAATAATAATACTATAATCATATTTTTATATAATGGTATGTTTGTTTCAAGAAGGCAGTTTATATACATTAGATTATTATCAAAAATTTATATCTTCATATTGAGGGCAAAACATTTGAATCAAAAATAATGCTTAACTTGGAGTTTAATTATGTTTTGTCATAATTGCGTCAGTGGAAATGATATAATGTGAAATTTTGTTTTAATTGAGTAGGTTTAATTAAAAATGTTTCTTCAAAAAATGAAGATAAAATTTTTTATATATTCTGATAATTTTATAAAAATTAAATTGCAAATTTATTATATAAAAATCATGCATATACATTATTGTCAAATGATAATATAAATAAACTTTCTTAAATAATTAAATATGATGAATATATTTTAGCTTTTGATGTTTTCTGAGATGATTTTATTCTTGTAATTTTTACTTCAAAAATAGTTATTGTTGTAAAATGTGGAATTTTTGATCTTATTAAATGAAAATATATATACCGTTATATAGTATAATAGAGTTTTGTCTTGTATAGGTATCATAGGTATATAAATTTTATATTATAAATAAAAATAATTATACAAAAGTAATTTGATGAATGAGTTTAATTATGTTAGTACTAATTTCGTGGCAAAATAGAGTCATTAGCATAAATTAATAAAATTAAATTTATGATGATAATGCTAAATAAAATGATTCAAAAATAAAAAATAAATGAATCAAATACAAATCAAATGCATTAGTGATGTAAAAAATAAATTTTACAGAAAAGCTTATATATTCATTATCTGAAATAACATGAACAGTTTCCTAAGAGTCTGTTTTGGTACAATTTAAAATATTAGACGATAGTTTATGTTTTAGAAATTAATGCAGAACCTGAAATAATAGATAATCCTACTAAAGATTTGTATAATTTATATTTATTAGCTGCTTAAGGATATTAAAAATAAAAAAGGGCTTTGAAAATTATTTATTCAAGCCCTTTATTTTTTAGTAATATTTTTTACAGTCTGAATTTTTACATATTTTTGTAGAAATCTATATGATGCTGTAATTCATCAGGTAAAGGATTTCCTGATTTTGTGAATTTAAAGTATCTGTTTTCTAACTCAGTAGCTTTTTTGTTTCTTATGTTTTTGAATCTGTTTGCTATTTCTGTATACATAGGCTGTTTTTCAAGTTCAACTCTTATATCTTTAGCAAATGGTACTTGTCTATATAATATACCTCTTGCTACTCTGTTAAGTCTCATAATACCTTTACTTTCATATCTTATCCATAGATTATAGTCAGTTACAAATACTTCTCTTAGATTGTTTCTGCATTTTTTAATTTGTACTTTTAATTTTTCTTTAGCTTCATCAGAAAGTCCTCTATTTTTCTTATAGAACTGAACATAATCGCTGTACTCAGAAGTAATTGACATTTGGGTAATATCATTCCAAGCAGGTCCGAGCATAGTTTTACATAATTCCCATCTAAATGCTCCTATAGTAGGTATTAATAAAGAATCTATTTCTTCAGAAGTAAATATTGGGAATAAGAATCTTCCTGTACTATTTTTTTGTCTGCTTGAAAGTTCTTCCCACATTATTGCTCTTGAACCGAATGTAGGCATAAGTATTATATTAGGCAAAACTTCCTGCATAACTAATTCTTTTTCTATGTTTAATTCTTTATTTTTATATAATACCTCTCTGTAGAATGCTGAGAAATCTATATCAGTTATATCTTTTATAGATTTTTCCATTACATCTCTTCTGATTAATGCTTTTTCAAAATCTTTGGTTATCATATCTTTATGAAGTATAGGGAAATATACACTAACCTGACCATAACATAATCTATGAGTAGTTTCAATCATGTTATCAACTTCATATTCAAGTCTTTTTGATGAACTTTCCCAATGATCTTCTAATTCTTTATCACTTATAGTACCGCGTTTTTTCAATTCTCTCAAAGCTTCTCTATAATCCTGACCGAATCCATTAACAGAAGGAGGCTCATCTTTATCATAAATTTTTTGTAGCCATTCATCTATATAAAATACATTAATTCTTTTAGTTTTACTTTTGTCTTTTATTTCATAAAGATCCATTATTTGATTAGGAGTAAGAAGCTGATCATCCATATATCCGAAGTTTAAAAACATTTTTATAAGTCTGCTGTTATCTCCGTTTATTATTGATCTTTTAGCAATTTCTCTGTATATTTCAAAGAATACGCTTGAAACACCTCTTCTTATTTTTCTTACATCATCGTCTGTACTGAATTTATCTCTTAATTTTCTAAATGCCTGTAAAGATTTCATGAAGTTTTTAGCTTTATTTTCATCTATTCCAGACATTTCTATTAATTTTTTAGTAGGATTTTTTACTTCTTCAGGTAATTCTTCAAATCCTAATGTAACTTTAACATTATCAATATCATCTATTCCGGCAGCTATATTATCTTCAGATGGATTTGCAGAGTTTGCAGATATTCTTCTGATTATTGAATCTATTTCATCGATGTCTATATGAAGATCATAATCATATTCTGTTTTAATTTTATTGTAAATGTCTTTTATTATACTAGACATAAATCTTATGTATTTAACCCATACTTCATTATCTTTTCCTTGCTTATCTAAATCAAGAGCAGTTTTAGTATACTCTCCAAATAAAGATTCATCTTCATTAGAAGATAAGAATAGTATGTTTTCTATAGCCTCAACTATTTCATTTTTTAGTAATGATGATATCTTTCTTAAATTTTCATATAACATATGAGATGCATCTAAACTCATATTTTCATCATAAGTGAAGAATTGATTTTTTATTTCTTTAGGCATAGTTAAAAATCTTCTTACATAGTCAATTTCAAAATCTAATTTTTCTGTATTTTCTATTAGCTGATTTTTATTATGCATATATATTTCAGAATGGTCTGCTCTTATGAAGTCAACATCAAAAGAAGCAGGAAAATTAAAACCAGAGTTTATAGAATCATCATAAATTTCTTTATATCCTTTAAAAATTTCTGATTTTATATTTTTTGATTTATTTTGCTGCAAATTAAAATATATAACAGCAAGATTTGAAGATATTATTTTTATATCAGAATTTATTTTTTTAATTTTAATATATTCTTCATAAGATTTAAGTATTAAATATGCAATAGAATGATACATGCTTGTAAGATATGGTTTATTAACTTTAAAAAAGCTTTTTACATATTCTTGATTTGGTGTTTTTACAGCATATATTTCAGTATTATCTTTTGATTTAAAAGAAAACATATATTTAGAATTTGATTTATAACTTCCAATACCAAGCATAATATTTTTAGGAATTGAAAATAATCTGCAGCTATATCTCATAACTTCATTTTCATCTTCTATACCTAGAATTTCCTTAGAAGAAATATAAACATCTATTTCTCCTTTTGTAACTATTGATATGTTTTTTACATTTTCTCCTTCATAAAAAACAATATTTCCTGCACTTAATTTTAAATTTCCATTTTCTTCAATGTTTACACTCATATTAATAACTCTCTTTTCAAATGTTTATTAGTAACTTTAAAAAAAATTATATATTATTTTTTTAAAATATGCTAGTTTTTTGGATTTTTAATAAAGAAATTCACAAATTCATACAGAATTTCTTTTTTTTAATAAAAAATTTCCAAATTTCAGTCAGAATTTCAATATAATTCCAGAATTTTTGAAAAAAATCAGGTATCAAAAAAGGCTTTTTATGGCTTTTGATTTTTTCAAGGCTATTTTTTGTATAAAATGTATTATATAACTAAATATTTTAAAAATATTTGCTTTTTTTAGGTGAAATAAAGGTTTTTAAGTATTGCGTTTTTTTGACTGTATGCTATAATAATAAAACAGTTGATGAGAAACAAAAAACAAAACGAAAGAAACGAAACATCAGCTGGAAACTTAAGGTTCTTTGACAGATATATGAGAGCGTAGATTTTTAGAAAGTTTTTTCCAACATAAAACGGAAATCAGCGATTATAAAAATCTTCACTAGATAAAGAAAACACAATTAGATTGTGTGTCTTAGAGTAGAAACAATTAAGCGGAGCGTTACTAAAGAATTAGATAAGAAACAGCTTTAATTAGCTAAAAGTCTCATTCAATTTGATATATTAGCTTTTGCTTCTATATAAAAGAAGAAAAGGATAATATGGTCAAGTAAGTAAGGGCTTAAGGTGGATGCCTAGGCACTGGAAGGCGATGAAGGTCGTGACAAGCTGCGATAAGCTACGGGGAGAAGCAAATATTCTATGATCCGTAGATCACCGAATGGGAAAACCTATAGAAGTAAACCTTCTATATCATACACTGAATCCATAGGTGTATGAGGCGACACCCAGGGAACTGAAACATCTAAGTACCTGGAGGAAGAGTAATCAAAATTGAGATTCCCTAAGTAGTGGCGAGCGAAAGGGGAAGAGCCTAAACCTTAATAATGTCAAGCTGCAAGGCGTTGTTATTATGGTGTTGTAGGGCGGTAAGCGATGTACTTGCATGCATCGACTTTGCTTTATATGATAG
The DNA here is from genome assembly GCF_001676785.2 of Brachyspira hyodysenteriae ATCC 27164. Lineage (NCBI taxonomy): Bacteria > Pseudomonadati > Spirochaetota > Spirochaetia > Brachyspirales > Brachyspiraceae > Brachyspira > Brachyspira hyodysenteriae. The sequence continues at coordinate 2,515,435 of NZ_CP015910.2, read as the reverse complement.
TGGAACTGTTTTGGAAAAGCAGACCATAGTGGGTGATAGTCCTGTACACGAAATCATATAGACAAGGTTTTATCGTTCCTGAGTAGGGCGGGGCACGTGAAACCCTGTTTGAATCTGGGTAGACCACTATCCAAGGCAAAATACTAACCAGTGACCAATAGTGTAGAGTACCGTGAGGGAAAGGTGAAAAGTCTCCCGTTGAGGGTTATTAAATAGAACCTGAAACCTTAAGCTTACAAGTAGTCAGAGGGTACCCTGCTAGCAATAGTAGATGGCCTGATGGCGTGCCTTTTGTAGAATGAGCCTGCGACTTATAGTATGTAGCAAGATTAAGAGGTAATAGCCTTGTAGTCGTAGTGAAAGCGAGCCTTAATAGGGCGAAATTAGTTGCATGCTATACGACCCGAAGCCAAGTGATCTACCTATGAGCAGCGCGAAACTCGAGTAACATCGAATGGAGGTGCGAACCAGTGGCCGTGAAAAGGCTTTGGATGACTTGTGGGTAGGAGTGAAAGGCTAATCAAACTTGGAGATAGCTGGTTCTCTCCGAAATGTCTTTAGGGGCAGCGTTATGTGTTTACTTGCGGGGGTAGAGCACTAAATGGACTAGGGCTCCTAACCGAGTACCAAACCCAACTAAACTCCGAATACCGTAAGTTAAGAACATGGCAGTTAGACAGCGGCGGATAAGCGTCATTGTCAAAAGGGAAACAGCCCAGATCCTCAGCTAAGGTCCCAAAATCTATGTTAAGTGGGAAAGGATGTGAGAATACTTAAACAGCCAGGAGGTTGGCTTAGAAGCAGCCATTCCTTTAAAGAGTGCGTAACAGCTCACTGGTCGAGTGTTCTTGCGCCGAAAATGTAACGGGGCTCAAACATAGTACCGAAGCTAGGGAATTATAGAGTTAATCTATAATTGGTAGGAGAGCGTTCTTTAAGCCGTCGAAGGTTCATCGTGAGGTGGGCTGGAGGTATAAGAAGTGAGGATGCAGGCATGAGTAACGAGAAAACGGGTGAGAAACCCGTTCGCCGCAAACCCAAGGTTTCCTAGGTAAAGCTAATCTGCCTAGGGTTAGTCGACCCCTAAGATGAGGCTGAAAAGCGTAGTCGATGGGAAACAGGTAAATATTCCTGTACTATGATATGTTTCGATGGAATGACACAGATTGTTTATGTACGCGTTAGATTGGTAGATAACGTCAAACAGTTTAGACTTGAGGTGAGTCAAATGCTTGCTTCTTTAAGGTTGAGGCTGGATAGTGACTGGGCTTTCGGGTTCAGGAAGTTGCATGAGCTAGGCTGTCGAGAAATAATTTCTAAGGTTAGGCATGTCATAATCGTACCGCAAACCGACACAGGTGGGTGAGATGAGTATTCTAAGGCGCTCGAGATAATCTTCCCTAAGGAACTCTGCAAATTAGTCTTGTAACTTCGGAAAAAGAGACGCTTGAATCTTGGTAGCAATATTGAGAGGAGAGTCGCAGTGAAAAGGCCTGGCCGACTGTTTAACAAAAACACAGATCTCTGCAAACATGTAAATGGATGTATAGGGATTGACACCTGCCCAGTGCTGGAAGGTTAAAAGGAGAGGTTAGCGTAAGCGAAGCTTCGAATTGAAGCCCCAGTAAACGGCGGCCGTAACTATGACGGTCCTAAGGTAGCGAAATTCCTTGTCGGGTAAGTTCCGACCTGCACGAATGGTGTAACGATCCGGGCACTGTCTCGGGGAAGAACTCGGTGAAATTGAATTATCAGTGAAGATGCTGATTACCCGCAACAGGACGGAAAGACCCCGTGAACCTTTACTATAACTTGACATTGAGTTTTGTTTTGTGATGTGTAGGATAGATGGGAGGCTTTGAAGTGGGAGCGCCAGCTTTCATGGAGCCATCGTTGAAATACCATCCTTCGCAAAATGGGATTCTAACGATTAGCCGTTATCCGGCAGTCGGACATTGTCAGGCGGGTAGTTTGACTGGGGCGGTCGCCTCCTAAAGAGTAACGGAGGCGTGCAAAGGTCACCTCAAACCGAATAGAAATCGGTAGTAGAGTATAAAGGCATAAGGTGGCTTGACTGCGAGAGAGACATCTCGAGCAGGTACGAAAGTAGGTTTTAGTGATCCGGTGGTCCCGAGTGGAAGGGCCATCGCTAAACGGACAAAAGGTACTCCGGGGATAACAGGCTTATCTCCCCCAAGAGTTCATATCGACGGGGAGGTTTGGCACCTCGATGTCGGCTCATCGCATCCTGGGGCTGGAGCAGGTCCCAAGGGTTTGGCTGTTCGCCAATTAAAGCGGTACGCGAGCTGGGTTCAGAACGTCGTGAGACAGTTTGGTCCCTATCCGTTGTGGGCGTTGGAAAGTTGAGAAGAGTCATTCTTAGTACGAGAGGACCGGAATGAACGCACCGCTGGTGTATCTGTTGTTCTGCCAAGAGCATCGCAGAGTAGCTATGTGCGGACGGGATAACCGCTGAAAGCATCTAAGTGGGAAGCCTCCTTCAAGATTAACTTTCCCTATGAGTTTCGTTGGAGACTACGACGTTGATAGACTGCAAGTGTAAGCAGGGAAGAAATACCTGTTCAGCTGAGCAGCACTAATCAGACCAATGACTTGACCATATTATCGTTTTCTTCTTAAAATAAGGAAATTATAATAAAAGAATGAGACATCTACGCTCTTATATATCTGGCAAAGATACTAAAAATTGTTCTTTTAATTTGCTAATATTATTTCGGTGACCATAGAGAAAGTGATACACCCGTTCCCATTCCGAACACGGCAGTTAAGCCTTTCATCGTCGATGGTACTGTAAGGGTAGCTTTACGGGAGAGTAGAACGTTGCCGGGTATATATTATATATTTATCCCAATAGATTGATTTCTGTTGGGATTTTTTATATTTAAATTTTTATTCTTTATTTAAAAGATAAATAAAAGAGATTTATAAATGAATAATAAACAAAGAATTATAAAAACTATTAAAATCATAGCCTATTTATTTTCTTATATGATGGTTACTGTAGTTGCTTTCAATTATGGTTATATGTATTATGCTATTAAATTTGACGGTGCTTCAGCTCCTGCTAGTATTTCTTTTATTTTCGCAGTGCCTTTTATTATTGCTATATTAGTATGTGTTGTTTTAATAAAAGTTATAAGTAAAAAAATGAAAGATTGACAATTTATTTAATAAAAAAATGACAGTTGAAGAACTATTAAAAATACATAAATTATTTTCTAACATAAAGAATTATTAATTAAAGAAAATATTTGCGGCTGTTTTTATTCATAAGTATTTTTAATACTAAACTTATAACTGATTGTATTAAAGATGAAAATGATTTAACTGCTATTTATTCATACTGAGGCATTGATTCTGTTATACAAAACTATTATAGTTATCAATTAACAAAAAACTTATTGGAAGAAATGAGAGAGTATTTTTTCTAATAAATAATATATAGTTTTCAAAAGATTTTATTTTTTAGCTTAGAAGCAATTTAGTATTATATTCCATTATATCATTACAAATATTACTTTATTTAAAATAATTAGTTATATATACTTTATATAGGTATTTTATTAAAATTAAAATACGATAATAATTAAATAAAAATAATTTATGAGGTTTTTGAAAAATGGAAAAAGAAAATAAAAAAATTATGTCGGCTTCTATAATATCAGTTTCTATATTTACTATTATAATTGCTATACCACTTACTTTTATTATTTATAATTTTAAATTAGAAAATGCTTCTTTCCTTCCTAATACTTTTTCTAAATATGCAGTATCTTTTTTAATAGCATTTATAATAACTCAGTTAATAACTGCAATTATTCATAAGCTTATATTGCTTGTTTTAACTTTAATTGGTGTAGCTGTTGTAAAAAAAATAGCAGAAGATGAAGAAAATAAACGAATTTAATTTTTATGCACATATATCAATTAAAATAATAATATTACTTTATTTAAAATTATTAGTTATACTTTACACTAGTATTTTTGTTTAAGTAATATATAATAAATAACTAAATAAAAAGAATTTTGGAGGTTTAAAATTATGGCAAATCCTGTTTTATCAAATAAAGCATTTAATTATGCATCAAGTTATGAAAATGATAACACAATGACTGTTAATGGGGCAATTAACAAATCAATAATACTTACATTAGTATTAATACTTTCAGCTATGGTAAGTGTATTTTTTGTTTTAGCTGCTAATCCTGGTCTTCTTTATCCGGCTGCTTTAGTTTCATCTATGGCTGCTTTTGTTTTAGCTTTAATAATGATTTTCAAAAAAGAATTGTCTCAAGTATTTTCTATACTTTATGCCATACTTGAAGGTGTTGCTATAGGTGCTGTTTCTTACATTTTTAATGCTGCTTATGACGGTATAGTTGTACAAGCAGTATTTCTTACTTTTTTAGATTTATTTATAATGTTATTATTATACAAATTTAGAATAATAAGAGTAACTGAAAAATTTAGAAGTGTGGTAACTGTATCTACATTATGTATAGGTCTTGTATATTTGGTTAATTTTGTAATGTCATTCTTTGGTGCTAGAATTCCTTTCTTATATGGTTCAAGCCCTTTAAGTATTGGAATAAGTATTGTAATAGTTCTTGTTGCTTCATTTAATTTACTTTTGGATTTTGACTTTATGGAAAAAGGCGAGCAGTATAATATGCCTAAATACTTTGAATGGTATGCTGCTTTCGGACTTCTTGTTACTTTGGTATGGCTTTATTTAGAGATATTAAAACTTTTATCTAAAATAAGAAGCAGAGATTAAAAATTATATAGTATATAATTAAATAAATTAAAGGCATGCATATTAATTTATGTATGCCTTTTTATTTGCATTATAATTTTTATCTCAATTAAACATGTAGCTTTATTATATGAAACTCAGATAAAAGTTTTGGGTTCAATAAATACTTGCATGGATAGGGTAACTTTATCAATAATATTATATTTAGAATATTTGGATATTGAGAGTGAAATACCGTCAAAACATATATTTGAAATTAAATCTTCTGAATTTTCAATACATTCAATATTAAGTGCTGACAATTTTGATAAATCTTATAATATTTAAAACATCTACTTTTAGATATGAAAAATCCTCTCTTTACATAAGTGAACTATTACTATATAAAAATTTTTATACTGTAAATGGTATACTAAGGCATGCTCCTAATGCTAGAGATTAATTTTTTTATTAAAACGCATGGTAAGTAAAACTAAAAAATAAAGTTAAATGCTATTTTTATTCAATCTATAAAATTATAAAAGATTAATCATGCGTTAGATAAAATTTTAAGTCTAATTAAATTTTGGGTGAGTAATTTATTTTATAATTAACCATTGATGTATTTAAATTATTATTAAGAAGTAAACATAAAAAATATAGAGTGTAATATGTAACAGAGTTGTGAAATTTAATATCTTTTGTATTCAAAATGTATTTTAATTAATTTATATATAATATCATTAAGTTATAAATTTATTTAACTTGTTTTGGAATATTTTTTATACATATTCTAGTAGTTATATATCTTTATTATAAAATGAATAATAATAATATTAATTAATACTATTTTATAATAAATATTAATAATAAAAATATATTATTAATATTTATTATTACTTAAATATTTAATAAATATTGACAAATTAGTATTTTATATTTATAATAAAATGTTAAAATATATATTAGTTGGAGTTGTATATGGGAGTAATCTTATTTTTTATATGTCTTTTAGGAGTATTTATATTAATATCAATAATAGCAAATAAATTATTTTCATTTATAAAAATAAGATTATTTGTTGGTTTTTTGGCATTATATTATAATTTTTATGTTATATCTAAATATGATCATTTTTTTATATTATAGTGCTTGCTATTTTGCAAATAAGTTTAATTATAAGAGCAATACAATATTTTACTAAAAAAAATCTTGTAAGATTAGAGGGTGCAGAATATTCAAATGGAAGATATTATAAAAGATTATACTTTACAAATTTACTTTTATTTTTCTTATTTTTTAATTATGAAGCAGCACAATCAAATGAAATATTAGATACAATATTTATGAAAATTATAGTGATGATACCTGTAATATTTACAGTAAAAGTATCATTTGATATTGCATATTTTGCAAATAATGTGGTAAGAAAACTAGGCAGTATCAATTGTATAAATTATAATCAATTATCATCAGAAGTAAATATAGGTTCTCATTCAGATAATGAAGATTTTGGTTTATTTGATATATTGGATGCCATATTAGAAGATTTTGAAGTAAAAGGAAAAATAAAAAAGATATATTTATTTGATAAAGATTATTATTTCAATATAAACTTCTTTAATAAATGTTCAGATAAAGCAAATGAAATAATTAAATTAGATACAAGGGTAGATAAAGAATTTGCTGTTTCTTCATTAAAAGAAACTTTACCATTATCTGATGAATGTTTATATGATTTTTTTATAGTTAAAAATGATGATATAAATTTATTAGAATTTGATGACGGTGAGTTTTTTGTACATAACATAAATAATGATAAAATAGTAATATGTGCTTCATGCGGAAAAGCTGGATTAATAAGCTCATTAGAAAATTATAATCCAAATGAAGAATGGTTCTGCTCTCTTATATGTGTAAGTACTGAGGATAAATGCTACAAAATAGCAAGTCAAAAAGATTTCCCTAACAATTATACAGAACCTGATATTGTAGTAGATTCAGATGGAAACCAATTGATATTTAATGAAAATTATAATTATAATAAAAATAAAACAGAATTTTTAATTAATAAGATTGATCCAAATAATGATGCTGTATTAGAAAATGATAATATTTTCTTGGAATTGGAAAAATATGTACCTATAAAAAATAAAATATATAAAAATGTAGAAGAAACTATTAATAGTATGTTTATAATAGATGAAGAAATAGGAAAAGAACAATATAAATATTATGATGAAGAAGGTAAAGCATTAAGTTTTGAAGTCCCAAAGGATTTTTATGAAGCTTCTATAGAAAAAATGAAAGAAAAAATACTAAATGGTTCTATAAATAATATTAATAATCCAGAAGAAGCAAAAAATATTATAGTAAAAAGCCATTTGACTAGAAATCAAATTATAAATACAGTTAAATTTGGAAATATAGAAAGTGTATTATACAATAATGATAAGCAGGAAGTTTTATCAGTTTCTTCAGCAGGTACATATTTTGCTGTTAATACAGCTATGACATATTGGAGAACTAATGATATTAACTTATCAATACAATCATCTGCTATTATTAGTATAAATGAATACGGCAGTAATTCTAACATGCCTACATCTTTATTAAGTAAAGAAAATGAGGATAAAATAGAAACATTTATAAATAAAACTGTGGATTCTCAATTACAATCAGAAGCATTAACTAAAAATGCTACAAATTTGGCTTTAATAGGGTTATCAAAAATAACACAAAAATCTGTATTTTCTAATAAAGTTGTTACTGCTTCAATAACAGCTGCTATAACTTCTACTGTATCGCTGATGAAGATGTCAAGAGGAAGAATATCTAAGATGCAATGTACTAAGAATATAATAAAAACAGCAGGAAATGCTACAGGAGCACTTATAGGAGGAGCTATAGGCACAGCAGTTTTTGGTCCTGTAGGAACTGTTGCAGGCTCTGTAGTTGGAGGAGTGGTAGCTGATAAAATTGTAGGAAAAACAGTAGATAGCTTTATTGAGGATGATAGCGTAAAAATTATGGAAATGGTTAATAAACATTTAGAATATTTAGCTATAAATTTTTTATTGTCTGATGATGAAATGCAAGAATTAACATCTATAGTTGATAATCAAATAAGCAGTGATCAGGAATTTTTAGAAGATGTATTTGAAAATACTAATAAAAGAGCGGTTATAAATTGTAAGTTAAAGCCTATAGTTGTTAATATAATAAAAAATAGAGAAAAAATACCTTATGAAGTATTAAAAATAGATAATATTGTAGAAGCAATATCATAATATTAATTTAATAAAAATTTGGTAGTACTTTACTTTCATAACGGTATTGTAAAATAATAAGAATTATATTTTCAAAATAAAAAATAATAAATGGCTGGGTATGTAATAAAGTTTTAAAATTTAATTACATTTGCCCGCCCTTTATATTTTTTAATCTCATTTGTCACTTTTGTATTAATTTTCTTTTTATTTAGACTGCGATTATAACGCCCACCCAAGAGTTATTTAAATTTTTAATATTTATACCGCACGATGAGTGCATTTTTTATATAAGATTATTGAATAATATAATTTACATTAAATAAGAAATCTATTTACCGTGCGTTTAATTTTATAAATATGTAAGTTAATATAAAAAATAATTTTGTTTTTACTATTCAATTAATTGTTATTTGGTTTATAATATGATGATAAGTTTAATTAAATAATAGGTGTTAAAAATATAAATGGCTAATCATATAGGAACAGATCTCACAGAAGCAAAAGTTGTTCCAACATTATTAAAACTGCTTATACCAATATTGCTTTCTAATATGCTTAATGTTGTATATAATATAGTAGATAGTATTTGGATAGGTAATATTATAGGACCTCTTGGACTTTCAGCAGTTGCAGTAAGCTTTCCAATAATGCTTATAATGGGTTCTTTTGCTTTCGGTGTTAATATGGCTAATGGTGTTATAGTTTCGCAGTATTACGGAGCTAAAGATTATGATACTGTAAGCCATGTTATAAAAGTATCTACTACTTTGGGAGTTATAATATTAGTTACTGTTGGAGCTTTAATGCTCATATTCTCAAGAACTATACTTGTAATGATGAAAACTCCAGAGAATGCTATGGATATGGCATTAATATATTTAAGGATATCTATTTTAGGCATGCCATTTGCCTATACTTACTTTTTTATTTCTTCTATATTAAGAGCTGTAGGTGATACTGTAAGGCCATTAATATTTTTGATTGTATCATCTATAATTAATATAATATTAGATCCTATACTTATAAAAGGTTTTTGGATAATACCGGCAATGGGACTTCAAGGGGCAGCTATTGCTACGGTAATTTCTCAATTTACTTCTGTATTGATAAGCACAACATATCTTAGAATAAAAAACAGTTTTATAAGAATCAATCCTTTTATATTTACATTCGATTTGAATATGACTAAAAAAATACTTAAATTGGGAATACCAATTTCATTCAATCAGTTTATAGTAGCTTTCGGATGGTTAGTAATTACAAGATTAATAAGCAGTTTCGGAGAAGCTGCAAGTGCAACTGTGGCTATTGTTAATAGGGTAGAGTCGCTTTTTATAATGCCTATGGGTGCTTTGGGAAATGCTGTTATGACAATGTCGGCACAGAATATCGGGGCTAAAAAATTAGAAAGGGTAAAAGAAATTCTAAAAAGCGGAATCGTTATAGGAATTATAATTTCTTCTATTATGAGTATATTTTCAATAACTAATCCTTATCTTCTTATAAGAATGTTTACAAAAGATACTCAGGTTTTTGAATATGCAAGAAGCTATATTTATACTATAATGCCTATATTTATTTTTTATTCTATGATGTTTGTATGTAACGGAGTTATAAACGGAGCAGGCAAGACTATAGTTATTATGGCTTTTGCAACATCAACAACTTTAATTTTAAGAACTATTTTAGCTTATGCATTATCTCCTCATTTTGAGCTTATAGGTATCTGGCTTTCTATGGGTATATGCTATATAATAAATACTTTCTTCAGTATGTTTTATTTAAAATCCAACAAATGGCAGAAAAATGCTAATATTACTTTATAAGATTATATAACTTCAGCTATAAGTAGTGTTCCAGTAATGGAATGGAATTCGCTTCCTTTTTTTATTGAAAATTTATATCCCAAATTCCAACTTTCTATCATAGGTTTTATTTCAAAGAAATCTTCATAGCTATGATAAATACTAATAATTAATGTGGGTTTTTGTTTTTTTATGGTATTAATTGCACCTTTTAAAAAAGGCTGCTCAAATCCTTCTAAATCAGTTTTTATTAATCCAACTTCTATATTATTATCTTCAACAAATTTATCCAATGTAACCATATCAAATTCTAATTTATTATCATTATCCAGTATTTTGTCATTAAAGAAGGAATAAGTTCCAGATATAGAAGCCATTACAGATTTATTTTCATCTCCTAAAGCTAAACATACAGGTACTATATTATCTTTTTTATTAATTTTTATGACTTCATTCATTATATTAATATTTTCTATAACAGGTTCAAACGCATAAACCTTATCATTGGTATATTCAGATAATACTAATGCTGTATCTCCAATCCAAGCTCCAGCATCTATTATTGCCTTACTTTTAAAATAAGTATGGTTTTTTAGAGTATCTATGAACATTCTATCATAGAAATTAATAATTTCAAAAAACTTTGATCCTATTAATATGTATTTATCATCATAAATATATTTATCATTATCCATAGATTTTATTTTTTTATTATGTTCATTTTCTACTTTGGTTAGTTTATTAAATTCTTCTTCATCAATATAAGTTTTATTATAAAAAGATTTATAAATTAAATTATCTATTAATTTTATATCGTCATTATTCAATCCATTTGTTAATTTATCATATATATTTTTAAAATCGAAATGGTTTATGAAATAGTTATCAGTATATCTTTTTTTTGTTTCTAGTATGTATAAAATAATTTCCCTTATAGCATCTCTAAGATTTCTGAATGGAATATACCAAACTAATTTGTTTACAGTATCTTTTATTTTATTAATGTCTTTATATATATTTGGTGTTTCTATGAAATCTATAATTTCTATAGCGTAATTTCTCATTTTTTTATATGGAATATATTTTAATATTTTATAAAATGGTTTGTCACTCATATATTAATATCCTAAATAAATTTGTATCATCTTTTTAGGTAAAAGATATTTTTTAATAGAAAAAATATATTGATATATAGAATACTTAAGAAAGTATGTGAGCTGTGAGCTGTGAGCTGTGAGCTGTGAGCTGTGAGCTGTGAGCTGTGAGCTGTGAGCTGTGAGCTGTGAGCTGTGAGCTGTGAGCTGTGAGCTGTGAGCTGTGAGCTGTGAGCTGTGAGCTGTGAGCTGTGAGCTGTGTGAATTTTATATTTCTCATATAATTAATATTATCACTATTGTATTTTTATGTCAATATTTTATTAATTAGAAATAGTTTAAATATTTTTGCATAATAACAACTTGTAAAATTCCTACTTATAGTATAGAATTGAATATCTTTATAAAAATTAAAAATGGAGCAAAAATAAGATGGATTATAGTTCTACTATCAATTTGCCTAAAACTGCTTTTCCTATGAAAGCTGGTTTAAAGGAAAAAGAGCCCAAAATAATAAAAAAATGGGAAGAAGAAAAACTTTATCAACAACTTAGAGAATTAAGAAAAGGTGCTCCTAAATGTATTTTACATGATGGACCGCCTTATGCGAATGGAGACATTCATATTGGAACATCATTGAATAAAATTATTAAAGATATTATTGTAAGATATAAATCTGCTAAAGGTTTTGATTCTCCTTATGTTCCTGGTTGGGATTGTCATGGTATGCCTATAGAATTAAAGGTGCAGGAGAGTTTAGGAGATAAATATAAAGAAACTTCTAAATTTATAATGAGAAAAAAATGCCGTGCTTATGCTCAGAAATATATTGATATTCAAAGAAAAGAGTTTAAAAGACTTGGTGTAATGGGAGATTGGGAAAATCCTTATCTTACTATGTCTCCTGAATATGAATCTGAAATAGTTGAAGTATTTGCACAATTAGTAGAGAAGGGTTACATATATAAAGGCTTAAGAACTATTCACTGGTGTATGGATTGTGAAACTGCATTGGCTGCTGCTGAAATAGAATATGACGACAATCATACTTCTACAAGCGTTTATGTAAGATTCCCTGTATTAAATAAAATCAATGATAAATTAGATGGTAATGTTGATGTTATGATATGGACTACTACTCCTTGGACATTGCCTTCAAATATGGCTTGTGCTTTCAATAGAGACTTAGAATATGTTGCTGTTGAAATAGACGGAAGATATGCAATAATGACAACTTCTTTAGTTGATACTGTTCTATCTAAAAAAGACATGAAAGCAGAAGGCAGAGAAATGATTCCTGTATCTATGGAAGAAATTGAAAAACTTGAAATAGCTCACCCATTCATAAAAGATAGAAAATCTGCTGTTGTATTTGCTGATTATGTTGAGGCTACTGCAGGTACTGGTATTGTTCACACAGCACCTGGTCATGGTATGGAAGACTATCAAACTGGTATGAATTACGGACTTGAAATATATTGTCCTGTAGATAAAGCTGGAAGATATACAAGCGATTTCCCAGAAATGCAGGGAATGAAAGTAAGAGATGCAAATCCTAAAGTAGTAGAGATACTTGAAAATAATGGTTCATTATACCATAAAGAAAAAGTTACTCACAGTTATCCTATTTGTTGGAGATGTAAAAATCCATTGATATTCAGAGCTACTTCTCAGTGGTTTATGAATATGACACATGATAATATAGATAAAAGAACAGTTAAAGCTTTAGATAATATTAAATGGTATCCAACTTGGGGACATGATAGAATGCAGAAAATGCTTGAAAATCGTCCTGACTGGTGTTTATCAAGACAGCGTTCTTGGGGAGTTCCTATACCTGCATTCTATTGTAAGAACTGCGGAAAAACTTTATTAACTGCTGAATCTACAAGACATTTTGCTGAAATAGTAAAAACTAAAGGAATGGATGTTTGGTTTGAATTAGAGGCTAAAGACTTACTTCCTGAAGGCACTAAATGTGAATGCGGAAGCTGTGATTTTGATAAAGAGCAAGATATTTTGGACGTTTGGTTCGATTCTGGTGTATCATCTTTTGCTGCACAGAAAACTAATAAAGATTTAGACGGAGTTTTCCCTGTTGATATATATTTAGAGGGAGGCGACCAATACAGAGGTTGGTTCCAAGCTGCAATTTGGCCTTCTATGGCTATAAGAGGAATACCTCCATACAAAGAGCTTGTAACTCATGGTTGGACTTTAGACGAACAGGGCAGAGCTATGCATAAGAGTGCAGGCAATGTTGTTTCACCTTTAGAAGTTATTGACAAATATGGTGCTGATATATTAAGACTTTGGTGTATAAGTGAGGACTTCACTCACAATGCACGTGTTGGCGATAACATGATGAAGGCTATTGCTGACAATTATAGAAAAATAAGAAACACTTTCAGGTATTTGTTAGGAAATATTTCTGATTTTGATTTCACTAAAGAAAAGATTGAAGTTAAAGATTTACTTCCTGTAGACAGATATGCTTTATCAAGACTTCATAGTTTTATAAAAGTTGCTGAGAAGGCTTGCGATGGTTATGAGTTCCATTTATTCTATCAAAGACTTATAAATTACTGTGTTGTTGAGCTTTCTGCTACTTATTTTGACATTATCAAAGACAGATTATACTGTGATAGAAAAGATTCTATTTCAAGAAGAAGTGCTCAGACTGTACTTGTTGAAATATTAGATGTATTAGTAAAAATAATAGCTCCAGTACTTCCTTTTACAACTGATGAGGTTTGGGGATACTACAAAGGAGAAAATGCTTCTTCTGTACATTTAGAGTTATATCCTAAAGCTGATGACAATTTAATTGATTTAGAGTTAGAAAAAGAATGGGCTTCAATTCTTAAAGTACGCGATGATGTATTATTATCACTTGAAAGAGCTAGAGATAATAGCACAATAGGTAAATCTTTAGAGGCTTATGTAACAATATGCACTAAAGAGCCAGCAACTAAAGAATTGCTTACTAAATATGAAAAATATTTAAACGAGATATTCATTGTAAGTAAAGTAACACTTTCTGACAGCAAGGACGATACATTTATAGAGGGCGGCGTTTCTTTCGTTAAGACAGAGAAAGCTAGTCATGAAAAATGCGTACGCTGTTGGGGACATTATGACAGTGTAGGAACAGACAGCGAGCATAAAGAGTTATGTACTAGATGTGCTGAGGCAGTGAGATAAAAATACAAAAATAATTAATATTTAAATATTACAAAAGGGCAGCTATGAATAATGGCTGCCTTTTTTGTTTTATTGACAACTGTATTTTGAAAGTATATAATATTGAATATATTTTTAGTAGGTATAGATTATGGGGCTAAAATTAGAATTTATAAAATATCGAAAATTTGAAAATATAACTTTTGAATTTAATAAAAACATAAATATAATAGCTGGTGTTAATGGAACCTGCAAATCATCATTATTATATGTTATTAGTAATTCATTTAAAAAAATAGATAAAAATTTTGAATATTTAAAAGATAAACAATTTATTACAATAACAAATAAAATTACTAAAGAGATAAACCCTAAATTAGAAAAGCTAGTTAAAAATTCTAAATATTATAATGATCCTGCTAAAAATACAAAAGGTATTTTATACAATATTATATCTAATAATAAATTAGGATTTAGAAAACATAATTCTAAAAAAGCAAATAGATATGCAGTAAAGCCATATTATAAAATAAAAAATAAGGAATCCTTAGAATATAAATTTATAATTTATCTTGGTTTATCTAGGTTATTACCTTATGGTGAATACTATGATGATAGTTTAATAAGTAAAATTAATGTTGATTTACCAGAAAAATATAAAAATTCTATAAAAGAATTATATAAAGAATTTACAAATTTTGATATAGATTATCAATATAATGAAGTCGTTTCTAATATAAAAAATAGAGGAGATTTTTATACAAATATTGAAGGTATTGATTCTAATACAATATCTGCTGGAGAAGATAATTTATTTATAGTACTTCAGTCTTTAGTATCATTTGAGTATTACTATGATAGTTTAAATAAAGATTATATAGATAAAGAAGAATTTGTATCTATATTTTTGATAGACGAACTAGATGCAACATTACACCCAAATTATCAGAATAAATTATTAGATAAATTAGAGGAATATTCTAAGAAATATAAAATTAAAGTAATATTTACTACTCATAGTTTATCATTAATAGAATATTCTTTAGATAAAAAAGAACAAATTAATATAATTTATCTACAAGATAAAAATAATAAAGTTGATAAATTAGATAATTCAAATATTTATAAAATGAAACAGCATCTTTTGAATATTGGTAGAAAGAAAATGTTTGAAAATGTTAGAATTAATATTTTTACTGAAGATGAAGAAGCTAGAATATTTTTAAATATTTTATTTGATTTTTTTGAGAAAAAATACGGAGATTCATTTTCCTATATAAGAGATAAATTTTTTTTATTAGAAATGTCAATAGGTTCAAGTAATCTAGCAAAACTTTTTAATAAAGAAAATTTTCAAAATGAACATTATTTGGGTATATGCATACTTGATGGTGATCAAGAAAATGATATAAAAGATAAGCGTGGAAATTGTATATTATGTTTGCCAGGTGGTAAATCTCCTGAAAAACTATTTTTTGAATATATTGAAGTGATAATAAATAATTATGAATCATATAGTACAAAGTGTAATATATCACAAGAATATTCTAAAGATGATTTAAAAGAAATTTTTAATTCATATAAAAATATACAATTAAAAAAAGTAGAAGAAAAATCTAAAAATAATTCATCTAAAGGTGTAGAGAGAGAAGAATTAAAAAAACATTTTAATAGATATGAAAAACATTATAAATATTTTTTTGAGTTATGGATAAAAGAAAACGAAGAAGAAGTTAATAAATTTTATAAAGAATTAAATGTATTATTTAAAAAAGTTGCTCATTTTTTTGGTATAGATAGAAATGAGTGGAATATAGAAGATAATAAAGGAGATTAATTATGCCAGAAATAGTATCTCCTTTAAGATATCCAGGTGGAAAAAGTTTTTTTTATGATTATGTAAAAAAACTTATATTACATAATAATTTAATAGGAAAAACTTATTTAGAACCTTTTGCAGGTGGAGCTGGAATTGCTTTAAAACTTTTACTAAATAATGATGTTGAAAAAATTATTATTAATGATTTTGATATATCTATATATGCTTTTTGGTATAGCGTTATTAATTATTCAGATGCTATGTGTGATAAAATTTATCATACTAAAATTGATATTAAAGAATGGAATAAGCAAAAAGAAATTTATAATAATCAGAATGCTAATAATTTATTTGACTTAGGATTTGCAACATTTTTTTTGAATAGAACTAATGTTTCTGGAATTATTAAGGCAGGAATTATTGGAGGTAAAAAACAACTTGGTAATTATAAAATTGATTCTAGATTTAATAAAGATAAACTTATTGATAAAATACAGAATATATCAAAAGAAAAGAATAGAATTATATTATATAATTTGGATGCTATAGATTTATTAAAAAATAGAAATATAAAAAGATATAAAAATATTTTTATTAATTTTGATCCGCCATATTTTTTGAAAGGTAAAGAATTATATAAAAATTTTTATAAAGATAAGGATCATATTAATTTAAATAATGTCATAGATTCTATAAATTATAAATGGATAGTCACTTATGATGTATCTGATTTTATATTTTCATTATATAATAAATATAGAAAAAGTTATTTAGATTTATTCTATAATATAAATAAAAAAGTTAAATCAAAAGAATATATTTTTTTTAGTGACAATTTATATTTACCAGATAATATTACATTAATTTAACGTCAATATATTTCTTACTTGTATCTAGTTGTAAAATCTGTATTTCTAGTGGTTAATAAAGTAAATTTAAAAAATTATTTATGGGTTAGCTTTTTAGTTAGTTTTATTGTTTGATGTTGTGTAATCAGCCGCATACCTGACGGTACTTCCTTCGGTTGCGTATAATTGACTGTTTGTAAGGAGTTGCAGTGCCATGCGGGAATGGTGCCGACTGTAGGGAGTGCGTTAGCTAGGCTAGTAGTGCGGGGGGCACAAAGTGTACCCGTATGGTAAAGCTAGTAGTTTATTTGATGTTGGGGTTGATTTTCTACTTATATTTAGTTGCAAAATGTGTGGTTTGGGTGTATTGCAGTATAAAGTTATAATGTAGGTATTTTATATTATAAAAGTCGATAGTTAATCAATTATATTTCTCAAATGTTGTGCTATAAAAAATGGTATCTTTCATTGAATATTTAAGTAAAATTTTGTATACTATATAAAAGTGTATATTTATTTTATAGTTTAATGAGAGTATTGCGTTTAAAGTTTATTTTTTATATTTGAACGTTACAAAAATAAAATTATTAAAAGTGGTGGTGGCTGGATGCTATCTGCCTTTGTAGTGTCCACTGTCCGCCTACGGAGAAATATTGCATTTTGAAGTTAAAACTAGGGTATTACCCACATTTAATGCATATTTTTAAAATATTAAACTGTAGTATTTGCGTTTTTTGCTACTTTGACGAAGTCCGCAGAGCGTGTGCAACAAAAAAGTAGATAACATTTATATAAAGTGCATAAGTTGATAAAATATAATTGTTTAGGTATATATAAAAATATGAAGGTTTTATTATATGGTTTTGTTGGTTTATATGGATTAAAAATTATATAATAAAAGTAAATTTATAAATAAAATTATTAAAAGTAATGGGGGACATTATGTATAGTAAAGAAGAAGTTTATAAAAAAGTTGAAGAGTTAGTTATTAAGTTTAGGAATAACAAGGATCAGTATACAAATAAAAATTATAATGAAACGGAGACTAGAAGGGATTTTTTGGATCCGTTCTTTGAGGCGTTCGGTTGGGACGTTTCTAATAGGGCAGGTAAATCGCAGACTTATCGTGATGTAATTCATGAAGATAAGGTGAAAGTTGGAAAGGAAACTAAAGCTCCTGATTATGCATTTCGTATTGGGGGGAATAGGGTTTTCTTTGTGGAGGCGAAAAAGCCCGGTGTTAATCTTAAAGAGGACAGTTTGCCTGCTTTTCAGCTTAGGAGGTATGGTTGGAGTGCCAAGCTTGGTATAAGTTTTCTTACTGATTTTGAGGAGCTTGCTGTTTATGACTGCACTAGAAAGCCAAATGTTAATGATAAGGCTTCTACTGCTAGGATTGAGTATATTCATTTTGAGGATTATCTTAATAGATTTGATTTTCTTTATGAGATACTTAATAAAGAGAGAATTGAACAGGGTTCGCTTGAAAAATATATTGCAGGTACTTCAAACAAAAAAGGTACTGAAAGTGTTGATATTGATTTTCTTAATTCACTTGATAGTTTAAGGACTAAGCTTGCATCTAATATTGCGAAGCTTAATAAAAATTTATCTGTACGCGATTTGAATTATGCGGTTCAGCAGATTATTGACAGGATTATATTTTTGAGGGCGGCTGAAGACAGAGGCATTGAGGAGTATGGGGATTTAAAAAAGACTTGTGAAAATAAGGATGAGAGTTTTTATGGTAATCTTTTAAAAATTTTTGAGAAAGCTGACGGCAGGTATAATTCGGGGCTGTTTGATTTTTCTAAAGACAGTATTAGCAGCAGTATTGAGATTGATAATAAAGTAATAAAAGAGATTATTAATGAGCTTTATTATCCTTTGAGTCCTTATGAGTTTTCTGTGATATCGGTTGAGATAATAGGGAATGCTTATGAGCAGTTTTTGGGTAAGACTATCACTATAGGGAAGAATCATAGTGCGAAGATAGAATTAAAACCAGAGGTGCGTAAGGCAGGAGGGGTTTATTATACACCTGAGTATATAGTTGATTATATAGTAGCGAATACAGTTGGGGAGGCTATAAAGGGGAAGAAGCCTGAGGAGATAGCGAATATAAAAATATTGGATCCAGCTTGCGGCAGCGGAAGTTTTTTACTTGGGGCGTATAAATATTTACTTAATTATCATATTGAATATTACAACAAGATAAAGGACAGGGCGAAGTTTAAGGGATCAAAAGAAGATGTAATAAAAGAGAATGGGGATTTAACAATTTGGATAAAGAAGCAGATATTACGCAACAATATATTTGGAGTGGACATAGACAGCAATGCGGTAGAGGTAACGAAATTATCATTACTTATGAAATGTTTGGAGGGGGAGAGTCCAGCGTCAATACAGAACAATCAGGATTTATTTAATGAGCGAGCTTTACCGTCATTGGAGGACAATATCAAATGCGGTAATAGTTTAATAGGCAATGATTTTTACGAGAGCCATCTCGATTTGGATGATGACACTTTATATAAAATTAACTGTTTCGATTGGAATTCTAAGTTTAGGGATATAATGAAAGCAGGGGGCTTTGATGTAGTAATTGGAAACCCTCCTTATGTAAAAATTCAGACAATGGCAGAATCAAGCCCATTAACTGTAGATGCATTAAAACAAACTTATAAAAGTGCAAACAGTGGTAATATAGATATTTATTTATGTTTTGTTGAAAAAGCTTTTCAGTTATTAAAGCCTACAGGTGAAATGGGATATATTTTACCTCATAAGTTTTTTAAAGTAGATATGGGAGAGAATTTAAGAGAAATAATATCTAATAGAAAGGCATTAAAAAAAGTTGTGTATTTTGGTGAGAATCAAATATTTAATAATGCTACTACATATACTTGTTTATTATTTTTATCTAATGAAGAACAAAATGATTTTAAATTATTAAGATTTGATGAAAATGTAGATATAAAAGAAAAATTGTTTGAATCTACTTTTGAAACTTTTCCTATTAGTATAATAACAAAAGATAATTGGAATTTTTATGATAATGATACTTTGTCTATAATAGAGAAATTAAAAAATTATAAAATAGTTTTAAAAGATATAACAAAAAAAATATTTCAAGGTATAGCTACAAGTGCAGACGATATTTATGTTTTACAAGGCGGGGAAGAAAATAATGGAATTGTAAAAACTTATTCAAAGTCATTAGATAAAGAAATTGAAATAGAAAGAGGATTTATAAAACCATTTCTATTGGGTAAAGATTTAAAAAGGTATACTGATGTACAACCAATTCGTTGGGTAATTTTTCCGTATAATATAAATTTAAATCCTGCTGTATTATATTCTCAAAAAGAAATAAAAGAGCAGTTTCCAAAGGCTTGGGAATATTTGCAAGAAAATAGAAAAGAATTAGAAAATAGAGAAAGGGGAAGAATGAAAAATGATAAATTTTATGCTTATATATACCCGAAAAGTTTAAATGAATTTGAGCATAAAAAAATTTCTTTTCCTGATATTAATATGAGAATGCAGGCTGTGATTGATGATAAAAATTTATATCATACAACTACAATTTACAGTATTGTATTTAATGAAAAGGCTATATATAACATCAATGTTTATATGGGAATTTTTAATAGTAAGTTATTTACTTATTATGTTAAGAAAACAGGTACTATATTAAGAGGTAATACAACAAGGTTTAAACCTCAATATATAAATGATTTTCCTATTCCAGATATTGATAAAAATACAGAAGAAAATTTAATTAAGCTCGTTGACAACATCATTGACTTAAACAAAAAACTTTCCTCCGAGAAGAACCCTAACACTATTGAGATGCTTAACACGCGTATTCAGGCGGTGGACAAGGCTATTGATAAGATTGTGTATGCTTTGTATGGGCTTAATGATGAGGAGATAAAGATTATTGAGGGTTAGTTCTTTGTAAAAGAAAGCAAACTTTTTTCCATGTTCTTTTTTTGCTTTCTCAAAAAAAGAACCTTATGTCCTCGCTTTGCTCGGACACGCTACGCGAAAAAGCATTTCTTTTTAATAAAAATTGTGAGCGTCTGGCAAGTTTACTTGACAGAGCTTCAAAGCGAACAATTTTTATTTGTAATAAGAAAAAGAAACAAAAAACATTTACAATCTTGAGGTATAACTCTTTATTTCTGGTATTGAGTTATACTTCTTTTTTCTTACGCCATAGGCGGACTTCGTCAAAAGAAGCAAAAAAAATTTTATTAAGTTTATGGCTCGGGCTGTTAGCCCCTTGTTTAGAAGTTAAGGGTATATATAGTGGGTTGATAATTTTATATATAAATTTATAATTTGAATTATATAAATTAAGTAAAGATTTTTAAAGGATTAAATCTAAATATGGAAGAAGACAATAAAAATAATATTAATGAAATATGGGCAATTGCTATTGTTTTATTATATTTTAGATATGAAAGAATAGTTGATTTTGAAGATTTTAAAAAAGAAATAATTTATAATAATAGGTTTTTTCCAAAACATAACATAATAGATGTTGTCAAAAAACAAGCTTTAAATTATAAATTTATCTTAAAAAAAGATGCTGAATTATATCGTAGTAGAATATTCAAAGATGATTTTAGTAAACAAGAAGTTAATGGAGATGAAATAGTTGGTTATGATGAAAAAAATTCTATGGCACCAAATCCAGAAATAGCAAAAGCAGGTAGGGCAAATCCTGAAAAAATTAGTTACTTATACACATCTGAAGATATAAATACAAGTATAAAAGAAGTTAGACCAATGATATGCAGTTTTGTAAGTGTAGCTGAAATAAAAACTTTATGTGATTTAACATTATTTGATATTTCAAATTTTAAATCAACTAACAATGATAATGTAAAAGTTAATGAATTTTTTTCTCTTAATTATGGATTTTCAGCTATAAATCATGGAAATGATATTGATTATATACCAACTCAATATATTGCAGAATTATTAAAAAATCTTGGATTTGATGGCATTAAATTTGAAAGTTCTTTAAATAAAGGAGGTATAAATATTACTTTATTTAATCATCAAGATACTTGTAAGTTTATAAAATCTAAATTATATTTTATATCTGATATTGATGTAAAATATTCTAGTAATATTGAAGAATTTGTAAATGATTTAAAAATATAATAATTTTTTATTGTTAATATATTATAGTGAAGAGGATTAAAATGGATAATAGTGATATTAGTACTAGTTGTTTAAAACTTATATATGATGGTGAAGCATTAAATAATAATGAAATGTTAGCTGATGATTTAATTTTAATACTTAAATCAATAAATAATTTATTTAAAGAAATTAATTCAGAAATAAATGAAGATAATACCGATGTAGATGTAAAAATTAAGGCTAATTTTCATAAAGGTTGTTTTGGTATAGAAATTATAATAATTGTAAAAATTATTCTTGATTTATTCAATAATGATATTGTATCTGCGTTTATTAATGCAAAAGATATGATAGTTTTTTTACAAAATTTATTTAATTTTATAAAATATACAAAAGGAAAAAAAGTTCAAGAAGATAATTTTATATTTGAAAATGGAAAGTTATGTATTAATAATTTAGAAAATTCAAATATCTGGTTTGAGTATGATGAAGAAAAAATAGAAACTGCTAAAGAAAAGGAAACAAAAATAAAAAAAACATATAAATTATATACAAATAATTCTATAAGAAAAGATGTAGAAAATATGATATCTATTATTAATAGAAAAGGTATAGATACATTACAAATGGAATATAATAATGTTATTAAAGATATAGCAGATAAAAATAATATTGATTTTTTTAAAGCACCTCCAAAAGTTAATATTGATATCATTTCTGATAATAGAATAGAAGCTATTTTTGATATAAAAACTTTATCATTTGAAAATAAATATAAATGGAAATTACATAATGATACATTGGGTTCAATTAATATAAAAGTTGAAGATGAAAGTTTTTTAAAAAATATTGATAGTAATATAGAAAAATTTTCAAAAGAAGATCAATTAAAAGTAAGATTGCGTATAGAAAAGATAGTAACAAAAAATAATAAAGAAAGATCCGTTTATTTTATAGAAAAAGTTATTAAGCATATAAAGAATAAAGAAAAATTATTACCTTTTGATGATTTATAAATTATTTTTTTGATGTTGGGTAATCAGCCGCATACCCTTCGGGTACTTCCTTCGGTCGCTTACATTGTACTTGCTGTAATGGTGAGCGTTACCGTGCGGAATGCCCCTACGGCGAGTAGTGCGGAAGCTACGGCGAGTGGTTCAAATGGCTAGATTGTTGGGGTTGGGAAAGTCAACTTTTTTCGTAGTCTTTAAAAAAATTTATATTTTCGGGCTTATTGTTTAAAAAAATTCTGTTTAACTTTAAAGGGCGGGTTTGGGTGGGTAATAATGAAAATTTAAAAAAATTTCTTTTTCTGCTTTTCTGTATTTCCTCGCTACGCTCGGTCAGGGGGTAGGTAATAAGGTAAATTTCAAAAAAATTATTTCTGGGTTAGCTTTTTAGTTATTTGTTTGATGTTGGGTAATAAACCGCACATATATTGTACTTGCTGTAATGGTGAGTGTTACCGTGCGGAAAGCCCCCGACCGTAGGGAGTGCGTTAGCTAGGCGAGTAGTGGGTAATCAGCCGCACTTACAGAGGTCTATCCGTAATGGGTTGCAGTACCGTGCGGGATGCCCGTATGGCGAGTAGTGCGTTAGCTAGGTGAGTGGTTCAAATGGCTAGATTGTTGGGGTTGGGAAAGTCAACTTTTTTCGTAGTCTTTAAAAAAATTTATATTTTCGGGCTTATTGTTTAAAAAAATTCTGTTTAACTTTAAAGGGCGGGTTTGGGTGGGTAATAATGAAAATTTAAAAAAATTTCTTTTTCTGCTTTTCTGTATTTCCTCGCTACGCTCAGTTAGGGGTGTGGGTAATAAGGTAAATTTTCAAAAAAATTATTTCTTTGTTAGTTTCTGTTTGTGGGTTAGCTTTTATATTTCTGGGTTAGCTTTTTAGTTAGTTTGTTTTTTGATGTTGGGTAATCAGCCGCATACCCTTCGGGTACTTCCTTCGGTCGCGTACAGTTGACTGTCTGTAAGGGGTTGCAGTGCTGTGCGGAATGCCCCAGACCGTAAGGAGTGCGTAAGCTACGGCGAGTGGTTCAAATGGCTAGCTTGTTGGGGTGGGGAAAGTCGATTTTTTTTCGTAGTCTTTAAAAAAATTTATATTTTCGGGCTTATTGTTTAAAAAAATTCTGTTTAACTTTAAAGGGCGGGTTTGGGTGGGTAATAATGAAAATTTAAAAAAAAATTCTTTTTCTGCTTTTCTGTATTTCCTCGCTACGCTCGGTCAGGGGGTAGGTAATAAGGTAAATTTTCAAAAAAATTATTTCTGGGTTAGTTTCCGTTTGTGTGTTAGTTTTTATATTTCTGGGTTAGCTTTTTAGTTAGTTTGTTTTTGTTTGATGTTGGGTAATCAGCCGCACTTACATTGTACTATCTGTAATGGTAAGCGATACCGTGCGGGGTGGTGCTACAGCTCGTAGTAGGCAATGATTTTTACGAGAGCCAGTCGGTGCTTGATTTTGACGAGGAGACGCAATATAAAATAAATTGTTTTGATTGGGAGGACGAATTTAAAAATATTTTTAAAGGGGGCGGTTTCGATGTGGTGATAGGTAATCCGCCATATGGAGCTGAACTTTTAGATGTTGAAAGAATTTATTTAGAGAGAAAATATGGTTTGGGTAACACAAATACAGCAGCTTTATTTTTAGGTTTATTGCAAAAATTACTAAAAGGAAATGGTATAAATGGATATATTATTCCAAAATCTTTTATATATGCTTCAAATTGGCAAGTATCAAGAGAATTAATGATTGATCATTTGTTTGAATTGGTTGATTGTGGTAAAGTTTGGAAAGATGTAAAATTAGAACAAGTTATAACTTTATTTAAAAAAGATTTAAATCAAGATAATTATATAACTTCTGTACGAGAAGATACTGAAATTAAAAGGATAGGAAATATTGATAAAAAAACATTTAATGAATTTGATTTTTATTTAAATGGTATTTCTAATGAAGATTTAAATATAGCTGTGAAAATGAAATCATCTAATCTTTATTTTAATGATATTATTATTAATAAACGTGGAGCAGGTTATCAAAAGATATGTATAGATGAAATTCCTGAAAATAAAAAATATTATAAGGTTTTGGGTGGTAAAAATATTTCAAGATATTTTTATAATGATAATTATATTAAATATATTTCAGGTGATAATAATATTGAAGATAAAGCAATGATTAATAATAATTCTATTTTAGTACAAAATATAGTAGCTCATATAATGAACCCAGTACCACATATTAAAATAATAGCTATACATTCTAGTATGTTAGAAAATATAAATGATTATTTAATATTGGATACTGTTAATCAATTATACAATAAAAGTGATTTTGATATAAAGTTTATACTTGGAGTTCTTAATTCAAAATTGTTATCTTGGTATACATATATTTTTATATTTGGTAAATCTATAAGGACTATGCATTTTGATTCAGTTGTTACTGCTAAAATTCCTATTCCACAATTAGATTTAAAAAATAAACAACATAAAGAAATGCATGATAAAATAGTTAATCTTGTTGACAACATTATTGCGTTAAACAAAAAGTTAGCCGTTGAAAAAAATCCTAATGCTGTTACTATGATTAACAGGCAGATTAATGCTGTTAACAAGCAGATTGATGCTTTGGTGTACAAGTTATATAATTTGAGCGATGAGGAAGTGAGAATTATAGAAGGTGAATAAATAGAAAATAGGTATTATATATTGATTGAATAATTTTATATTAAATTGACAAAAAAATAATATATAGTATCATTATATATGAATTGCCACCAAGCAATAAATATTGCTCTTTGAAAAATTTCACAATTAATTGAATTGTTTGATTATTGTGTTCATTGCCTATTTACTTAAATGTATTTTATATTAATTATGAATTGCTATTGTTTGTATTTCATTTATTCATTTAAAATATGTTTTGGGTGGCGATGATTTATCGCTCGTTATTAGCATCATATATTGCATTAACTAACAATAGACTCGCAAAGCGAGTAATTTGTTAGAATATTGCAATAATTTATTGCTCGTTTACGAGCTAATGGTCTTAAACAGGGATATAATTTTTTCACTCCTTTATGGGTGGCATAGTGCTTCTTACATTGTGTAAGAAATCCAAAGCACTATATAAAGGAGATATTATGATAAATTTTATCAAAAATAAAATTATATCACTATTCCTAAATATGATATTTTATTATGTAAAATATCATAAGTTGATACACTTTATTATTAAGGTTGTATCTTCCATTATGGATTACCTGTTTAGGTAACCAGCTTATTATTTTTGATGATAAAATACAATTTAGATATATTTAAAAATTTTACTTCTATAGAAAAAACTTGTGAATTTCTTTGTGTTAATAAAGTATTAAAATATAACATTATTAATAATAATATAAAAGAATGTTATATAACAGAAATTAATGATAATGGTAGAGAAATACACAAACCTATATTTTTTCTTAAAAAAACTCAAAAAAAATTATTAAAATGTTTATTACCAAAAGTATTACCTAAATATTTATTTGCTCCAAGTATAAAAAATACTAATAAAAATAATATTGAAAATGCTAGATATCATTTAGGAAAAAAATATTTTTTGACTATGGATATATCAAGTTTTTATAATAGTATTAAAGGGAATACAATATATGATTTGTTTTTTAATAAGTTTAAATTAAATAGTGATATAGCATTATTTATTACAAAATTAACAGTTTATGATAATGGGAAAGAAACTTTTTTATCTACAGGAAGTCCATCAAGTCAAATATTAGCATATTTATGTTATAGTGATGTTTTTGATAATATTTATAATCTATGTTTAAAAAAAGGAATAAGATTTTCTTTATATGTAGATGATATGACATTTTCTTCAGATATAAAGTTTACAAATAAATTGCCTAATAAGATAATAGATATTTTTGAAAAAAATAATTTAAAGATAAAACCTGAAAAAACTAAGCGATATAATAAAGGTTATGCTAAAATAACAGGAGTAATATTAAAAAATAATAAACTATATATAAAAAATTCAAAAAGAAAAGATATTATTGAAAATTTAAAATTATTAAATAAATCTAATGATATTATTAAAAAAGAGATAGAAAATAATAATATTGAAATTATTAAAACAATATCAAAATTAAATGGCTTACTTAATTATACTAAACAAATAGAAGAAGATCATTTTTTAGCTAATAGAAATAGAATAAGAAAATTATATAAATTAATACCTAAGTAATTTAATTTTTTATTAAATGTTTGGTATTATTATATTGTTTTATAAAGTAGTAATAAATATTATTGAGAGGTAGTAAATGGAAAATAAAGATTTTATTTTAATAGAAAATTTATTAAATTCTCGTATAGAACAAATTAGTAAAATTAGACTTGTTCCAGATATTATTAATAATATGCATAAAACTCAAATACAATATTTGGAAGCGTATAAAAATTTACCAATAGCAAATTTTGATAATGTATTTAATAAAATTAATTTTGAAAAGATTTTAATTCCTAGATTTTCTGATGAAATTCAATCGACTATTTCAAAATTAGTAGATGTTCTTACATTTAGAGATATTAATATTTTAGGATTATCTAATGAATTTCAGCGTACTATTTCAATGCTAACTAATGTTTTTACATTTAGGAATATTAATATTCCAATGTTGCAATACAAAGAAATTATTTCTAATTCTATTAATGAAGCATTATTAAAATTAGAAGAGAATAAAGATATAAATTTAGAAAATATTGATAAAAATGAGATTGAAGAGTTAAAAAACGACTTAGAAGAAATACACAAAGAAAATGTCATATCACTTAATTGGCAGCAAAAGATATTTGATGTTTATAAAAAATGGGCTAAAAAAAATCCTATTATAGCACTAATATTATCTGTAGTTGTTCCAGCTATTATTAGTTTTTATATAGGTCTTTTATTGCCTGTAAGAAAAGATGCTAGTTCTAATTCTCAAATAATAAATAAAACTATTATTAATAATATAACTATTATTAATGATGTTAAATATTATTATGAAGTAGAAACTAAAGATAATGAAGGTAATATTATTAATGGTTATGTTAGTAAAAGAAAATATAATCAATTAAAGTCAAATAAAACTTTTCAAAAATAATATTGAGTAATAAACCGCACATACATTGTACTTTCTGTAAGAGCGAGCAGTGCCGTGCGGGGTGGTGGTGCGGCTCGCACAAAAAAGTTTATGTTTGTAGGCTTGTTTTGTTAAAAATGTTTGTTTAACTATAAGGGCGTACCCTCACCTCCGGTGGACTTCGTCCGGGTATTTCCTCGCTACGCTCAGTCAGGGGGTGGGTTATAAGGTAAATTTTCAAAAAATTATTTCTGGGTTAGTTTCTGTTTGTGGGTTCGATTTTATATTTCTGGGTTGGCTTTTTAGTTATTTTATTTTTTGTTTGATGTTGGGTAATGAGCCGCACTTACATTGTACTATCTGTAATGGGAGCGTTGCCGTGCGGGAAGCCCCTACGGCGAGTAGTGCGTAAGCTAGGGGAGTGGTTCAAATGGCTAGCTTGTTGGGGTGGGAAAGTCGATTTTTTTCGTGTTTTTTCTAAAAAAGTTACTGTTTGTAGGCTTGTTTTGTTAAAAATGTTTGTTTAACTATAAGGGCGGGTTTGGGTGGGTATTATATAAGTAAAAATTAAAAATTTCATAGCCTTTTATTTTTCGTTTCGCTCGGTTAGGGGGTGGTTTATAAGGTAAATTTTCAAAAAATTATTTCTGTGTTAGTATCTGTTTGTGGGTTCGATTTTATATTTCTGGGTTAGCTTTTTAGTTAGTTTGTTTTTGTTTGATGTTGGGTAATCAGCCGCACTTACATTGTACTTGCTGTAATGGTGAGCGTTACCGTGCGGAATGCCCCTACGGCGAGTAGTGCGGAAGCTACGGCGAGTGGTTCAAATGGCTAGCTTGTTGGGGTGGGGAAAGTCGATTTTTTTTCGTAGTCTTTAAAAAAATTTATATTTTCGGGCTTGTTTTGTTAAAAATGTTTGTTTAACTATAAGGGCGGGTTTGGGTGGGTAATAAGATAAATTTTCAAAAAAATTATTTCTGTGTTAGTATCTGTTTGTGGGTTCGATTTTATATTTCTGGGTTAGCTTTTTAGTTAGTTTTTTGTTTGATGTTGGGTAATCAGCCGCACGTACATTGTACTTTCTGTAAGGGTGAGCGTTGCCGTGCGGGAAGGTGCTACAGCTCGTAGTAGGCAATGATTTTTACGAGAGCCAGTCGGTGCTTGATTTTGACGAGGAGACGCAATATAAAATAAATTGTTTTGATTGGGAGGACGAGTTTAAAAATATTTTTAAAGGGGGCGGTTTCGATGTGGTGATAGGCAATCCGCCTTGGGGTCAAAAAGAAATTAATATCTTAAAAGAAGAAGAATATTATTTTAAAGAAAAATATCCAGTCTCTACAATAGGTATATTAGATTTATTTAGATTTTTTATAGAGAAATCTTTTAATTTAATAAAAGATAATGGTTTGTTTGGTCTTGTATTGCCTGATATTATATTGTTAAAAAATTATGATTCAACTAGAAAATTAATTTTAGATAAATTATGCATTAGTGATATATCTCATTGGGGAATGGCATTTAAAAAGGTCAATTTAGATAGCTGTACTATTATAGGAAATATTGATAATAGAACAGTAAAAGATAATATTATTAATATATTTATACATGATAAAGATAAAATAATATCAAATAGAATTTCTCAAAAGGTTTATAATGATAATACAGGTTATAAATTTAATTTATATTTGACAGATGATATTATTAATATTCTTAATAAATTTAAAAATTATAATAAATTTTCTGATTATTTTGAATCACATGAAGGTATACACTCAGGTAATATAAGAAAAAAATTATTTATAGATGAATGTCTAAATAATTATTGTAAGAAACTTATATTAGGAGGAGATGAAGTAAAGAGGTATAATTTAACTTGGAATGGTAAATGGGTTAATTATTCTCCAAATATTATTGATAAGAAAAATAAGGAGTATGCATGATTAGGTAATTCTAAATATTTTGAAAATAATAAATTAGTTGTTAGAAGAACAGGTGATTTTATATTGGCTAATGTAGATAATGATAATTATTATTTCAGTAATAATGTTTTTGTATGCATTCCTAAATTTACAGATATTAGCTTATTGTATTTTTTAGGTATTTTAAATTCAAAATTTCTTACTTGGTATTATAGAACTATACAACCTAGAAAAGGAAAATTATTTGCTGAATTAAAAATTAATGTATTAAATTCTTTTCCTATGCCAAATATAAATTTAGATGATAAACAAGACAAGGAAATGCATGACAAAATTGTTGCTTTAGTTGACAGTATCATTGCGTTAAACAAAAAGTTAGCCGTTGAGAAAAATCCGAATGCTGTTACTATGATTAACAGGCAGATTAATGCTGTTGACAAGCAGATTGATGCTTTGGTGTATAAGTTGTATAATTTGAGTGATGAGGAAGTGAGGATTATAGAGGAAGAGTGATGAATAAGGCACAAAAAATTGTACTATTAATTAATCAAAAAACAGATGAGTATACTAGAGCTTGTAATCAATTAAATGCTATAAAAAGTCAAAAAGCTAGAATAGAAAAAGATATTTTATATATAGAAAATCAAATTAGTAGAGAAACTAATGAATCTCAAATATATAAGCTTCAAGATGGAATAACGATATTAAAAGGTAAATTATTGGATATTCAAGTAAGCATTAATAGAGCTGAAGCTAAAAGAGATACACTAAAAATAGAAATAGATAATCATCATAAATATTTAGAGGGATATTTAAATATGCAAAAAGAAGAAAATATTAATTTTAATCCTAGTAATATTATTAATTTTAGTCCTAGTATAAATAATAATAACAATAATAATAATAATAATAATAATAATAATAATAATATTTCAAATTTAGATGAACTAAAAAATATATAGAAGATAATTCTATTGAAAATAAAAATGATATTTTAGATGTTATAGAGCAAATAAGGAATTCTGAACGAAATAATAATTATAAAGATTATATAGATAATACTTTAAAATTATTACAAATATTACAGATAGCTATTACTACATCACCAATAGTCATTAATGCAATTCCATTTATTACAAATATTTTAAATAATTTGAAAAATTTAATTGGTTAATTTATTTGGTTTGATAAAGATTCTTGATGGTGATAATTAAAAAAATATTGAAATATATACTGCTATAATATATACTATAAATATAATTTGGTTTATTGGAGTAATTTATGAAAAATTCTACTTCAAGTTTATTATCTGATAAATTTGATATATGTACAAAAAATTTAGATATTCATTCTAGTGCTATAAAAAAAATAGTTGAAGAAGAAAATAAATTTAATAGGAGTATTCCAGAATTAGATATTCATTCTAGTATAAGAAAAATTCTTGAAGAAGAAAAGAGTTTTAATATAGATACAAAAAAAATTGATATTAACAATACTTTATACGAAGCTTCTCAACTCGCAGTTAATAGTTTATATAACACTTTTAAAGATATTGAAGAATTCAATAAAGAAAATAAAAATATTGTTTCTAATTCTAGTATAAATAATTTTTTATCTGATGCTATTAAAAATGCTGAAGAATTACGCAAAAAAGAATATGTAGATATTGCAGGTTCAATTACAATTAATAGTTTATATGAAACATTAAAACATTCTAATTTAAGTTTAAATAATTCTTTATCTGATGCCATTAAGAATGCCGAAGAATTACGTAAAAAAGAATATGTAGATATTGCAGGTTCAATTACAATTAATAGTTTATATGAAGCTTTAAAACATTCTAATTTAAGTTTAAATAATTCTTTATCTGATGCCATTAAGAATGCTGAAGAATTACGTAAAAAAGAATATGTAGATATTGCAGGTTCAATTACAATTAATAGTTTATATGAAACATTAAAACATTCTAATTTAAGTTTAAATAATTCTTTATCTGATGCCATTAAGAATGCTGAAGAATTACGCAAAAAAGAATATGTAGATATTGCAGGTTCAATTACAATTAATAGTTTATATGAAACATTAAAACATTCTCAAGAATTATTAAAAAAAGATTATGCAAATTTTATAGAATTAAATTATAAAAAATGTTTTTCTGATTCTATTAATAAAGTATTCTTGAAATTAGAAGAAGATGAAAATCTAAATTTAAAAGCTATTGATAAGAATGAGATTGAAGAGTTAAAAAACGATTTATATTCAATTAATAATACTAATAATTGGCAATTAAAATTGATGGATTATTGGGAAAAATGGAGTAAAAAAAATCCTATATATAATAGAATAATATTAATTATTTATGGATTATTGATTGCAATTTTTACTGCTTTAATTATAAATATAATGGATAAAAATAATTCAAAATCAAACGTTATATATCAAACTACAGTTAATAATATAACTATCATTGGTGATGTTAAATATTATTATGAAGTAGAAACTAAAGATAATGAAGGTAATATTATTAAGGGTTATGTTAGTAAAAGAAAATATAATCATTTAAAATCAAATAAAACTGTTCAAAAATAATGTTGGGTAATCAGCCGCATACCCTCACCATAGGGGACTTTGTCTCGGGTACTTCCTTCGGTCGCGTACAGTTGACTGTCTGTAAGGGTGAGCTATACCGTGCGGAAAGCCCCCGACCGTAGGGAGTGCGTAAGCTAGGCGAGTAGTTCAGAGAGAAAGGCTTTAGCCTGCGTTCAATATTTAATAAAAATTCGCGTTAGCGTTTTGGGTATATTGTTAGAATGTTTGGATTATCCTACATGATGTAAATGCTTTTTGCTTCTCGCCGTAGGCGGGCTTCGCCTGTGCCACAAAAGAAGTAGTTTTTTGGTACTTTTTTCCTATGAAAAAAGTACAATATTTTTTCTAATTTTTTCTAAAAAAATTTAATTTGTAGGCTTGTTTTGTTAAAAATGTTTGTTTAACTATAAGGGCGGGTTCGGGTGGGTAATAAGGTAAATTTTCAAAAAATTATTTCTGGGTTGGCTTTTTAGTCGGTTTCTTTTTGTTTGATGTTGGGTAATCAGCCGCACGTACATTGTACTATCCTTAATATTAAGATATACAGTGCGGGAAGCCCCTACGGCGAGTAGTGTGTTAGCTAGGCGAGTGGTTCAAATGGCTAGCTTGTTGGGGTTGGGAAAGTCCACTTTTTTTCGTAGTCTTTAAAAAAAATCAGATTTTCGGGCTTATTCTTTAAAAAAATTCTGTTTAACTTTAAAGGGTGGGTTTGGGTGGGTAATAATGAAAATTTTAAAAAAATCTTTTATGGTAATGTTTGGATATTCAGCCGCACGTATAGTGGACGTTTGATAAGGTAAAGAGTTACCGTGCGGGGTGGTGCTACAGCTCGTAGTATAAAGTGTTGCATGATATATCCAAATCATCGTTCCAAGAAATGCCGTATCCGCCGACATCTACTTTTACAAGATTAAATAAAGTCCTATCATTCAAAATTTCAAACTCTTTATGTTCAGGGATTAATTTTTTTATATCATAATATTTTATTTCTTCATTTTCAAATATTATTTCTAAAATGAGATTATCCAAAGCTTTAACGTTTTTTATTTTATGGAAAGTCATAATTACTCCAAAGGTTCTAATTGTTTAAAGTTTTGAGTATTCCATATATTTAAAAGTTCGTCTTGATTATTCTTAGCCCATTCCAATACAAGCGAACATGCTTTATTAGGTAAATCGCCTTCTATCATCTTTAATTCATTGATATCAATAACACCAACATACTCACCATATATAGCATGAAAATGCGGAGGATTATGCTCTTTTTGCTGAAAATACATTTTGATAATGATACCATAAAATCTTGATATAACAGGCATTTTTATTCCTTATTTTTTTATTATTAATTTTAACATGTAGATTATGTTTTTACAATTAGTTTATTTGTTTGATGATTGTCTAATCAGCCTTCCTTCGTTCACGTATAGTTGCCTGTCTGTAAGGGTGAGCGTTACTGTGCGGAATGTGCCGACCGTATGGATTCGTTAGCTAGGCGAGTAGTTGATTTTATATTGAATAATATTATAATTAAAATATGGACAAGAAAGAGATTATTAATAAACTTACAAATAATAATAAAAATATTAAATATTCTTATTTTTGTAGTATTGTAGAATCTTTTGGTTTTGTGTGTAAAAGACAAAGAGGGGCCATAGAATATATTCTAGAATTGGTATTTCTGAGTTAATTAATATACAAAATGTTAATGGAGAGGTAAAACCCTATCAAGTTAAACAATTTTTATATCTAGTTAATAAATATAATTTGGAGGAATGATATGAAATATAGTATTAAAATTTTTTATAGTGAAGAAGATGAGGGGTATATAGCTTTATCAGAAGAGTTAGATAATATAAGTGCTTTCGGAGCAACAGAAGAAGAAGCCTTGAAAGAAATAAAAAATGTTATATCACTTTATTTTGAAGAAAAAAATATACCATTAAAAAGATCATGAAATATTATCTTTTATGTTCGGAAGTAAATTGTAAATTGAAGTGCCTATAACACTTTCAAAATATTCTTTTATTTCAAATACTCTTTTCCATCTCAATGCACTTTGAGGAAATGTTCCATATCTTAATGCAGCATCAACGAACCTTTTTTCAAGCAAACAAAATCCAGAAGGCAAAGCAAGACAATCGCATAATTGAATAAGTAAATCATAATCGTCATATACAGCATTCTCAACAAAATTTTTTATGAAGTTGAAATCTTCTTCAGGCATGTCGAATTTTCCTATTGCAGTATTTACATCTTGTATCATAAAAGCATGAGTGATGCATATTTGAGCCATCTTTTCCCAGCCATAATTAATGCAGTATTTATATCCGTCTATTAAATGCCTTTCAGCACTTATTCCTGTGTATCTTCCTATATCATGCAAAAGTCCGAATATATATGAATTGTCTTCGTCTAATTTTTTATCTGTTGATTTTTTATTGTATTCAGAAGCTATTATCCTTGCAGCTTTAGCAACATATCTTGAATGTTCTACCCAAGGAGTAGGGTTTGATTTGTATGCTTTGTTTAATTCGTATTCGGCTCTTTCTAAATCTAATATTTCCATAATTATTTCCTATTTTATAGTAATTATAATAATACAACTTTTTTATGAAAAATAAATATTTATTGGGAACTTTTATTATAATTTTTTCGTCTAATAAAGCAAATAAAACGATGGGTAACTAATATGTTAAAAAAAATCACTTTTATAATTTCATCTATATTATCACTTTTTTTATTGAGTTCATGTTCTCCGGCATTTGACAGAATGTTTCATATGGCTCCGCCTCCTCCTCATGCAAGACATTATTTTGACTTTCCAATGTTGTTCGGACCGCATTTGGGTATTCATGGCATACTTAGTATTATAATAAAAATATTAATAATTGTTGCCTTAGTTTTCCTAGTAAAAATGCTTTATAATAAGGATAAAAACAATAAAAAAGAATAGTTAATTTTATATAAAAAACTAAAAATTTTTTAAGTTTGTCAATTTTTTGTTGTTCTTTTTCCCGCCGCAAAAAGAACCAGACGAAGTCTGCTTGCGGCGAAAGTGCAAGTATAAAATTAGTACCAAATCATACTAAAATAGTATTACATATAAGATAATTTATTAAATTAAAGTCAAAATGCATCCTTTTTGCTTCTTTGTGGCAACAAAAGAAGTGGGGTGCTGCGTAAGCACGCAGAGCAGTGGGCAAAGCCCTGCATATATTTAAAATTTTAAAAAATTATTTTTGACAAAATATATTTGTTTAGGTATATATACTTTTTATAATGTTTTTTATTAGAATAAAAATATATATTTTGTTATGCAATTATATGAATAATATAAATTTCAAATATGATTTATTACTAGTTTAAAAGGAATAAAAATTTATTATAAAAACTATTGAATATTTTTTAGAATTTAATATCATATTTCCGTAATATTTTTATGTTTTAAATTTACGAAAAAATGAAAAAATTTATTACTTTCATAGTAAATAGACCTACAACAGTATTTGTTACATTGGTGTCCATGTTCATAATTGGATTTATCAGTATATCAAGACTCAGTATCAATTATCTTCCAAATATGGAAGTTCCTATTATCAGTATAAAAACAACTTATGATAATGCAGGAGCTGAGGAAGTAGAGAAATCTGTTACAAGAGTAATTGAAAGTGCTGTATCATCTGTTAATAATGTAAAAACTATTAAATCAAAGTCAAAAGAATCGGAATCTAATGTTGAAATAGAATTTAATTGGGGAACGGATTTACAAACTGCTGCTGATGATATAAGAGAAGCTATTGATATGATTAGATCTTCTTTGCCTGATGATGCAGATAATCCAAATATATCTAAATTTTCAACAGATTCAGAACCTATAATGAATATAGCTTTTTTTGGTACGGATAATTTAGCATCTTTATATGATTTAGTTGATAGTCAAATACTTACTAGATTAGAGCAGGTTGAAGGAGTAGCCCAGACAGAAATAAGAGGCGGATTAAAAAAGATAATTTGTGTTGATATAGATTTAAATAGACTTAATGCATATTCTATAAATATTAATGATATAGTACATACATTATCTTTGGAGAATCAGAATGTGGCAGGCGGTGAAACTTATGAAGGCGTATATAAATATAATATAAGAACAACAGGAGAGTTCAAAGAAGTTAATGATATTGAAGATGTAGTTATAATGCTTAAAAATCAAGTTTATCCTGTAAAGGTGAGAGATATAGCCTATGTACATGAAGATTATGAAGATGATTCAGAAATCGTTCGTATAAACGGACAAAAAGCTTTAACTATTGCTGTAACAAAAGAATCCGGAGGAAATATTATACAGATAGCAAGAGATGTAGAGAAAAGGCTCAGTACTATTAATTTACCTTCAGGTGTTTATTATCAAATACTTTTCAATAGCTCGGATACAATAAAGAATTCTATTCATAATGTTTTGAATACAGTGTGGCAGGGAGCTTTATTTGCTGTGCTAGTTCTTATGATATATTTATGGGATATAAGAAGCGTATTTATAATAAGTATTTCAATACCTGTATCTGTAATAACTACTTTTATATTGATGTATTTTTTCAATATCACTATTAATGTAATATCTCTTTCAGGGCTTGTGC
Organism: Brachyspira hyodysenteriae ATCC 27164; assembly: GCF_001676785.2. NCBI lineage: Bacteria > Pseudomonadati > Spirochaetota > Spirochaetia > Brachyspirales > Brachyspiraceae > Brachyspira > Brachyspira hyodysenteriae. The sequence goes on along the minus strand of NZ_CP015910.2, from coordinate 2,478,213 downwards.
TTGGTGTAGGAATGATGGTTGATAATTCTATAGTAGTGTTAGAAAATATTTTTTATTACAGCAATTATTATTCTAAATATAATATTAATAAAAATGATAAAAGAACTATTAAAATAAATAATATAAAATCTTCTATAATAGGTACAAGCGAAGTATCTATAGCAATAACAGCTTCAACTTTAACAAGTGTCTGTGTGTTTCTTCCATTTCTCTTTGTTAAAGGACAAATGGGGCAGATGTTTAGTGATTTATGTATTACTGTTTCTATATCATTATTAACTTCTCTTTTTGTGGCTTTGACTATAGTACCATTATTAGCTTCAAGATTAAATAAGCTAAATCCTGACAGTAAATTGAATTTGTTGTTAATAAGATTAGAAAATTTTTTTAATAAAAATCTTCATAATAATATAGAAAAATTTTATGTAAGCACATTAGCAGTAGTGATAAAAAATAAAAAGAAATCATTCGCTTTAATATCTATTTTACTAAGTTTATCATTATTTTTATTATTGACTAATATAGGTAAAGAAGGATATCCTGTATCAGATGAAGGCACTATTATATCGAGATTAAGACTTCCTGTTGGAGCTAGGGTAGAGTTTACTGACATGTTTATAAATAAGATGGAGCATGATATAGAAAGTGCTGTTAGTAATAATATGGCGTACTATGAAACCAGAGTAAGAACCGGAAGAAATGAACATCATGGAGAGGTTAGGGTAAAATTAATAGATAGAGAAAATGGAAGGAAATTTGATATTAGTCATTATATAGAGAGCATAAGAAATAAAGTTGATGGATATCCAGGAAGAATAGAACTTAATTCTGAAAATACAGCTATGGGAAAACCCAAAAATTACAGTGCAATCATTATAGAGCTTGTAGGAGATGATCTTGACAGGGGATATGATGTGGCAAGCAATGTTATAGCTGCAGTTAATAATGTTGAGGGTGTTAGAAATGTTTTGATAAAAGAAGATGATTCTAATCATGAGCTTATTTTTGATGTGGATAGAGATTTAGTATCAAAAATGGGTATCAATATTAATACTATTGCAAATATTATAAGAACTTCTTTCAGCGGTACAACAGCAAGTAAGATGACTTTAAATAATTCTATATATGTTGATACTGATATAATAGTTCGTTTAGAAGATATAAATAGAGATGATATTTCAAGCATTCAAAAAATTATGATACCAACTTCAAATGGTATAGTACCTATATCATCACTTGTAGATATACATAAATCTACAGGACCTATAGAAATTAACAGAAAGAATGATAAAAGAATAATAGAGATAAATGCAAGTGCTTATGGAAGACCTATAAATGAAATAATTACAGATATTAGAAAAGAGCTTAATAAAATATATATACCAAGCGGATTTTCTGTTAATTTTTCAGGAGATTATGAAGATATGCAGGAAGCATTCGTTCAATTAATAGTATCTTTAATAATGGCTTTAGTATTTGTATATGCCATAATAGCAGGACAATTTGAATCTTATATTACGCCTTTTGTTATATCTTTGGCTGTTCCTTTTGCATTATTCGGTGCTTTAATATTCTTGTACTTTTCAGGAAATACTTTAAATGTTTACAGCGGAATAGGTATTATAATGCTTGTAGGAATAGTTGTTAATAACGGGATAGTTTTAATAGATTATATGAATAGGGTTGTAATAGAGAGAAAGATAAGGTGGGATAATGCAGCATTAGAGTCATGCAAAAGAAGATTAAGACCTGTACTTATGACATCATTGACTACAATATTAGGATTATTACCCATGATTTTTGAAATAGGAAGCGGAAGCGAAATGTACAGACCTTTAGCTATAGCAGTTTGCGGAGGGCTTATATTTTCTACGATGTTTACTCTTATAATAATACCTTCTGTTTATTCTAGCTTCAGAAACAGATTCAATATAAAAATACGTGAAGATTAATATATACCCAAACAATTATATTTTGTCAATTTCTATATTTTATAAATATATTATCAACTTTTTTTTGCCACACACGTTCTGCGGGCTTCGCCAAAGTTGCAAAAAGACATAGTATTTTATTCAATGAGTGGTATTACTATTTAATTATAATATAATTATATTTGCCCGCCCTTTAGCCTTACAATACTATTCTGTAATTTTTACACTATTTTTCTTAATTAAATTTAACTGATATTTTAGCTGCCCACCCAAAAGTTTTTAAATTTGTAATATTCTTATCGCACGCAGAATAAGATAAAAAATATAGATTTGTTTTTAATTCAGATTTTTATTATATTATAAATTTAGTTCACCGTGCGTTAATAAAAATTATAAATCTAATTAACACTTGGGTGGGTGTGCTTTTTCAATGTACGCAATAAATCCAATTTAAATTTTTATTTTTAATAAAACAATAAATTTAAAAGGGCGGGTATTAGAATAAAGTTAAAATTCTATATAATTATTTTTAGAATCTATAATTCCTGTTTTTATATCGCAGTTAAAAAATTTTGCTAATAATTCAGCAAGCTCATCTCTAGCCTTGATAGCTTTGTCATCATTGATACCTATAAAAGCATCTATAGGAAATATTATATTTGAAGAGTTTTCAGTAATTTTTCCATATTCGCTTTGTCTCCATATCCATCTTCTAGTTCTTATATCATGAGCAACAGCATAAACTAATTCATTATTATCAACTTTTTCTGTTTCAGTTTCACCAAATGGAAGGAATGTATCAGCATCTACAGAATATCTAATATAAAAATCTTCATTATTCATAGAATCTAAATCATGAGCACCCATAGGAAGTTTATATTTAATAGAAACAGCATTAACTAAATCTACTACAGAATTTATTTCAGGCATTCCTTTCTTTTTTGATATTCTTGTGAGTAATGCTTCTATAGAACACATGAATTTATTAGGATTGATATTTAGTTTTTGAAAAGCATCTCTATAACATTTTATATATTCGCTTTCTTTTACCTTTATATTCTCAAATTCTTTTTCAGCATTTGAAATACTTTCTTTAAGCATTATTGATATATCATTTATTTTATTTTGGTTATTAATTCCTTTTGCAATTATCACAGCAACACACATATCGTTTAGAGTTTCGAATACTCTATCTTCTATTATAAATTTCATGATGAATCCTAATATTTAATTATTATTTAGATTGAGATTATTTTTTATTTGATTAATAAAGATAATATGTTCTTAATAAAAAAATAATTAGTCTAAGTAAATAAATAACTTAAACTAATTATTTTTTATACAATTTACTTTCATGCATTATTTTTTTAAGCCATAACGTTTTTTAAATTTATCAACTCTTCCTGCTGTATCAAGAATTTTTTGTTTTCCTGTAAAGAAAGGGTGGCAGTTATGACAAATATCTACGTGTAAACTTTTTTGTACTGAGTGAATTTTAAAGTTAGCACCGCAAGCACAGTTTACATCTGTTTCAAAATATTGAGGATGTATATCTTTTTTCATTTTTGCTTCTCCCATTAAAAGTAAAATATAAGTAAGTATATATTATATTATAAAATCTTTCTTTTTGCAATACTGTAAAATAATAATTTTTTAAATATTGGAATTGAAATATAAAAACGAGCCGAAGCCCTTAACTTAATTTATTAAGTTAAGCCTTTAGGAGTAGGAGAGCATAACAATAATAGAAAATAATAATTTTTTATTATTGCTAGCGATAAACTCGCTAAAATCTAGCTGACAACTAAAGTTATCAGCTGCTCGTTTATCGCTTTAAAAACTTATATCATAATAATATTTAATTTAGTGTTGTAAAGCTAATTATAAAAATTGTGAGCCTCTGGCAAGTTTACTTGACAGGGCCTTTGCCGTAGGCACGCGTAGCGAGAGCTAACAATTTTTATTAGCAATAATAAAAAATAATAAATTTAATTAAAAATATTTACTACCTCTCACTAAATTTGAAGTAATTTATATCATTAACTATATATTCAGTCATATTTTTCACCTCATTGCTTGAATTAGCACTGTCTTCAGCTATTGATGAATTTTCCTGAGTAATACTATTTAAAGATATTATAGTTTGATTAATCTGCATTATACTATTTTGTTCATTAATAGCAGTTGTGCTTATTTCAGTTAGTACATCTACTACTTCTTTAGCAGAAGATGAAATTTTTTGAAGAATATCTGTAGAGTGTGCTACTGACTCATTACCATGTTCTATTTTAGCAACAGTATCATTTACTATCTTTGTAATATTATTAGCCGCTTCATTAACTGTTTGTGCCAAAGAACGAACCTCGCTTGCTACTACAGCAAATCCTCTTCCTTGTTCTCCTGCTCTTGCAGCTTCTACTGAGGCATTAAGTGCTAATATATTAGTTTGAAAGGCTATTGACTGAATAAGTTTTGTTATATCCGATATTTGCTTACTAGATTCTGATATTTCAGCCATATTATTAGATATAACATTAACAGCTTCTACTCCGGTTAATGTAGAATTAGCTACTTCCAAACTCATATTCTTAGCATGTTCCGTATTAACAGAAGTATTTCTTAAAGAGTTTGATAAACTTTCTGTTGAAGCAGATAATTCTTCCAATGATGCTGCCTGAGATGTTGTTCTATCTGATAAATTTTTACTTCCATATTGTATTGTATCAATAGATGAATTTATATTGTTTATGTTTTCTTTTAAATTATAAACAATTCTTCCTATATTGTCCTGCATGCTTTTTATATTTTTATATAATTCAGCTGTCTGATCTTTTTTAGATAGCATTTTTTCATTGAAAGTACTATTGAAGTAACCATCATTCATAAGTTTTATATTTGCTATAGCCTGATCTAAAGAAGCAGTTATAGGATTAACTATTATAACAACTAAAATACTTTCCAATAAAATTATTATTAGAAGAACTAGTAATAATATAAACATAAGTGCTTTGATTTGATTTTGTACCTGAGATAAATTTCCGCTTAATACTATACTCCAAGGAACTGTTTCTAATTTTTGTACCATATACCAATTATCTTTATATGTATTTGTATAATTTTTACCATCAATAATATATTGCTGAATGTTAGGGAAATTAATATCATTAAATATTTTATAATTTTCACTTAATACTTTATTTTTATCTGTATTGTTAATAAACATACCATTTTTAGTAACTAAATTAACATTTTCTTCGTATATAGTATTTTGAACTATATCATCCATCTTACCAAAGTCTATAGCAACTACACCTTTTAACTGAGTATTATTTGTATATATTGCCTTAGCAAAAGTTATACATATTTTTTTTGTAGCAAAATCAACATAAGGATCTGTTATATAAATTTTCTTATTATTAGCCACTGCAGATTTATACCAACCTCTAGATGTTTGATCATAATCGGTAGGGAAAGGCTCTAAAGAGTTTATAAAAATACCTCCTGTAGGATACGGCACAGTATCTCCAAAATATATATTCATATAATCATCGCTAAGCTGTGATATATTTGTTATAGCATCTCCAAAATATTCATAAGGCAGATCATCTATTTTAAGATAAGAGTCTAAAACATCTATAACCTCATTTACATTATTTAATTTTGATTCTATTAAATCATGTATACTCATTGCTTTAAATGTTTTATTATTAAAAAAAGAATTAATATAAATATTCCTATAAACAAATAATATTATGAAATACATAATAGTTAAAAATATTGCAAATGGTAAAATGAATTTTATCATTAGGTGTATTTTTTTATTTTTTGACATATCAGTGCTCCAATAATATAGTATAAAAAAAGTGAGAAAATATAAATAATTATAATTTTCTCACTTTATATTATTATTTATAATAATTTATATTTTTTAATTGTTTACAACTGTATCATAGTAATTAACTATATACCAATATTCTCCCATTCTTCTCAAAACGAAAGTTCTTTTTACAACAGGATCATAAATATCTCCTGTATCGGCATTAAAGTATCTATGATAAAGTGTAGCTTCTACTTCAGCTTTTTGCAAGCCATATTCCTGAGTAACAGTTGTTTTGTCTATTGTGTAATTTAAAAGCGTATAAGTTACAGCAGGATCATATTCTTTTTTTATCATATCTAGTACAGCAGTATAATGTCCTCTCAATTTAGCATCTTTAGTGGAAATTATATCTCTTTGAAGTTCTGCTATAAATGTATTTCTTACCTGTCTGTCATAAGCAGAAGTTAAATATTTTTTAAACTCTTCAAATAAAACTTTTCTATCTTCAGGTAAAGAAGTTCTGTAAAGAATATCAAATCTTATAGCAAGTTCTCTTATATTACTTGATTTATAAGCCATTTCTAAATTATTTAAGAAATTATTTCCAAAATTAGTTCTCAACATTTCAGCACTTACAGTATCTGAGAATTGAGTTCTTAAGAAATTCTCAAAACTTAATTGTCTTGCCTTTTGCTGAATACCTGTATCTGTAAAATCTTCTAAATATGCATTGCTGTAATTACTTCTATATGTTTCATAGTACCTTTGGCTTATGCTAATTATAGAAGGCATATGCATATAAGTATAATAATTAGTCCAATCTTTATTTTTCATAGAAAATAAAGTATTAGATATAATGCTTGACGGAGCATAATCATACAATACACCCTGATTTTGAGGTATATTACTATTGTTGTTATTATTAGTAATATAAACAGGTGCACTATTTGTTTGAGTTTGATATACTCTAGCATTTTCTAATAGGAAATATGCAGTATCAGCATGCATAGAAAAATTATCGCTTATTTCAGGCATAGGGTTGAAACTGCATTCTATTCTATATCTTCCTATTTTATCAAAATGGAACCAATTATTTAAATCTATATAATATGAAAAACTTTCACCCTCATTAAGTGTTACTATTCTATCTTGAGAATTATCTAAAGTTCTTTCATTTTTATATTTCCAAATAGTATAATTATCTGATGACACTACAGGATTATTATAGTTATCATAAACTGTAAAGCTGTAATTATTAAATGGATTAACTGAATTTGTAAAGCTTATAGTTCCCTTTTTAGCATGTATTTTTATTTCCATAGTTATAGGTTCATTTAATCTATACCTATTTAAATCAAAATTCATACTTATAGTGTAGCTTGAAGGGGAAACTACATTATCATTAGGATAAATTCTTTTTATTTGATCCAGTGTAATTGTATCCAAAAAATTGTCATTTGCGAATGATAGATTTGATACAATTAATAAAAGTAATAATATTCTATATTTCATAACTAATTACCTTAAAAAAATACTACTATCAATCTTTATCGGAAAAAATATAAAATACCATAAGAAAAAATATGGTTTTCAAATACTATTTATATATGTATATACATATTATAGCAGTTATTTACTCAATTTACAATATTATTTTGATTTCTAATTTTTATTATATTGAAAATTTATATAATAGTGTGTATGAAGAACTTTTATTCTAATTCTTTGTTTATTTTTATTAATGCTCGCTCTATTATATAATGGTTAAAATCAATACTGTCTTTCATAGCTTCGTATAGTTTGAAAGAACTTATTATTGATTTATGCATAGTTTCATCTTTAAACTCAAAACCTTCTGTGATAGTTTTGATAGTTTTCTGCATTGTAATACCTAAAAACTCATTAACTTTGCTTATAGTGAGTATTTTAGCATCAGATTCATCTAATTTGGCAATAAGTTTATCTACTTTTCTATGTCTTGATAATTCGTCATTTATCGTATAGCATAAATTAATAGCCTCTTCAACATAAGGCTTTAATGATATAATTTCTTTATCTATTTTTATTAATCCATTATTTAGATTCTCTAGTATTTTTGTTTTGTCTGCTGTATTTCTGTCATTTTTATCTATTTGTATGTTTATGTCTTCAAATTTATCTATGAGTTCCTGAAGTGTAATATTTTCCATTGCTTTTATTATTACACCGCCTTCTGTGGCATTGTAGAATTTTATTTTTCTGTTATTAGTACATTGAGCTTCATACCAATTTCTGTACATATCGAATCTTGAATCTGTGAATACACTTTCGCCGTAAATGTTTTTCTCTTCTCTTAGATTTCCTGAAACAAGCACTTTGTATATTCTGCTGTCATATGAGTCTAACTTTCCTATTTCAGTAAAGAAATTCTCTTCATGATAGCTTCCTTTTATATGAGTCTGATGATTAGGGAAAGATAAATCCAAACCAATCATTATTATGGGATTAGCACCTATTTTTACAGCAAAATCATAAGCAGCAGTGGAGACGCTTCCTCCCATGGTGATATCGCCTCTATGTCCTAAAGGCTTCATAAAATATTTTGCAAGTGGGAATATAGAATCTATAAAGAATATTGATCCATTAAATGATTCTACAGCCTCATGATCGACAGAAGATTCGGATATTAATACAGTATCTTCAAAATGAATATTTCTGAAATATTTAGAGTTTTTCTTTTGAGGATCTATTGTAATTACAAAATGAGGAGATATGCCATGCGATGATAATGGCTTCATTGCAGTATCAACCGCTATTATAATAGCTTTATTTTTCATCTCTTTTAATTTTTTTATGTTTTTTTCAAGAGAAGGGCCTGCTGATACTATAACTGCTGGAATGTTTTTGTATTTATCAAAAAATCTATTAACTCCATAATGCGTAGCAATTTCAACTGCATTAGAAGCTATATTATAGGCCCAGAGTTTATCAAATCTTGAAATAGTGTTTATATTTATTATTTTTTTATCAACTACTGAAAGTACTTTGCTTTGATAATGCAAAGCTTCTTCAGCAAATAGGGTAGAGTATGATCTTGTAATGAAAAATTTTACTTTCTTTGTTGTTGTTAATGATATAAACTTCTCTATATCCTCATCATCATTTCCGCCTATAAAGAAAGTTATTTTATTATCTTCAAGTATTTTATCTAATTTGAAATTATCTATTAAAGTATTAAAAAAATTTATATCAGGTTCAATTACCGCAACAGAAACATTCAATTTTCTAACGGCATTAATTAAATATCCTCCGCCTATTCCAAATACAAAGACTAAATCCAAATCTTCATCATTTTCAATTTCTTTTATTAAAGTATTAGCCTCTTTTACTGGGTCATAAGCACTATGAAGAAGTATTTGTTTTCCGTTTTTTGTGGCTTTACCGGAAGGTTTTTGAGATTTTGTTTCTATTACCTGTAAAGTTATATCTGATTCTTTGGCATTTTCAAGCATATTAATGAAATCATATGGATATGCCTTTATATTTTTATTTATTGCTTCTAAATTTATTTTTTTTATTTCATTCATAATATATTATAAATTTCTTATTATTTATTTTTTATTTTGTTATCGGCGAGTTATAAAAAGAGTTTAACCATTTGTAATAATGTATATAGTTATGATTTTCTTTCTATTATGTAATTTGCTAATTCTATTAATATATTTTTAGCTTCGCTTTCTTTATAAGGTTTTAGATATTCAATAGATTTTTCAATTACTTTTTTGGCTTCTTCTTTTGCTCCTTCAAGTCCGAACTGTTTAACATAAGTAAGTTTACCTTCTTTTTCATCTTTACCAACAGTTTTTCCTAAAGTTTCATTGTCTGAAATAACATCAAGTATATCGTCCTGAATTTGGAATGCTAGTCCTATAGCTTCTCCGTATTTTGTTATATTTTCTATATCATTATCGTTTATGTTTTCTGATGAAATTGCTCCGAGTCTTATAGCACCTCTTATCATAGCACCTGTTTTTTTAGCATGAAGAATTTTAAGCATATCAAAGTTAATTTCTTTCTCTTCATAATATAAGTCTATAAATTGCCCCATAACCATTCCATTTATTCCAGCAGCATAACTCAATTCAAATAAAAGCTTTCTTAAAGTGCTGTCTTTAACATCTGTTTTTGAAAGTAATTGAAAAGCATGAGTTAAAAGTCCGTCTCCTACAAGTATAGCATTAGCTTCGCCGTATTTTACATGTGTTGTAGGTTTTCCTCTTCTTAAATCATCATTATCCATAGCAGGCAAATCATCATGAACTAAAGAATATGTATGTATAAGCTCTAATGCCACAGCCGGTATTATAGATTTTTTATAATCGCCATTGAAAAGCTCGCATGCCAAACATGTGAGTATAGGTCTTAATCTCTTTCCGCCCGCATCCAATGGATATTTAAGCATTTCTATAAAACTATTTTCTAATTCTATATCGCTTTTGTCAAATACATTATCAATAGTTTTATTAATTTCTTCAAGTCTTATATTCATATATTCTTTAAGATTCATAATTTAATCCTATATTTGATGATTTTTATTTGCTGATGCATAGTATATAATAAGAAGTAAAAATGTAAAGAATAAAAATAATATAGTTTTATCTCACTGATATTTTATTAAATTTTAGAAATATTTACTTTTATTAACCTTTTTGTTATAATTTTCGCATGAGAAATATTAACAGAATGAATGATTACTTTGTACGCTATCTTTTAGGTTCTCTTGGAAATGAAGATATACTTGAAAATATAGTTAATTGTGTTCTCATAGATTCAGGTTTTGAAGAAGTACATAATTTAGAAATAATAAATCCTCATAATTTACCAGAAAACATTAATTTAAAAGAGTCAGTTCTTGATGTTAAAGCAATTACTAAAGATAATAAAAAAATTATTATAGAAGTACAATTATCAGGAAATATAGATTTTGTTAAAAGAATATATTATTATATATCAAAAAATATAGTAAGCGAATTAAATGAAAATGAATCTTATGATATTATTAGTCAGGTTATAAGCATTAACTTTGTAAATTTTAATATGGACTTTAATGATGATGGTAAAGCTCATAGATGTTTTAAATTAATAGATACTGAAAATCATAATGTTTCATTGGATATGATGCAAATGCATATAATAGAAGTACCAAGATTTATAAAGATATTAAATAATTCAAATATAAATGATATCAAGAAAAGTAAGATATTATCTTGGATAGAGTTTTTTACAGTTAAGGATTTAGACAAAGTTAAAGAAAAATTAAAGGAGGTTAATGATATTATGCCTAAAGTAATAGATAAATATGAGAGATTTATATCAAGCGAAAAAGAAATGGAAGTTTATAATGCTAGAGATGCATTTTTATATGGACAAACTTTGATGCTAAAAAAAGAGAGAGAGGAAGGTATAAAAGAGGGTATAGAACAAGGTATAGAACAAGGTATAGAACAAGGTATAGAACAAGGTATAGAACAAGGGGAAAAAAATAAAGCTTTAAGTATAGCTAAAAGTCTTAAAAAATCTGGTTTAGATATTAAGTTCATTAGTGATAATACAGGTTTAAGTATAGATGAAGTAGAAAAATTATAATAAAAATTATAGATATTAATTTTGTATAAATTAAAAAGGAAAAAAACATGAAAATATTAGTTATAGGTTCTGGTGCCAGAGAGCATGCCATTTGTAATAATTTACTCAAAAATGAAAGAGTTTCAAAAGTTTATTGTGCTCCGGGAAATGCAGGCACAGCAAGAGAAAAAAATTGTGAAAATGTAAAAATTTCTACTATAGATGAGATTTTAAATTTTGCTAAAAAAGAAAGCATTGATTTAACTATTGTAGGAAGTGAAGAGATGCTTGTGCATGGAATAGTTGATAAGTTTGAAGAGAATGGACTTAAAATATTCGGACCTAATAAGCAGGCTGCAATACTTGAAGGCTCCAAAGCATATGCTAAAGATTTTATGAAGAAGTACGGAGTAAAAACTGCTGAATATGAATTATTCACTGATTATAATAAAGCCAATGAATATTTAGATAAATGCGGTTATCCTATAGTAATAAAGGCTAGCGGTCTTGCTTTAGGAAAAGGTGTTTTAATATGTCAGGATAAACAAGAAGCCAAAAATGCATTAGAAGATATAATGGTTAAGAAGATTTTTAAAGATGCTGGAGATGAGGTTGTAATTGAGGAGTTTTTAGAAGGTGTTGAGGCTTCTATACTTTCAGTAACTGACAGCAATGTGATAATACCATTTATATCAGCTAAGGATCATAAAAAAGTAGGTGATAATGATACTGGAAATAATACAGGCGGAATGGGAGTAATTTCTCCAAATCCTTATTATACAAAAGAGGTAGAAGAGTTATTTATTAAAGATATATTAGAGCCTACACTTAAAGGTATAAAAGCTGAGAAAATGTCTTTTGCGGGTATTATATTCTTTGGACTTATGATAACAAAAAAAGGCGTATATTTACTTGAGTATAATGTTAGAATGGGAGATCCTGAAACTCAAGCGGTTCTTCAGCTATTAGAAACTGATTATTTATCTATTATAGAATCAGCAATGAAAAGAGAATTATCAAATTTAAATATTAAATGGAAAGATAAACATGCATGTTGTGTTGTAATGGCTTCAGGCGGATATCCTGCTAGCTATAATAAAGGATATAAGATAGAAGGCATAGATAAAATAAATGGCCAATGTTTCATAGCAGGTGCAAAATTAGATGAAAATGGAAATATAATTACAGACGGCGGACGGGTGCTCAATGTTGTTAATATTGCTGACAGTTTAGAAGAGGCAAGAAAACTTAGCTACAGTGATATTGAAAAGATAGATTTTAAAGATAAATACTATAGAAAAGATATAGGTTTAATAAAATAAATATATTTTAGAACTGCTAATTTATATATTATAATTTTAGGTTTGTATTAAGAGATATGATATTTAATATAAACCTAAAATTTATTATTCTCTTATAATCTTTACAGTTGATTTAATGCCTAAAGTATTTCTCCATTCTTCATCTGATGCACTGCTGTTTTTAGGTATATAAACATTTTTTAAAGGACAGCCTGCAAATATATCTTTTCCTACTGTCATTGATTGAAGATTACCATTTAAAAATCTAATGTTTTCAAAGTTTTTGCAGTAAAAAAATACAGAATTTTCTATTTTTTTTACAGATGCTGGTATAGTTATTGTATTAATGGATCCGCAGCTTTCAAGCATACTATCAGGTATTGTTTCTAAATTATTTGGTAATTTTATATTTACTAAATTCTCACAATCGGCAAAAGCACTTTTACCTATAGAAGTTACAGAATCAGGAATTACAATACTGGCAAATCCGCATCCATTTAATGATAATTCTCCTATTGTTTTTAATGAATTAGGAAGTTTCAGTATTTTTAAACTTTCGCATCCTATTAATCCTCTTCTGCCTATTGTTCTTAAATTACTTGGAAGTGTTATTTCCGTTAATTCTGGACAAAAAATACTGTATTCGCCTATTTCAGTTATGCTATTTGGAAATGTTATTTTTACTATTGATTTATTTACAGCATTTCCTCCAAATAAAAAATCAGGTATTTTACCATTTGGAAAAATTACATTTACAATCGATATTTCTATTTTTATGTTTTTTAAAGAAATATCTTCAAGCATTTGACTTATTGAAGTCCAAACATCATATTTTTTTGTTGATGTACCTGTGAATATTAATTTATATTTTCCATTATGATCTGCTGCATATCTTTTTAATGCTTCTTCCATATTTTGAGGATTGGCTTTATCTATTTCAAGAGCATATAAGTATTCATTTTCTTCTATATGTACATTATTTACATTATCTATATTTTTTTTATTTTCTGCTATTGTAATGGTATTTCTGCATGATATATTTAATAATATAAATATTAATAAAATAATTTTTTTCATATTAAATATTATAACAATTATTTATCATTGTTGTTAATAAAAAATTATTTAATTCTTAATGTAATTCCATTGTTTATAAACAAAATTTACTTTGTTAATATATGTGTATTAAAATTTTAATAAAGTATTATTTATGTAAATAAAGTTAAGATATTTTTTTATTTATAATTGTATTATAGTACTACAAAAAATTTTATTAAGATTTATAATATCTCAACCGCACGCAGAACCGACTATAAATATAAATGGATTAATAATAACATACAAACTACCTAAAAAAATTTTGTTCACCGTGCGTTAAATATATTTTAAATTTAAAAAAAGCTTGGGTGGGTATGAAATTTCTAGTTTTAGCAATAATGAAAAATAATAATTAAAATTTATATTGAATTAGTAAGGAAAAAGGGCGGGGTATTAATAAAAATTTATTTAATAGGAGTGTATCCTGCTTTTTCAACTAAATACTGACCTTGTTCTGAAAGTATAAAATCTATTAATTTCTGCACATTAGAATTTTCTTCCAAAGCTTTTTTAGTTGTTGCCGCATAAAATGTGCTTGATAAAGTATAAGAACCATTTTGTATATTTTCTTTATTTGGTTTTATATTATCTATAGAAAGAGTTTTTATTTCATTGTTGTTTATCATTTCATGAACATTAAATAAAAATGAATATCCTATAGCATTTTTTCTATTACGGTATTCTTTTACATTTTCTGTAAATCCAGAATTAATATCAAATCCTATTTTTGTATCGGGCTTTATTATATTATTTTCAGCATTCATTGAAGCCATAAAGTTTGTAAATGTAATTTGCCATTTTCCAATATTATCCATTTGATGAGCTTTTATTTTAATATTATCTCCTCCAACTTCTCTCCAATTTTTTATTTTTCCTGTGTATATATCTTTTATATTATATTTTGAAAGATTATCTACTTTGTTTTGGGAGTTCACAAAAAATACAAATGCTTCTTTTCCTATAGGTATTAATATAAAATCTATATTATTAGTTTTAGCCATTTCTATATCTTTATTAGAAGGGGCATTTCCAAATACTATATCAACTTTACCATTTATAAGATTTTTATAAGCATTGTCATATAAAAAGCTTTCATAAGTGTTGTAATAAATTGTTGAGCATAAAACATAAGCTGTATCATGGCTGCTGTTTGTTGCTCTGTCATAATTAGTTTCTATTCTTCCATTATCATTAATTATTATATACTCCTCAAATGGAACTTGCTTTAAAAACATATTAGTATATTTATTATTTGTAACTGTGATTTTATAAACTGCATCTGCAAATGCTGAATAAATCGGAAAAAATTCAATTTCACCATCAAGTCTTGGAAAATTATTTGTTATTATTAAAATTGATTCATTTGTGAGTTTTACTACTTTTGAATTAGTGTTTCTTATATCAGCAAAAGGATAATATGAATCAGCTATTACATAATTATTAACTTCTTTAAAATTTGCATCTCTATTATTATAAATAAACATAATATTACTAAATATAATTATTAATGAAAATACAAATGTTAATGAGAATATTATAATAAATATTTTATAATTATTTTTTATGAATAACATTATAGAATTAATTATCAAAACTATAGAAGCTAAAATCATAAGATAAAATGTAATGATAGAAGAGTCTGAAATTATCATCATTATTAAAGAAATCAAAATAAATAAAATAGAAATAGGTATAAAGATAATTGCAAGTGCATTGATTGATGTTTTTATATTCATAAAATTTATCTCATAATAATCTTTGAGAATAATACTATAAAATAAATTATACATCAATAGGGTATTAATAAAAAATAATTTTTTTTTTGTTTTATTTTAAATCCCACCCTTTAGGTTTTTTTAAATCATCTGATATTTTTGTATTATATTTCTTTTTTATTTTTATTTGTAATTATAGCACCCACCCAAAATTTTATTAAGATTTATAGTCTTTTAACCGCACGCAGAGAGGCGTTATAAATATAAATGAATTAATAATAACATGTAAACTATATAATAAATTTTATTCATCGTGCGTTGAATAGGTTAAAAATTTAATTTAAGCTTGGGCGGGTGTTAAAATTTCTAATTTAGATATAAGAAAAAATAATAATTAAAATTTATATTTAAGCAGTAAAGAAAAAGGGCGGGTATATGTAATTAAATCCATAAAAAAAGGATAGCTTCTCAATAAAGAACTATCCTTTTTTATATTCTCATTTTAATTTAATAAAATCAAGCAGCATCTTTTTTTATTCTAGTTTGATAGAACCAATCAACAAATACAGCTATAGCATTATCTCCAGATACATTAGCAGCAGTACCGAAAGAGTCTTGAGTTAAGTATAATGCTATCATTAAACCTTGTAATTCTTCTCCTGTTATTCCAATCATATAGAAGAAAGGCAAAGCACTCATAACAGCACCGCCAGGAGCACCAGGAGCAGCCACCATAGCTATTCCCAACATAAGTATGAAAGGAAGTATAGAGCTGTAAGTAGGATTTTGTCCTAAAATTAATATAACAGCAGTAGAACAGCAAGTTAATGTAATCATAGAACCTGCTAAGTGTATAGTAGCACAAAGAGGTATTACAAATTTTCTTATTTGTTCAGATACTCCATTTCTTTCAGCAGCTATTAAGCTAACAGGTATAGTTGCTGCACTGCTTTGAGTACCTACAGCAGTAAAGTATGGAGGGATCTGATTTTTAATAAGCATTATAGGAGACTTCTTAGCTATAACTCCAGATATTATAAATAAAGCAGTAATATAAAGTATATGAAGAGTAATAACAACAGCAAATACTTTACCAAATATTATAAGTATATGCTGTATGCTTCCTGCATAAGCTAAATTAGCAAATGTACCTAAAATATGTAAAGGAAGTATTGGAATTATTATATTTTTTAAAATTGCCTGTATAACTTCTTCAGAGTCTCTTACTATAGAAAATAATTCCTCACCTTGCTTTTTTGGTCTTAACATTGTTATACCAATACCCAAAATGAAAGCAAATACTACAGCTGATGTAACATCAAATAATGGTTTAAGTGGTATAGTGAAATAACTATCCAAACCAGATTCAATTTTTACACTGCTTAAAGCTGAAGCACCTAAAAGTGTAGGGAAAAGATTAGAAGCTACTAAAAATGCTATACTTCCAGCGAGTAAAGTAGATCCGTAAG
Organism: Brachyspira hyodysenteriae ATCC 27164; assembly: GCF_001676785.2. Classification (NCBI taxonomy): domain Bacteria; kingdom Pseudomonadati; phylum Spirochaetota; class Spirochaetia; order Brachyspirales; family Brachyspiraceae; genus Brachyspira; species Brachyspira hyodysenteriae. The sequence continues at coordinate 2,461,275 of NZ_CP015910.2, read as the reverse complement.
ATATAACAACTGTAATTCCTATTAATTTAGTTGCGCCTTCTGTTAGATTTGCAATACCATAACCAATAAAAGCCACTATCATAAGCGGTATAATGAAATTTAAGAATAAACTGAATATGCTGCTTATAGTTACAAAAATTCTTACTACAGGAGCAGGAAGAAACATACCAACTAATATACCCAAAATGATACCTATAATAATTCTGGGTAAGAGACCTATTTTTTTCATTTTCTTTCTCCATATATTTTATATTTTTCTATGTATAGTATTATATAAATTTTTTCTGTTCATTCAACCAGTATATGTAAATTTTAATTCTTTTTGTTTTACATATAGGTATAGAATATATTTTATTATACAAATAATACTTATTATTTATTTAAAATTTCTGTACATTTAATGAATAAGTATTATAATAGTACTGTATAAAATAATTTGACAAATTAATCTATTTTAGTATAATTTAAATAGTATAATTTAGGATATTATTAAATGAGAATAGGTTATGGATACGATTCACATGCATTTGCTGAGAATCGTAAATTGATATTGTCAGGAATAGAGATTCCTTATGAATTGGGATTAAAAGGGCATTCAGATGCAGATGCTGTTATACATGCCTTAATAGATTCTATATTAGGAGCTTTAGCATTGGGAGATATAGGAAGTCATTTTCCTGATAATGATTCAAAATATAAGGATATTTCTTCTATAGTATTGTTGGAAAAAACAGTTTCAATTATGGAAGAAAAAAATTATGAAATATCAAATACTGATATTACAATTATATTAGAAAAACCAAAATTAAGAAATTATATAGACACTATGAGAGAAAATCTATCCAAAATTCTTAAAACTGATATAGAAAATGTTTCTATAAAAGCTAAAACTAATGAAAAAATGGATTCTATAGGCAGAGGAGAAGGCATAGCAGTTCATTGTGTATCTTTACTAAAAAAACAAAATAAAAACTTAGGGAAAATATATGGCAACAAAAATTAATACGAAATATTTACTAGATTTAGTTTCAAGAAGTTTTGCTTTAACTATACCATTACTTGATAAGAATAAAAAAAATAAGGTAGAAGTTCAGTATTTGCTTGCAAGGATAATAGATACTATAGAAGATTCAAGTCATAATGCAGAGGATAAAGATACATTAATAACAGCTTTTATAAATATTTTAAAAACAGAAAATCTTGATAATTTAGAAAATTTTAAAAATGTAGTTATACAGCATTCTATAAATGAAAATGATAAGGTTTTAATAGAAAATATAGATGTTGTAGTAAAATCTTTTTTCACCTTCAAACCAGAAATAAAGAATATATCTATATCATATTTAAGAGAAATGGGTTATGGTATGATTTATTATCAGGATCATACTATATCAACCTTTGAGGATTTAGATGATTATTGTTATTATGTAGCTGGTACTGTAGGACTTTATCTTACTGAACTTGCAAAGATTTTAGATAATATAGAGTTGGATAGAGAGAAGGCTAAGAGCTTGGGAAGATTTTTGCAAAAAGTCAATATTATTAAAGATGCAAAATTAGATTATGGGGAGAAAAGAGTTTTTTGGCCTATAAGTTTATTTGAAAATGAAAATCCTGCTCCATATTTTGAAGATGGTGCTTATATGGATAAATCTATGGAAATTTTAATAAAAATGGTAGAATCAGCAATGAGCGAGTTTAGAAATTCTATAGAATATATTATGGATATAGATAAAAAAGCATCAGGCTACAGACATTTTTGTTTGGTTGCTGTACTTATGGGCTATGAAACTATCAAGCTTATGAAAAGCAATTATAATATATTTATGGGTGAAACTGTAAAAATTCCTAGAAAAAATACTTTAGAAATAGTTGCAAAAGTGAAGGCTGATTTTTATACTAATAAGAAATTGGAAGACTTATTAGAAAAAGCATTTACAAAAGATCTGGGACAAAATGAATCTGAAACTCCTTCAAATAATGAGTAAATAAAATATCATATTTCAAATTTAAAGTCTTGTTTTTTGTATTGATATATATTAAAATTATGTAAACTTTAAAGTACGGAGCTGTATTTAATATGTTTATCAGAAAAATTTGTATTGTATTAGCAATTTTTATATTCGGTGCCTTTAATTTATTTCCGCAGTCAAATAAAGAAAATGAAGATGTATTTAAGGATTCTCAGTATATAAAAAATGAAGAAGAGGCAAAAGCTGCTTATAGCTTGGCTTTATATTATAAAGAACGTGCATTAGCTAGTAAAACTGTAACAGAACAAACAGTAAAAGATTTGGAAAGTGCCAAAGTAATACTTCAGGAAATTGTAAAATATGTACAAAATAAAGAGATATATATAACATTAGCTGAAACACATGAGGCTTTGGGAGAATATTATGAGAGTTCAAAAATTTATGATTCATTAGTTTTTGATTCTCCTGAAGATATTGATATATTGTTTAAAGCTGCTGAAAGAAATATTTTTATTATGAATAATATTGATAAAGCAAGATATTATTTAGAAGCTGCTTATGAAATAGATAATTCCAATAATGAAGTTTTGATATTATTAGGTTATACATACTATCAAAGCAAAGAACTTAATAAAGCTATACATTATTTTTCTAAAGTAGATGAAACTAAAAAGCCAAGTAATAATAACAATTATTTAAGCTATTATAATTTTTATTATGGTATGAGTGAATTTTATTTAAGCAGATTTTCTAGTGCTGTAAATAGATTTAAAAAATTAGAGAATGTTCAATTATCTCCGGCAGATAAATATACAGCTTCTTATGGAATAGTAAAAAGTTATCAGGCTTTAGAAAAATATAATGAAGCTTATTCTAATAGTATAAATATAGAAGACGGCTTATTTTTGAGTGCGTATTTAAGTTTTATGTCTGATAAATATGATGATGGTTTATTTAATGAAATAGACAGTTCAAATCCTAATACTCCTAAGATATTGTCTATCATTTCAGAAGCAAAAACTTCAGGATACAGCAATGCTCTTAACATCATTGAAACTGATTTAGACAGAAGAGAAATAGATTTGGATATTATACAGGCTTATTATAAAATGATTTCTGAGGTAGGAAATGAAGAAAATAAAATGAATTCAGAGATGGATATAATATCATTTTATTTAATGATTAAAAATATAGATGCCTTACCTAAACATATAGATAATTTAATTAGCTATGATAATAGCGGAAAATTTAATAATTTATATTTGCAGGCTGCTTTGGAGTTTAAAAATCAAAATGATTTCAATTCATCAAAAGAGATGCTAAATAAGTATTTATCTTTGAATAATAAAAGTATAAAAGAAAATGAATTAGTATCATTAGTATTAACAGCAAGCGATATAGGTGAAAGCGAACTTGCTATAAGTGCTATTGAAAAATATGAAAAAGAAAAATATTCTTACAGTTATTTAAAAGCTTATGCTGCATTAATAAATAATGATGAAGTTAATGCTAATAAATATTTAGATGAGGACTTTGAATATTTTAGTAATAATAAATCAAACACTAATGATTATAGAATAAATATTCCTTATATAACATCATTAGCATTGAATAATACAAACTCAGCATTGCTATATGCTAATTATAAATATTCTCAAGATCCAAGTTCTGCTGAAAATATTAATAGTTTATCTTGGGCATTAGTTTCATTAGGAAGTGATTTGGATAAAGCTATATCTCTTTCTAAGAATGCTGTTAAATTAGAACCTGAGTCTCCTCATTATATAGATACTTTAGGTTTTGCTTACTATAAGAAAGGCGATTATGATAATGCTTTAAAAACATTATTAAAAGCAGCTTTATATGTAGATGATGATTCTAAAGCTGAGATATATGCTCATATTGCTGATGCCTACTATGCAAAAAATGATTATAAAAATGCTCTTAAGTATTATAGAAAATCAATATCATCATATAAAAAAGAATTTGATTATGATGAAAACAGAGTAAAAGATAGAATAGAAAGTTTAACAGAGCAACAATAAATAGGTTTTATATTCTATATCTAATTTTTGAAGAGGTTTATAAATTATTATGATGAAAAAGAATATTATTATATTTATTATATTTTTATTAATTTCTAGTTTGGCATTTAGTCAAAATGAAAACGAAGTGATGAAAGAGGCTTTCAATAGATTTTCAAAATCTCCTTTCACAAGTATATACTCATCAGGCGGCGCTTTTTACAGCGGAGATGATTTAGATCAGATGCCTATGCTTGTTAATTATTATAAAAACAGCAATAATAAATATATGAATGTTGTTGATGGACTTTTAGGCAGTCTTATATTTGATGCTAAAGTTAATAATAATAGCCTTACATTAGATTTGCCTGAGGCAGAAACTCCTTTAAAAAGAAATTTTGATGAATTTGCATTAGAAGCTCCTATTATGCGTTTCCCTAAAGTTTATGCTGATATATTAGACTATAAATTTATAGATTTATCTAAAAAAATAATAAGCAGTAATATTACTTTAGGAAAGAATTGGCATACATTGAAAATAGGCTATAATGATAGGGTAGATACTATAGTTTTCTCAGCATCTACTTATAGAGTAAGAAGTTTTTCTACTGCTTTTATGGATAATGTTGTTAATGTAGAATTAGGCTCTTATACTACAGTTAATAATATACCTTATCCTAAAGAGTTTATAATGAAAAGTAAAACTGATAAAAGAGAACTTCGCTATAATGTTACAAATGTATCAGCTGGAGATAAGGCAAAACAAGATGCTAAGAAATTGGGCTGGTAAATAATTTATGAATTATGATTCTATATTAGACAATATCAGCAATATAATAAAAATTGATGAAAATAAAAAAGAAAAACTTATTCAGTATGCTTCTTTAGTAATAGATTATAATAAAAATGTTAATATAACAGGGGCAAAAACTGAAGAAGATTTTTTTAATGATCATATTGCTGATTGTCTTCTTGCTTTGGATATATTTTATGATTATGATAATATAATAGATATAGGCTCAGGTTCAGGACTTCCTTCTATACCTCTTGCTATTATATTTAATGATAAGAAATTCACATTATGCGAATCTAAAAATAAAAAGGCTGAATTTTTAAGATTAGCTAAAGATAAATTGGGATTAGATAATATAGAAGTGAAATGTATAAATGCTTATGAAATAAAAGAAAAATATGATACTATAACATCAAGAGCATTCTCAGATATATCTACACTTTTAAAAATCTTTAACAAATTAAAAACAAAAAAGTCTAAATTGATTTTGTATAAAGGTAAAATAGAAAAGATAGAAGAAGAATTAAAAGAAGCAAATATTCAAAAAAATAAATATAATATAGAAATAAAAAAACTTGAATCAAAAGATAAAGAGCGTCATATAGTTATAATATCATAGTTTATGATATTTTGGCATTATCATTTTCTTCTTTGCCTTCTATTTGATTATCACCTTTAGTAGCAGTCTTTAAATCTATACCTAGCATAAATAGAAATACAAATCCAATTATTACTATAGGTACAATTCCCATAATATGATATACTAAAGCATAAGGAGCTGCTATACTTTTTTCAACACCTATAAGTGAAAGCCCAAATATTATAGCCCATTCAAAAGGTCCTATTCCAGAAGGGGCAGAAGGCACAGCAAAACCAAATCCTCCTATAGCAAACATAAATAATGCTATTATAGGAGTAGCTTTTATGTTAAAAGAAGTCATTAACAATTCTATAGTGCATACTTGACCTATAAGATAAAGAAAAGTATAGAAAAATATTAAAAATATATGCTTAGGGTCATTCTTAAAACCTATTCCATCTATAAAATTGCATGAAAACTCAATTAATTTATCACCTATATTTTTAGGAAGTATTCCAAAAATTTTATGAAAAACTTTATGAGCAAATTCTCTCTGCCATACTAAAAACATTAATACCAAAAAACCAATTATTGATAAAACAAATAAAGCAATAGCAGCATAGGTAACAGTTTGAGGTAAATCAGGTATGAATACTACTGATATCGTTAGTATTATGCCACCTGTTATAACATCGAAAAGTCTTTCTGTAACAACTGAAGCAATCAATGCAGATTTGCTTACATTCTCTTTCATTCCCAAAATATATGCTCTCGCAACCTCTCCAAGTTTTGCAGGAAGTATATTATTTCCCATATATCCTATATAAGTTGCCATAACTACGGTTCTTTTTTTAATAGGCTTTTTTAAAGGAATAAAACATTCCCATCTTAAGCCTCTTAATGCTATAATTAGTATACTTAATACTAATGAAATTAAAAAATATTTAACATTAATATTTTTAACTATTTCTATAGATTCTTTTATATTAATTCCTCTGAAAGCAAAATATAAACAAATTATGCTTACAGCGACTCCTATTATTACCTGTATAATAGTTTTATGATTTTTATTCATTATGAATTTTCCAAATTATTAAATATATTTATCTTACAAAGTTTTTCATAAGTGCAATAAAATTATCAAAATCATCAAGCATTTTTTTAGCTATATCAAGATTGAATTTAGCTAAATACTGCACTTTGTTTGCATTGCTGATTTCTAATTTAGTATTGTTTTTACAATCCTCAAATATATTTTTTACTATAGTAGTTAAATCTATCACAGAATTATAAACACTTAGAACTATTTTATTTCCCTCTGAATCTATTTTATTTACCATAGATTCTATTAAATCTTTATTGGCATTTGCTTTATTTTTTGATATTATCCAAGTTTTTAAGCGTTTGAAGTTTTCAGATTCAGGACTTAACATTGTATCAAATCTCTGTATAGCTTCTCTTACATCATTCAAGATATAGAAAGCATCTAATCCTTGAGAATTTCTGTCTTTACTTACAAATTCAGCACCCAAGAACATATCATTAAGCGGATCTTTATAATTTATATCAAACATCTCTATAATGAATGTTTTTATATATTGTAATGGTTCTACACATGTAAATATAGGACAGTCAAATTTTTCAAGCTGCTCATTTTTTTCTTCATTTACATTTGACATTTTTAATATTTCTATGCCGTTAAATATTTTATTTCTCATTCCGGCAATTTTACTGCTCTTAATTTCAGAAACTATACTATCCATATCTTTTTTCAAATTATTTGTAAAGTCTGTTATATAATTTACAAATATATTAACATTTGATGGATTAATACTGCATTTATAAGTGAAATCTTTGAGCAAATAAACTATAATATCATGCATTATATCAGGAGTTTGAAGATATTTAACTCTAGCTAAAAATGATTTAATGTTTTTTTCAGGTATAGGAGGCATTCCTAAATATTGCTGAAAAACATTTAAAGCAGATAGTAATTCCTTTCTTATTACTATTGAATTAACAGCATAATCTAATTTTACCAAATCATCAACTATCTGTATATTTGAACTAGGTTTGAATTGCGGATTAGAATTATAAGCACCGTCTACAAATGAAGGACAAAAAGCTCTTAAAAATAAAAAGAAATCAAAATTTGATAGCTGTGCAAAATCTTTTAATAAGTTGAAAGTTAAATTAATTTCTTTTCCGCTTTCTCCGCTTATAAATTTCTTGAATTTTACGAAGTTATTTTTTACTTCATTAAATACAGCATTAGGATTTTTACCTTCCTTTATTTTGGACATCATATAATCTCTATTTAATGTAGAATACAATTCTTTCATTTCATTATTAAAAGATACCTCTATTAAATAATATGAAAATTGTTTTCCGTCTTTAACTATAAACTCTTCTTTCAAAGGATTAAGTAAAGGTCCTATTACCTTATACATTTCAAACATGAATTTTGCACATGTAACTGTTAATGCTTTAGTTTTTAAATCTACAAAATTATATTTATGTTTGGATATTCTGTCAGAATACTCCTCCATACGCATTTTTTCTACTAGTTCAGGAGTTCTTATGTTAAATAAATTGTATTTTATATAATCGAAAAAATTCACAGTTGCAATACCCCATTCATTACTATATATTTTAGTTATTTATAATATACTAAATTGACTAATATTGAAAGTTTTTTATTTATTTTTTTACATAAAAAATATTATTCTCTAATAGCCTCCAAAGCCTTTCTAGCCTCTTCATAATTATTATTAATTTTTAAAGCTTGTTCAAAATTTTCAATTGCTAATTTTTTATTTCCACTTGAAGCATATATGGAACCTATAGTATAATATATTACTTTATCATTATTATTAACTTCTAAGGCTTTTTCTAAATATCTTATAGCCATTTTATTACTATTTTTTTTATTATAGCAGGAAGATATATTACATAATACATAAGGATTTTTGCTTTCATAATTGGCATTAACTTCATGGAAAAGCGAAAGAGCCTTGTCATAATCTTCATTATGATGATATATACATCCTAATAGGTTAATAATATCATTTGTAGGCTTTGCCTCATAAGCTAAATTGGCATATTCAAAAGATATATCATATTCTTTCCAAGCATAAGATTGAAATGCTATATATGAACATCTTTTATAATCTTTTGATCTTATTTTTATGTTTTTTGATAATTCTAATGCTTTTTCTAAATATTCTCTTCTATTATTCTTATCCATAGTAGATAAATATTCATATATAAAAGCATTTTCTTTGCCTTCTTCCAAAAGTTTTTTGAAATAATTTATAGCAGTATTATATTTATTTCTTTTCATATTTATGAATCCCATCATATATAATGATTCCGGATGATTAGGATTTTTAAGTAAAATAGCAGTATAATAGTTTTCTGCATCCTCAATTTTATTTTCTTTAATTGCTATCCTAGCCAGTATTGCTAAAGCATGAGGATCATTTGGTTTTTTAGATAAAATACTGTTATATTTAGCTAATTGCTTATCATATTTACCTGCCATAAATAAACTCGCTTAATTATTTTGTTTTATATAATACAACTTTTTAAAAAATATGTAAACTAATAAATATTTTTTAATAAAATTTATTCATCATATCCTTTCTATAATCGGAAAATACATCATTTTCAATAGAATTTCTTAAATCTTTCATAAATCTTTGCATAAATCTTACATTATGTATAGTCATAAGTATAGGAAATAGTATTTCATGTGTTTTATCCAAATGATTAAGATAGGCTTTAGAGAAATTCTTACAAGTATAGCAATCGCAATCCTCTTCAAGAACAGTATCATCCATTCTATACTTAGAATTCCTTATTCTAACAATACCATTCATAGTGAATGCTTCCCCATTTCTTGCATTTCTTGTAGGCATAACGCAGTCAAACATATCTATTCCTTCCATAACAGCATTAAGTATGTCTCTAGGCTCGCTTACCCCCATTAAATAACGCGGTTTTTGCTTATTAGTGTATAGCATAACTTTAGAAAGCACTTCATGCATTTGTTCAGGTGTTTCTCCTACAGAAAGTCCTCCTATAGAGTAGAAAGGGAAATCCATATTTACTAATGTTTCAGCACTTTCTTTTCTCAAATCATCAAACATTCCGCCCTGTATAATTCCTCCAAGATACTGATATTCACTATTTGGAGTGCTGTCATGATATTCTTTGCATTCTTTAGCCCATTTATGTGTTCTAAACATAGCCTCTTTAACATAATCATAAGATGCATCATGCTTTGAACATTCATCAAGACACATTATAAAGTCAGCACCTATAATATGTTCAGCTTCCATTACGCTTCTAGGTGTAAAAAAGTATTTAGAACCATCTATATGAGAACTGAATTCCACACCATCATCATTTATTTTCCTTAATTTAGCTAGTGAAAATACCTGAAATCCTCCTGAATCTGTAAGCATAGCTCCTTTCCAGTTCATAAACTTTTTAACTCCGCCAAACTTTTTTAATACTTCAAGTCCAGGTTTTAATACTAAATGATATGTATTGGCTAGTATTATTTTGCTTTCAGTTTCTTCTATCATAAGAGGAGTTAATGCTTTTACAGTTGCTTTGGTGCCTACAGGCATAAAAACAGGAGTATCTATTTCTATTCCATTAATATTTATTTTTCCAAGTCTTGCTGAAGTTTGACTACTGTTTTTTAATACATTAAATGTAAACGACATATTATACCTTATATTAAAAATATTCAATGCTATTTTATACGAAAACAAATAAATATCAAATTCTATATGTAAAAATAATATATAAAATTCTATAAATATATATTTTTTGAATATTAAGCATTATTTACAGGAAGTTTAAATAAATGTACAGTTTCCATAAGCTTTTCTGATTGATTAAACAATGTTTTAGCTGAAGATGCTGCATCTTCTACTAATGAAGCATTTTGCTGAGTTGCTGAATCCATTTGAGAAATAGCTATTTTCACCTGATCGACACCATTCTGCTGTTCTATTGCATTCTGACTTATGTCTTCCATAATTTTTGAAGCTTTATTTATTTTCTTTTGTACATCTACGAATATTTTTTGTGATTCTCTAGCTGTTCCTGTGGCTTTATCTATTTTATCGTATACATTTTCAATCAATTCTGATATACTTTTTACTGAAGTTTGTGTTGTTTGGGCAAGATTTCTTACTTCGCTTGCCACCACAGAAAAGCCTTTTCCCTGTTCTCCTGCACGTGCAGCCTCTACTGAAGCATTAAGAGCAAGTATATTAGTTTGGAATGCTATATCTTCAATAATTTTTGTAATATCTTTTATTTTACCGCTTGCTTCATTTACTTCTTCTATGTTGGAAGTTGTTTCTAATATTATATTTCCTGCATTTTCTATGGAAGATTTGGCATCTAATATCATTTTGTTTCCATTTATAGAATTATCTGCTGAATCTCTTATAGTAGATGTTATTTCATTCATAGAAGCTGAAGTTTCTTCTATACTTGCTGCTTGGCTTTCTGTTCTATTGGATAAATTATTATTTTGTTCAGATAAACCTTTAGCAACTGTACTTATGTTGTTTGCTGAAAATTCCACTTCTTTTATAGTATTAACTAGTTTATTTCTCATATATGTAAATGCATTTGATAATTCTCCTAATTCATCTTCACGGTTTATAGCTTCTTTTGTGTTTCTTAAATCTCCATCTGCTATATCTTTTGCTGCATTAACCAATATATCTAATGGTTTTGTTATTGATTTTATAAATAAGAATATGAATGCTGATAATATTAATATAGCTATAGATGATATTACAATTATTATAATGCGGAGTATTTTATTTTGTTCATAAATTTCTTTTTCAGTTACAGATATTCCAAGCACCCAAGGTAAAGTTTTCAATGTAGTTACAGATGATACTCTTTTTTCATTTTCCCATACATAATTAAAAATTCCTTTTCCTAACTCGAATCCTCCTTTTAATTCAGAAGGTGCTGAAATATTTATATATTGGGTTTTGCTATGTATCTTACAAATTAAATTATTATCTATCATAAACATATTACCAGTTTTTCCAACAACTAAAGGTTCTACATGCTGTATATTAAATTTAGCCCAGTCGAAAATAATATAAAGATTTCCTATTAATTGATTATCATTATCAAATACTTTTTCAATTAAAGTTAAAGACCAATTATCTGTTATAGGAGATTTTGTTATTTCCTCTGAGAATACAGCATTATTTTCAGAATTTAATTTATTTTTTAAATCAGTATTGAAATCAAATATGCTTTTACTAATATTATTCACATCAGTTGAATCTAATACTATATTACCTTCAATATCAGTTAATCCTATATTAAGAGCATATTTATTTATTGATTGTATTTTTTTTAGTCTATTATAAGCTGCTTCTTTTTCTGCTTCAGTACCATTTTTTAAATAATCTATTAATTCTTTATTTGATCCGTAAGTTTCTGCTATAATTAATTGTTCGTCAAACCAAGTATCTATTAAAGAAGCATATCCAAATACAATATTGTTATATCCCTCTAATGCTGTTTTTTAAGACTTTCTGAAGCTTTTATATCGGTTATTACTATCAATGCTACTATAAATACTACTACTACAGAAATGATTGTTAGGGGTATTTTCACTTTCAAGCTTTTGAGTTTGTTCATAAAATATTAACCTCATAATTTTAATTTATTTAGTTATATAACTATACAAATGAGATTGAATAATAAACTATATTATGTTTTTATGTAAAAATTAGTAAAAAATAGTAAAGTTATTGTAATATTTAGGATTTTAGTATATAGTATTATACATATAACACATATATTGTTATTATTTATTTCAATATATATTTTATTTTGATAATATTTAATTAAAATATATTTAAAATAAAAATACCCCATGCCCTAAATAAAAGCATTGGGTATTTTTTATATCTTATGATTTATTTATTTAGTTCCATTAGGAAGTTTGAATAAATGTATAGCATCCATTAATTCCTTAGACTGAGCGAACAATAATTCAGCAGATGCAGTTGCTTCTTCTACTAAAGCAGCATTTTTCTGAGTTGTAGAATCCATTTCGGCTATTGCAATTTTTACCTGATCTATTCCATTTTGCTGTTCAATGGCACTATTGCTTATTCCTTCCATAATTTTAGAAGCATCGTCTATTTTATTTTGTATTTCTATAAATATTTCTTGTGATTCTCTAGCTGTTCCTGTAGCTTTATCTATTTTATCATAAACATTTTCAATCAAATCTGTGATGCTTTTTACTGAAGTTTGAGTGGTTTGCGCCAAGTTTCTTACTTCAGCAGCTACAACAGCGAATCCTTTACCTTGTTCTCCGGCACGTGCTGCCTCTACTGAAGCATTAAGAGCAAGTATATTAGTTTGGAATGCTATATCTTCAATTATTTTTGTAATATCTTTAATTTTACTGCTTGCATCATGAACTTCTTCTATATTTGTAGTTGTTTCAGATATTATATTTCCGGCATTTTCTACAGATGATTTGGAATCTAATATCATTTTACTTCCATTTATAGAATGTTCAGCAGAATCCCTTATTGTTGATGAAATTTCAGTCATAGAAGCGGATGTTTGTTCTATGCTTGCAGCCTGGCTTTCTGTTCTATGGGCCAAATCAGTATTTTGTTCAGATAATTCTTTTGCAGCCATTGTGATATTATTTGCAGATTCTTCAACAGTTATTATAGTATCTACTAATTTCTTTCTCATAGCAACAAATGCATCTGATAATTCTCCAAGTTCATCTTTTCTTTTGATTTTTTGTTTTGTAGTTCTTAAATCTCCTTCAGCTATTTCTTTAGCAACACCAACCAATAAATGTAATGGTTTAGTTATAGACATTATGAACATTGATATGAATACTGATATTATAACTATAGCTATAAGTGATATTATTATCATCATAAGCATTCTATTAGCTTCATATATTTCAGCTTCTGTTACAGATATACCTAATATCCAAGGCTGTGATTTTAATGTGATAACTGATGAAACTCTTTTTTCATTATTGAATACATAGTTTAATATACCTTTTCCTATATTGAAAGCATCTTTAAATTGAGGAGGGGCAGTTTCGTTGATATTTGCTGTCTGGCTATGTATTTTGATTATTGAATCTTTATCAACGGCATACATACTTCCTGTTTTACCTATTACAAGAGGTTCTATATGATTTTTATTTAAAGTAGACCAGTCAAGCATAACATGTAAATATCCAATGATCTGATTATTGTTATCTGTTACTTTTTCTAAAAGAATTAATGACCATCCTCCTGTAGTAAGAGAGTGAGTTATATTTTCTCCAAATACTCCTTTAGAGTTGCCGTTCACTTTATTTTTTAAATCTGGGTGTATATTAAAAACATTTTGATTTACTAAGTCAGGATTATCTGAATCTATTAATATGTTTCCAGATGAATCTGATAAACCTATATTTATTGCATATTCATTTAATGATTTAAATTTTTTAAGATTGTTTAAAGCTATATTTCTTAAATCTTCTGTTCTTAATTGTAAGAATCTTATTAATTCTTCTGAAGTTCCATATATACTTGCTATAGCCAATTGATCATCAAACCAAGTATCTATAAGAGAAGCATATCCCATAACAGTGTTATTATACCCTGTATACGTTGCATTTTTTATGGCATCAGATGCTTTTATTTCTGTTATAATTATTAAGGCTACTATAAAGAAAGTAACCATAGAAATAATGATAAGAGGCATCTTTACCCTTAAACTTTGAAGTTTTTTCATAACTTATATTCTCCAGATTCAAAAAATATTTTGTTTAAATACATTTATATTAATTATACCTAATTTTAAAAAAAAGTGTTATACTTTTTTTGACATACTTTTACATATATTTGCAATTTAATTTACATTAGCATGTAACTTTTTTATATATTCATATGGTAACATTATATTTTTATCGGTATAATAAAAATTACCTATAGAGGCAGTTTCCGATGAATATATAGTTAAACTGCTAATCATATTTTTATTAGTTGAATGTATATTTAGTATATATCCTGTTTTTGATTTATTTATCTTTAATATTGATTTATTTAGAGATATACTATTTAAACTTTTTATTATAAAATTTATATCATTAGTATTTGTTACGGCTATAGGTATCCCATTATAATCTATATCTATTTTTGATACGCTTTCAGGATAGCATTTTATTCCGTTAATTGGAGATTTATACCATAATATTAAAATTATTATTATGAATAATGGTATAAAGCTTAGTAATTTTTTTAATTTTTTTTTCATGAAAATATAATAATATAGTATTTGCTAATTGTAAATGCCTTATTAAATAAATTCTTAATTAAATAGAAGAATATTATGAAAATATATAAATACTATTTAAAAAGCAAATAAATTTGTATGTTAATTGAATTTTTTATCTAAAAAAACGATAAATTTTGTATATAAATTCTTTAATAAGTGTTAAACTATTTTTATAAATATTAAATTTTAGAGGGTCTAATGCTATGAAAAAGACTAGTTCTATAAGATTTAAGATGCCATTAACTATAAGTATAATCACAACAATACTTTTAATCATAACTATTATAATATTATCATATAAGTCTTACATAGGTATAACGAAATCCACTTATGCAGGATATAATAATACTATAGAAGGTTATAAAGCTATGTTAGATACATGGTTTGAAGAAAATAATACTTTAATAAAAACATATTCTATTACACCTTCTATTATTAATTATTTGTCTGGTACTCAAACGCCTGAAGAAGCTTCAGTATTAATAGATACATTAAAGCAGTTTGAAGCCATAAATAAATATTCTTTGGATATTGGCGTAACTGATATAAATGGTATTACTTTGCAAAATACTAAAAATATAAATTTAGGAATTAATATAAAAGATTTAAGACCTGGTATTTGGGATAATTTTGTAAAAAATAATTATGATTTTGCTTATGATACAAAAGTATTGAAATCTACTATAAGCGATAATATGACTTTAGCTATTATATCAGGTGTAAGAACAAATAATGTTCTGGTTGGTGCTGTATATATGATTCTTAATTGGGATGTTTTGGGAACAAAATTGAGTGAATTGCAGCTTCCAGAAACAGGAAGGGTATTTGCAATTGACGCTCAAAGAAATATTCTTCTTGATACTAGAAATCAGATAAACACTTCAGCAAATCAGAGTTATGATAATGTTATAAAGGAGAATAAAGATAGTGGTACATTAATATATATTTCAGATACTAGTGGTGAAAAAAGAACAGCAGTTTATGCAAAAATGAAAACTATGCCTTGGATATTATCTATGGCTGCTGATGACAATATTATATATGCTGAAAATATAAGTATGATTAGAATAGCAATTATAGTTTGTATATTATCTGTAATATTCGTTAATTTATTTTCCGTTTCATATATTACAAAAACTATGAGTCCTTTAAGTGTTTTAATGAAAAAGGCGAATAGAATATCTGAAGGAAATATCGAACTAAAATCTTCTACTAATTATAGAAAAGATGAATTTGGTGAATTAGAAAAGGCATTTAATGTTATGAGTCAGAAATTAGCTGAGGTTGTAAGCAATGTTAATGATGCTTCAAATGAAATAGTTTTAGCTTCTCAAAGAATGATGGAAAGCAGTGTTGAGCTTTCTAGCCGAACTGATTCTCAGGCATCTAGTCTTGAAGAAACAGCTTCAAGTTTGGAGGAAATAGTTTCTACTATTAAAGCATCTGCTGATAATTCTGTATCAGGTAAAAATATGATGTCTCAATCTATGGAAAATATTGAAGGAGCTGCTAATATAATAGCACAAACAGTTTCTAATATAGAAGAAGTACATCAAGCTAGTGATAAGATTAAAGATATTACAAAGATTATTGAAGATATAGCATTCCAAACTAATATACTTGCTCTTAATGCTTCTGTAGAGGCGGCACGTGCTGGTACTCAAGGTAAAGGTTTTGCTGTTGTAGCAAGCGAAGTTAGAAATTTGGCTCAAACTACTCAGTCATCTGTTAAAGATATTACATCTCTTGTTGATAATACAGCTGAAAAGATAGATACTGCTACAAATACTGCAAGAGAATCTCAGGAAATATTTGTTCAATTGCAGGAAAAAGTGTCCGGTACTTCTGAATTAATGCAAAGTATAACTTCCACATCATTAGAACAACAGGCAGGAGTTTCTCAAATAAGTATTGCCATAAACAGTATAGAAAGTGCTACTACTCAGAATGCTGCTTTGGCTGAGGAATCAAGTGAATTGTCTAAGAGATTATTTGATAAGGCTAAATTTTTAGAAGAAAGTATAAAATTCTTTAATATTTCATAATATTATTATTGTTATTTATAATAATATTTAATAGACAAAAAAATTAGCAAAATAAAAATTTAATCTTTCTCTCTATAGATATACTTCAAATATAATCAATAATTTTCTAAATGAGTTTTATAGAGCTTGCAGTTAAATATATTTGTTCATAATAATTTAAAGTTTGATGAAAGTACTATAGAAGATTATAATATAGTTATTAGAATTAAATCTTAATTATCTATAAAAACCATATAAAATACATTATAAATAATATACTTTTTATACAAATACAGCTTGAAAAAATAATTTGTTATAATATCATTTATATTAATGATTTTTTGGGGGTAATTGTATGAAAAAATTTATATTTATAATATCTATATTTTTATTATTATTATCATGTGGCAATGGCGGTTCTTCTCAGCAAAATGTTAATTTTTTAGCCACAACATCAGCAGTACCTGCACCTCCTCCAGTACCTCAGGCTAGAATGGATGAAGAAAGTACTGTATCGGACTATGCTGCTTCAACTTCTGAAACTGTAGAAAGAAAATTGATAGTATCTGTTGATATAAGAGTAAATTCAAAAGATGTAGAAAAAAGCTATAAATCAATAGAGAAAAAATTAAAAGAATATAATGGATATTTTGATAATGTTGAATCTTCTAAAAATAGATATTATCTTACTATAAGAATACCTAAAGAAAATCTTTATACTTTTATAGATTTTATAGAACAAAATGAAAAAGTTGAAAATAAAAATATAAATACTCAGGACGTTACAGAGACTTATTATGATACAGAAAATAGAATAAAAAATAGGGAAGTGCTTTTAGAAAAATTAAGAAATTATTTAAGAGAAGCTAAAAATATTGATGAAATACTAAAAGTAGAAGACAGAATCAATACTTTAACATATGAAATAGAAAGTATGAAAGGAAATTTAAAGAATTTGCAGTCATCTGTTGATTATTCAAGAGTAACTTTAAATATATCAAATCCTGAAGCAATAAAAAGTAATACAAATATATATAATAAATATTTGAATTTGATTTCATTTTTGAAAGAATTTTTCTCAAGTATAATATTCTTTTTAATAGGATTTATTGCAGTTGCCATTCCTATAGTATTAATATTGGCATTATTCTATTATATATGCTTTGGCAAAATAGGATTAATAAAGAAATTATATAAAAAAATCAAGTAAATTACATATACATGCCCTTAGTATATAAAAAAAATCGTTTTTTTTAATAAAATTATATTTTTTCGGGAACTTTTTATTTTTATCGTCGTCTAATAAGGCATAAGAAAACAAAATGATAAAAAATAAAAAACAGGAGAAAACAATATGAGAAAAGGTATTATAATTTTTATTTCAGCATTAATAATGATTTTTGCTTCAGTATCTTTATTCGGTCAGTATGGCAGAGGATACGGTAATGGCAGAGGTTATGGAAATGGAAGAAATAGAGGAGATTATTGCGGTTATAATAATAATTATAATAGAGGCAATAATAACGGATGTTATTACTATAATTAATCAGCATAATAATTTAATAAAATATATTAATTAAAAGGAGAAAACATTATGAAAAACAAAATAAGTAAAAAAGCTGTAATATTAATTTCAATAGCAATTATGGTTTTAGGTTCAGTATCATTATTCGCTCAATACGGCAGAGGATATGGCGCAGGTTACGGAAGAGGATACGGATACGGTGATGGTTATGGCAGAGGTTACGGAAGAGGATGCGGATATGGCGCTGGTTACGGCAGAGGATATGGAAGAGGTGCATGTGGATATGGTGCTGGTTATGCAAGAGGATATGGAAGAGGTTACGGATATTATGGTGCAGCACTTACTCAAGAACAAATTGATCAAGTAAGAAGCATACAAGATAAATATTTCCCTCAAATGGATAGCTTAAGAATGGAAATATATAATCAAACACAAAACATAAATGCTGAAATGAGAAAAGAAACTCCAGATCAAAATGCAGTTAATGCTGCAATAGATGCTAGAAGTAAAGCTTCAGCAGACTTACAAAAATTAAGAAGTCAGTGTTTTTTAGAAATAGACAAAGTATACCAAAATAAATAATTTTTTTAATCGCTCAACTTTATACCCCGCATGATATTTATTATGCGGGGATTATTTTTTGATATTGCTTTATTGTATAATAGTTATATAATAATCATATAAAATAATTAGGAGGGTATATATGAAAATATTTTTAATATTTTTAACTGTTGCAAGCTTGGCTTTTTCACAATATCGTTATTCTCCGACTCCTAGAGTGGGGAATGTTAGGCCTTTTATACCATCTACAGCAAAGAATGCTATACCTCTTTATCCGTATAAAAATGATTTATCAAAGCCAAGATATTCAAATCCTGGATATACTAAAAGCTATTACAGAAATGGAAGATTTTACCAGTTCGGAAGCGGTTATATGAGTTATTGGGATAGACAAAAATTAAGAGATATAGACGGCAGATATTCTCCTAGATACAGAATGCTTGAAAATCAAATGAGAGTAAATAATTCAACTATTAAATCTCAAATATATCAAAGAAATCCTAATAATAATGTTATAAATAGTGCTGTTAATGATAATTTTAGAATAGAGATGGAAATGCAGATGATTAGAACTTTAAGAGAGCTTGATATAAATAGAAGTTTTAAATAATTTAGTATTGAATTTTTTAAAGGTGCATTTTATTAATGCACCTTTTATATTATCAATAATAGTCTCTATAATATTTTTTATAGTCATCCTCTTCATCATTATCATCAGCCATATTTCTATAATTGTCATCAAAAAATTTGAACATACTATTTATAAATTTATTGCTTATATCCAAATCACCCAAATATATATATAGCGGATCTTCGGATATAATTCTTCCATTGAATTTTCTAAAATAATAAGTTTGAGGATCTTTCAAATATATAAATAGATAGCTTCCTATTATGTCTAAATCTTTTATTTCTTTCCAAAGAACATATATATAACTTTTTACAAGTAAGTTATTATAATATATTCCTTTATCATCTAATATGAAACTTGCTTTTTTAAAAATTACACTTCTTATTAATATGATAGAAAGTATAATCACCCCAAACATAAAAAAAGACACTACAAATATGATTGCGGCTTTCATGTCTTGATCAGGATTTTTTGTAAAAAGTACATCTATTAAAAGTATGGCAACAATCAATCCTATCATCATTACAGCAAAGAATCTTATATTATTGATATAAATTTTAATAGAAAATTTACTATCTGAATATAATTTATTATCCTCTTTCATAATTAAATATCTCCTTCATGATTTTTTATTTTCAAAATAATATGTTATGAGATATATTAAAGTATTTCTTTTCATATTTATTTCTGATATATATATAACAATAGGTTCATCATTATTTTTTTTATTCTCAAGTAAAGTTATTTCTTCTTTCAAATAAATATATATAAATGTTTTTGAAAAAAGTATTTCTCTGATATCTGACCATTTAATAAATATATTTTGATTTTTTAATAAAACATAATAAGCTATGCCGTTTTCATCTAATGTAATTAAAGGTTTTTGAGATTTGAACCATTGAAAAATAAAAGTTAAAAGACATATGCTAAAAAATATTAATATAAAAATACTTATAATTTCTTCTTTAAACTCTTTTTTATTGATAAATATAAATATACCCATTGAAACAAAAATTAAAGATACGAATATGAGTATGGATAATTTTATTTTATTGACATATATTTCAATTTTTGGAAAAGAGTTATCATCATTGATTAGTGTTTCATTGTTATTTAATTCTTTATTATTAAATTCTTCATTCATAAAAATAATTCCTCCTATAATGATTTATATATCAAATATTATAATAATTCAATAGGCAATTATTTATATAATATTATATTAAGAGTAAAAATATAAAAAAATTAAGATATATAGATTAAAAATAAACAATAAAAAATATTATATTGCTTTTACGATATCATCAATATTTCTTGTTCTTGAGCTTTTGCAGTAAGGACATTTCTGCTTATTAAGTTTTATTATTAATAAATTTATAGTAAATTTTTTTCTTCTTACAGTAAATCTTCTTTTGCATTTTTTGCATTGATAAAAATAAGGCGGTTCATCTAAACGCATGTAATATATCCTATTATAGTTATAAATTTATAGTTAATTTTATTATCGTAATAGTTTAAATTTTATTAAGGGTTAATATTATGGTATAATACTAAAAGCTTAACAACCCTTGAGTAGCTTTTTATTCCATCATCCTGACTATTTGCTTTAAGATAAGTATCATTTACTTTCTGACTTACTTTGGAAAGATTTCCCATATACTGCTGCCAGAACTCATAATATTTTTTTATTTCTTCTTTGGTATCACTATTTAAATTAGACATTAAATGTGCATAGTTTTCATCTCTTTTTAATTCTCCTAATACATAAAGAAGTGCCTCAAAATTACCTGAATATCTTACAAATGGATCTGTATGTTTTGAGCAGGCTATATATGATATAAAATTAGCCTCATCTTCATAAGCTATTCCTATTTGATGAGCCATTTCATGGGCTATTGTAAAAGGTATTGATATGCTTGGAATTAGTATATTTACATTTGCCTCAGAAGTAAAAGGGGAATATATACCTGTTATTTGAAGATGTAAAAATAATTTTGATATCATTATTGGTTTTGTTTTTGAATAATGCATATTTAAAAACTCAAATTCTTCAAATACTTTATTATATTCAGATTCTATCATTCTATTTAAAGCTTGATAATTAGTATTCACTTCTTTATACTTCATTTCATCTTTTAGACTATTGATATTTTTTACAAGAGTATCAGCTAATAAATATATATCATCATTATTTATTTCCTTTGGAGGATAATTCTCTATTAAAGGTACTCTATGATAATTTAGTCCCCATACTAAAAGAAATAATATATATATTACAATCATAGAGCAGACTAATATATATAAAAAATTTAAAGCTGTTCTTGTTTTATCTGCTAATGATTTTATATTTGCATTGAATAAAGATTTTTTAAAAGCTATTACAATAAATACTATTACTGCTATTATAAATAAGAAAAGCAGAAGTTCTCCTAATGAAAAATTAAAATTCGAAGATATTCTATTTATTGTACCTGCTATTTTTTTATAAACTAATCTGGAATAATAATTTTCTACAAAGTTTCTAGAAAATGTTACTATTTTTAATATAATAACAACAAATATAAGAGATAATATTAAAGTAATTTTTATTTTCATAGGTATTATTATTATACTAAAAAGTAAAAAATTGTAAAGATATGATTTTATTTCATTTTTTTGATATCAGCGTCCATTTTCTTTTTCCAAAGATCATACATTTTCTTTTTCTCTTCGGATTCTTCATTTTCATTTAAATAGACATGTATTCTTCTTAGAGATGCTATGATATTCAAAGCCATTTTCATATCATCTAATCTTTTATCCTGAAGTTCATATTTGGTTCTATATTGTTCAGCGGCAGAAGCTAATAATTTTTTTACTAGATCCATCATTTTTACTCTGAATCTATATCCCTCTAGTTCAGGACTTAATTCTTTAATATAGCTTTTGAAGTCTATCATATTTTTGCATATTGTAGCAAATCTGCCTTCTATTTCTATAAAATTTTGAAGCCATTTGGAGTTTTCACCATAGCAATATTTGAAATAATCTATAATATATCCGAATGAACAAATAAATTTATATTTCCATTCATCGGATAATTTACCTTTAAAATATTCATGTATTTCTTCATTTAAAGAGAGAGAATCATCAGTATGATTTCCGAATACTTCTTCTAAAAGCATGATTGCTTTGTTAATATATCTTCTTCCATCGTTAAGCTGATTATCAGAACGAACATCTATAAATTCTATAGCTATATAACAAGTAGTTGCTATAAAAGAAGATGCCTGAATATATAATACAGCAGCCTCTATTTTTTTAGCAGCTATTTCAAAACTATCTTCCAAAGTAAGCAAATCTTTTTCTACTTTTACTAGTTTTGATTCTATTCCTGCAAGCAAATTTTTATATTTATTTTGCATTCTAGTACAATCAGCTTTTGCTGCTTCGCTTATTTTAGCCATATTTCATCTCCCCAAAATTCATTATCGGAAAATGATTTTTAATTATTTAAATTAACAGGTATAGAAACAAAAAAAGTTGTTATTTTTGATGGGCTATTAACACTTTTTATTACCATACTTCCGCCATGAGCTTCTACTATTCTTTTGGAAATGGCTAGTCCTATACCAACTCCATGACTTTTTGTAGTAAAAAATGGAGTAAATACTTTTTCAGCTAATTCAGGTTCTATATATGAATTAGTGTTTTCTACTATAATATCTATTATTGATTCTCTGTATGCATTATCATCAAATATTACGCTTATAATTGAATCTTCATCGCCATCATTTATAGCATCTATAGCATTGATT
This sequence comes from Brachyspira hyodysenteriae ATCC 27164, assembly GCF_001676785.2. Lineage (NCBI taxonomy): Bacteria > Pseudomonadati > Spirochaetota > Spirochaetia > Brachyspirales > Brachyspiraceae > Brachyspira > Brachyspira hyodysenteriae. The sequence goes on along the minus strand of NZ_CP015910.2, from coordinate 2,438,001 downwards.
ATGAGATTGAATATAACTTCATTCATTCTATCATAATCCCATTTTACTACATCTTCTTTAGTGATTTTAATGGCATAGAATTTAATATTTTTGCCGCTTTTTTTAATATATTCTTTTGCTAAAATAGTGAGGTATTTAATCATATCGTCTATTTTTATATTGTCCACTTCCAGATTAATACTTTTAGCAAATGATAAATTTCTTCTCAAATAATTTTCTAAATTCTCAACTTCATTAGCTATTATTTGAGCATAGTTTTTGATATTTTCCTCTTTACTTACCTTTACAAGCCTGTTAGCAAATCCAGCAATAGGTACTATGAAATTCCTAAGATTATGAGCCATAGAAGAACTCATTTCTCCTATTATAGCCAAGCTTTTTAAATCTAATAAACTTTTTTCAGCAGCTTTTAATGCATTATTATTTTTTTCTATTTCATTATAAAGATAAGAATATTCCAAAGCAACAGCGGCCTGTCTTCCGAACATTTTTAAATAATCCAAATCATCTTCCGGTATTGGTTTTCCATTGTAAGAATTATCAACAACTACCATACCTATACAATTTGTAGCATTCATTATAGGTATAATAGCAAAAGGACAATATCCGAATATATCAGTATATTGTTTTATTTGTTCTACTTCTTCTGTATTTGTATTTGTTATATTGATGCTGTTTTTATTATTAAATACATCGAAGAACAATTTACAATTTTCATTGTTTGGTATAACAGTGTTTAAAAACTTCTGATTTAAATCCCAAGAATCTTCCATACTCCTTTTATCAAAGGAAAGCATTAATTTTTCTCTAAGGGCATATTTATCTAGCTTTTGCATATTATTCCATATCATAGCAGCTTCTTGAGCATTTGTAGGAGCAACACACATTCTTCCTCTAAATACATTGAATTCTTTATCATAAAGAAAAGCAAAAGCTCTATTAAAAGCAAATACATCTCCTATTGTAGCAATTGTTAAGAGTAAAAATAATATGTCTTCTGTTTTTGAACGTTCTAATAAAATATTACTTATATCATATAGTGTATTCAAACGGGACATATGCCTTGTGTTTTTTTCATTTGCCTTGCTTAATTCTACTATATTGTAATGCTCTGAAATTCTACTCGCTATATTAGCTAAAAGCGGATTGAATAAATTAAGGTCATTTAAATCAAAATCTCCAAGCGGATTTACAGCATCTGGTATTTTATCTATAACCATTATATAGCCTATGCAATCATTTTTCACAGGTATTCTATTGAATAGTACAGATCTATTTATAATGCCTTTGAATCTTTCATAATATTTATTGTTTGCTGCATTATTTATATAGAATATGCCTTTATCCCAAAATTCATTTATATATGTATTATATTCAAATATTGAATAATCAAAATTGTCAGGAAAACCATAACTAGATCTTGTATATAATTCTCCATTTTCTCTTCTGAGCCTTATAAATGCTTTATTGGCTGTGAAAATATTTGCAATATCATTTGCTAATTGATTTAAATTGTTTTCAAAATCATCAACTTCGCTTAATTTCAAATATAATTCTCTAAGCAATTTTAATTGTTTATCTCTTTCTTTATATGTTACGCTCTGAAGTACATTATTAGCATATACAGCAAAGTGTCCTATAACATTTTTTATTTCATCAACTATAGAATTGTAGAATTCTGTTTTATTTTCTCTGTTTCTAAAGAGTACAACTCCAATAGGATGGGCATAGAAAAATATAGGAAGCACAAACATTGATGAATAGTTTGAAAATACTTCCATATTCGTATGATTAATATTGTCTCCTATAAAAATTTTCTGTTCATACAATACATCTTTACAATGATTTGCAGATATTGGAAAATCAACTTTACATACATAATATCTGTCTATTCCGTATACTCCTCTAAGTATAAGATAATCCCCTTTAGGAAAATACACTTCTCCGCAATCAAAACCGTAGTACTGACAAGTTTTTTCTAAGAATAAATCAACTACTCTGTCTATTTCATTTGTGTTTTCAGCAAAAAGCAGTCCCATAGATAAATCTGAAAAAAAACTGTCTATAGATTTTCTCTCTTCCATAAAATAAACTTCCTATAATTTTATAACCAATACGTTTTTTCCCTATAAAGTGAATATTTTTAGCTGATACGGCAATATATCTATAGTTTCTGTAATATTTTCTATTTTATTTTCAAATGATATATCTTTTTTTATACCGTATTCTTTTGTGTCTAATTGTTGAGTTTTGGAAGTTATATTAACTATAATTAAAAGTTTATCACTTCCATCTAAATTATACTTATAAAACTTTCTAAAAGGATCTTTTTCTTTTTTTTCCTTATAGATTTTTTCTTTTTCATAATATTCATTATTTTGATGATACTCGTTATGAGTATCGGCTTCTTTTTTTAATTCATCTAGTTTCTTTTTTTCTTCTATATCTATAGAAACTATTTTTCCGCATTCAGCAAGTATAGGATTATTTTTTATATAATTAGTGATATCTTTTATATATTCGCCTAAATCATAATTTATATTTTCATAATCTTTTTCATTTCCGCCTACAACATTACATCTTTTAAAGAATCCGAACTCATCACCCAAAGTGATCATCCACATATCGCATACTATTGCTGTAAAAAAGAAAGTCTGTTTTACTCTCCAAATGTTTCCATCATATTCTTCAATAAGTCTTCTAGTATCATGATTACTTGGAAAAGCTATTTGTTTGCATTTTTCTCTTGCAAGATCATACTGTTCTATAAACCATTCTCCATCATAATCCCACCATTTAGCACTGCTTGCCACATAGTCAAAACCGGCATCTATAAGTTTTTTAGTATCTTCCATAGAGCAGCCTAAACTTTCTGCAAAGAATATAACTTCATTATTTATCTGTTTAGCATTATCTATCAAATATTTCCATAATTCTTTAGGCACTTTATAAGCAGCATCGCATCTGAATCCGCTGAATCCTAAATCAATATTATGTTTTATTAAATCATTCCAATAATACCATATAGGATTTAATATTTCATTATTATTTATGTTTTGATTATTTTCTTTATTGCTGTTTTGGTCATTTTGATTATCAGCATTTTCTTCTTCATCTTTTTCATTGGGATCTCTTTTATTATTGAACATTGCTAAATCACCCCATTCAATCCACTTACCATTATCCCAAGCTCCAGGAGACTGTAAAGCTCCATCTTTGGTTTTATACCATTCAAGATGTTCATTAGTCAAATTACAGTCCTTTGATGAATGATTAATAACCAAATCTATCATTACTTTTATATTTTTATTATTACAATATGCAATGAAATCCTTAATCTCTTTTTCAGCAATTTCTTGTTCACAGCTAGTGAAAAAAGCAGGGTTATATTGATAATAATATTTTGTAGCGTACAGACTTCCGCTGAATCCGGGATATGTTATAGGATTAATATACACCCATTCAAAACCCATATTTTTAATCCTATCAATATGGCTATACCAATTTTTTATATGCCCTAGAAGCGGCGGAAATAAATTATATCCAGATGTTTTCATCTCTTTATTATATATAATAAATAAAAAAAAACAACTTTTTACTATATTTTTGTTAATGAAATATAATAATATATTTTTATTAAATGTATAATATACTAAATGTAATATATTAATAACTACATTATAAAAATTATTTACTATTACAGTTTATGATTAAGTTTATATATATTATTGATTTTAATTTTTTCTATTATATAATGTAAAAACAATATAATTAATTTTCAGGTATATATTATGAGAGTATTAGTTTATGATTCATCTTTACAAATAAGGGACAGTTTTATCAGTATTCTTATTACGGCAGGATATGAAGTTGTGGCTGTGAAGGATAAAAACAACATTTTAAGTATGTTTGGTAAACTTCCTTTTTCTATTGCTATTATAGAGGTTGAGGAAAATGATACGGAAATGGAGAGTATACTTGAAAAGATTTATTTAGATGACAGATATCATGGTGTTCATGTTATAGTTCATGTTGCTGATCCTAGCAGAGAGTTCTTCACTAAGATGATGAGAATTGGGGTTTCAGGATTTTTATTAAAGCCATTCAATGAAAAAGATTTTTTGAATAGATTTAATGTTTTAATAGATAAGGCTGGAGTTAAGCCTAAGAAATTAAAACATATAGTGATAAATAATTTAGATAATTTTAAATTGGTATTTAGACATGATGGTGTAAGGCAGATTCTTCATGGTATGATAATAGAAATGTCTCCTATAGGATTAAAATTTATTATGCCTCCTGAGGAAGCTAGTTTAGAAGTAGGGCATGTTATAAAAAATGCTTCTATGTCAATTAGTTCTTATAAAATAAGTTTTTCTATTAATATACTTGAAAAAATAGGAAATGAGTATATAGGAGAGTTTGTCGATTTATCAGTATTTAATTCTAAATTAATATGTAAATTTATATATGATAAATATATAGAAAAATTAAAATAATCTTAATTCATAATAAATTATAGGAGTTTTTGATAATGGTAAAGGCTTTAACAATAGCCGGATTTGATGGTTCCGGAGGTGCCGGCATACAGGCAGATTTGAAAACTTTTTCTGCTTTGGGATGTTATGGAATGTGCGTACTTACTGCATTACCTGTGCAGAATACTCAAGGTGTAAGAAGCTGTTATGAAATAGAATTAAAAGCTATAAAAGAACAGTTGGAATGCATATTTGATGATATTATACCTGATGCTATAAAGATAGGAATGCTTTTTAATAGCGATATAATAAAATTAGTTGCCGATTTTTTGAGTAATAATGCTAAGAATATACCTATAATAGTTGATCCTGTAATGGTTGCAAAGAGCGGAGACAGACTTCTTCTTGAAGAGGCAGTTGACAGTTTAAAAAAATATATACTTCCTATTTCTACTGTTGTAACTCCGAATATACCTGAAGCTGAGGATTTAACTTCAAAAAAAATAAAAACCGATGATGATATGATAGATGCCGCTAATGATATACTCAATATGGGTGCAAAAAATGTTATGCTTAAAGGCGGACATTTAGAAGGTGAATTGTCAAGGGATTTATTTATTAATAAAGAAAGCAAAGAGTTTTTAGATGCTTTAAGAATAGATACTAAAAATACACATGGTACAGGATGTACGCTTTCTGCCGCAATATGCAGTTATATAGCACATGGTAAAACACCTCTTGAGGCTTCAAAATTAGGAAAACAGTATTTATTTAATGCATTACAGGCTGCCAAAGTTGACAGTGTAGGTAAAGGCCATGGCCCTGTTCATCATTTTTATGAGGCATGGAAGCATTTAAATATATAATTAATGATTATAGATATATTATTTGGCATTTAAAATAAAAATTGCGAGCATCTGTTAAGTTTATTTAACAGGGATATTTTACTAACAATTTTTATTTATAATAATTAAAATTATTTAAATATATAATTTATTTAATTATATACCTAAACAACTACATTTTGTCAAAAATAAATTTTTTAAATTTAAAATATTTGCAGGGCTTTGCCTCCGCGGTGCGTGCCTACGGCAACCCCACTTCTTTTGCGACTGAAGGAAGTGCCTGTGATGTGCGGCGGGAAAAAGAACAACAAAAAATTGACAAACTTAAAAATTTTTAGTATATACTAGAATGCCTTTTAATAAAAATTGTTAAAAATAAAAAGCGAAGCTGCAAAAAATAGCTCCGCTTATAAATATAAAAAATAAAATTACTTATTTAATATATCTAATACCTCAGCAGGGAAATACCATTTAGACTCATTATAAACCACAACTCCTGCTAAAGTTTTTTTCTCTCCATCTACAGTAATTATATTTCTGTTTTTCATCATTTGAGCAGTTTTATCTTTCATACGTATAGTAAGAATTTGACCGTCAGATGTTAGCTCAGCACCTGCTTTTTTTATTTCATCTTCACTCATAAATAATTTTTTGGAAGCTTCATCTAAATTTATTCCCATAGCTTTAGCAATATTTTTAGCTATATCAGTATTATCTATAAGACCTGTGATTCTTTTATTATTAGGTAAATAAGTATATAGAGGAACATCTTCTCCAGTATGTCCATGAGAAGTGAATCCTAAATATGCTCTTTTTGCTAATATTGGACCTATAGCATAATGTAAATCCTCACCTGTTTTTCCTGTAAGAGAATTTACTTCTGCCGCTGTCATATCATTAATAGAATAATATTTAGACATAGTTTCTCTTATATCTTCGCCAGCTTCTATTTTTCTAGCTATATATTCAGCAGAACGTGAAGCTTTTTTTATAGGATCTATAAGGCTTGCTAATTGTACTTGTTGATAATCTGAAGATGTGTCATAATTTCCCATAGAAAAACCACTGTTTCCATGATCTGTTACAGCTATAACCATAGTATTATTATCTTTTTTGGCAAAATCCAATGCAGCTTTTACAGCAGCATCATAAGCTAAAGTATCGGATACTAATCCTACCGGATCATTGGCATGAGCAGCCCAATCTACTTTTGAAGCTTCTACCATTAAAAAGAATCCATTTTTATTTTTAGAAAGTATTTCTATAGCCTTTGAAGTCATTTGAGCCAATGAAGGCTGAGATGTTTCATTTCTGTCTATATCATATGCTAAATCTGCATCTGCAAAAAGTCCTACAACTTTATCGCCTGTGAAAGAATTTAATTCATCAGAAGTTCTGATTATAGAATAACCTAAATTAGTAATTTCAGATATCAAATCCTTTCCGTCTTTTCTTCCTTCTTTAGTAAAAAACTTATATCCGCCTCCAAGTATAACATCTATATCCTGAAATATTTGCTGTTCGCTTAAATCATCATAGTCTTTTCTAGTGATATCATGAGCAGAAAATGCTGCAGGAGTTGCATGCATAATTTCTGCAGTAGCAACAACTCCTGTAGCTTTATCAAGAAGTTGTGCTGCCTCTAATACATTTGCTATAGGACTTCTGGCTTCTGTAGGTATTGATGAATTAGGAAGTATAGCCTCATCTGGAAGAAGACCTATAAACTGCTTATAAGATGATTTATATCCAGTAGCTAAAGCTGTACCGGCAGGTGCAGAATCAGCTATAGGAGAATCAGCATTATGAGTTCTAACTGCTCCGCTTAACATTTCATCTATGGCTAATGACTCTCCGCCATTAATCCATCTTGAATATGTAATTACATCAGTGCTTTGTCCATCAGCAATTAAAATTATAACATTTTTTGCTTTTATATCATTTTCTGAATTATTGTAAGATGGCTGACCGCATCCGATAAAAAATACGGCTAAAAGAAGGATAGGTAATAATCGAATCATAGATTTTTCTCCAATCTTTATAATTTGGTAAAAATCTGATATCAAATTTTTCCAAACTAATAGTATAATAAAATAAAAATTAACTGTAAAAAAATATTTTATATATTTTTTATTAAAAAATTATATATTACCATTTTAGACTATATGATTTTTTAATTCAATACCGCAATAATTTTAAATTATTTTTTTTATAAAAAAAGAGGCTTTATTATAAGCCTCTTATAAAACATATTTAATTTTTTTTATTTAACTTCTTTTAAAGTACCTTTCAAAGTTAAAGTATCATTTTCAAAAGTACCTTGTAAATCTCCCTGCCAATAAGGTATTCCGTCTTTTGCTTTATCTGTAGCCATTTGAATATCTGCAAAGTTCATATCATTAGAAATTTGTGAAGTACTTACTTTGTTATTATCTGAACCATATCCTATTTTAAATATTCCGTTAGTATCAGATTTTAATTCATAAACCCAAGGATAAACTGTAGGTCCTCCAGCATGAGCATATCTTATAGTGATTACTCCTGTTTCATCTTTAGTAACGCCTGTTCCTGTGATTATAGGGCCGTTAGTTCCATTTAATACTTTTTGAGATGTTCCTGTTCCTGTCATACCGTCAAAATTATAAGTTTTAGAAGGAGATACTCCGTAAAGTACAAAGAAACCTAATCCTCTTTCTATTTTATTGTTTGCATATTGATTATTCTCATATCTGTATGAGTCCCAAGATTTAGTAGCTCCTTTTGGTGTTGAAGCTCCTGTAGTGGCATCTACTTTAGCATCAATATTGCCGTAACTTCCTGAAACTTTTAAATATGAGTTTTGCATTAAATTATTATCATCATTAGCTTTTTCACCAAATACAGCTTGGAAATCTATGTCCATAGTTCCTGCTTCACTGGATGTAGTAGTGTTTGATGTTCCCTGTTGATTTGATGTTGTTTCTGTTTTATTACATGAAAATACTAAAACAGATATAAATAATACTATAGGTATAATTTTTTTCATTTTTTCTCCTTTTTTTGTATTAATTATATAATATAAAGTTATATAAATTTTACAATTATGTAATTCGTGTTTTTGTGAAATTATTCTATAAATAGCATAGTATATAATATAGTTATATTTCGTTTGTAACACGTTTTTTACATTTTGTATTACTGTTTGAAAAGTTTTTATAATAAAAAAGCACCCTCATATTAAAATGAAAGTGCTTTTATAAATATTAAATATTATTAATTTATTATTTTACCAAACTAGAGAAATCAAGCATATTCTTGAAGATTTTATCAACTGAAGAAAGCAAAGCTATACGATTATTTTTGATTTTCTCATCATCTACATTTACCATAATATCTTTGAAGAATTTATCCAATGGTTCGTATAAACTTGCAAGTAGAGCGAATGTTTTTTCATATTCTCTATTTTCCATAAGCTTATTAACTTCATTCAATTTTTCTTTATATGTATTGTATAGAGATTTTTCAGCTTCTTCTTTTAATAATGATTCATCTAAATTAACATCTTTAGCTGATTTAATCATATTCTTAATTCTTTTAAATACTAATAAAAGATTAGAGAATAGCTCTTCATTTTTCTTTCTAAATGCATCAATAGCTTCTATTTTTAAATAAGCATCATACATATCATCTATACCAGTAGAAAGAACTCCAGCAACAGAATCTTTAGCAAAGTCAATATCATTTTCAAAACGGGATTTAAAGAACTCGAATATATCTTTTACTAAATCTTCGCTTTTATTATTTCTAGCATCTTTAGGCATAGAGTTGATAGCATCTTCTATTAATTTTTTAAGATTAATATGCTTTTTAGACTTTGTAAGTATATTAATAATACCTAAAGCCTGTCTTCTTAGAGCATTAGGGTCTTGAGAACCTGTTGGTATATCTCCAACATAGAAACCTGCTGCTATATTATCCATTTTATCAAGTATAGCTATAGCCTTACCTGTATCATTAGAAGGTATTTCATCAGCAGCGAATAAAGGTCTATATTGTTCATTAATAGCTAAAGCAACATCATCATTAAGATTCATAGATTTAGCAAAATATCCTCCCATTATACCTTGAAGCTCTGGAAAATTATATACCATATTACTTACTAAATCTGATTTCATATATTTAATAGCTTTTAGTATATTTTCTTTATCTTTTTCATAGCCTAAAAGCTTTATTAAAAGTTCTGAGTTTTTCTCGAGTCTTTTTACTTTATCAGCAACGCTTCCAAGCTCTTTTCTAAACATAAGCATTTCAAGTCTTTCATTCATCTCGTCCATGCCTTTTCTTATATCTTCTTGGTATAAGAATCTTCCGTCTGAAAGTCTTGCAGTTAAAACTCTTATATTTCCTGCTATTATTTGAGGAGTTTTAGGCTGATTTGCTGTTATTACAAATAAATTAGTTAAAGTACCGTCTTTTTTACATAATGGGAAGTATTTTTGATGTTCAATCATTTCGCTTGTTAAAACTTCTTTAGGTACTTCTAAGAATTTAGAATCGAATTCAGCAGTGAGTAAGTAAGGCTCTTCTACCAAATCCACAACTATTTCAGATACTTTTTTCTTTGAAACAGCCTCATATCCATGTTCTTTTTCAATATTTTCTAATTGATTTATAATATTTTCTAATCTTTTTTCTCTTGATACTACAACATGCTTTTCAGCTAATGTTTTTTCATAGTCTTTAGGATTATTAATTTCTTTAAATTCAGGTGAAAGAAGTCTGTGTCCTGTTACTTTATTATTAGTTTCTATTCCTGCAACAGATGTTTTAATGATTTCATTTCCAAATAAGGCAAGTACATTTCTTATAGGGCGTACAAAAGCAAAATCTTTATTTCCCCATCTCATTTTCTTTTTGAAATCTATGCTTGAAACAATACTTTCTAGTTTTTCTTCAAATAGTTTTTTAGTTTCTATGCCTTTTTTTTCTTTTTTTACAAATATATATTTTTTTCCATTTACTTCTTTTATATATGGTTTATCAAATGATTCATTTTCATCTATATTTTTTATTGAATTTGCATCTATATTATGAGATTTTAAAAATCCTTCTCCAGCTTTTGTAGGAGCACCGTCTTTAAAAGCACTTTCAAATAAAGGACCTCTGAATTCTATAACTTCATCTTTTGATTTTTCTTCTATATTTTCTGCTAAAACTGCTAATCTTCTTGGTGTAGTGTATGAGTTAACAGTACTAAAATTAATACCATTATTTTTTAAAGTATTTTCTATTATTTTTTTAAAACTTACGCTGGCAGGATATGCAAAATCTGCAGGTATTTCTTCTACTAATATTTCAATAAGCAAATCTTTCACTTTAATATTCCTTAAAATAATAATTATTAATGTCCTATATTGTACATTTATAGTATAAAAAAAACAATATTTTTTGCATATTAATTTGCAATTTTGTTAACTATTTGTTTATTTGTAAGGTTATATTAATAAAGAATCAGAATATTTAAAGAAAATAATTATTATTTTACGATAATCTATAATAAGATATTGATTTTATATCATTAATATACTATATTTATAAATTGGAAGATTTTAATATGCAGACAGTAACAACTAAACAAAATATATTAATAATAGATGATGAAGAAGATATACTGACTACCTGTCAGAATATTTTAGAAGATGAAGGCTATGGAGTAGATATAGCAAAAAATTATAAAGAAGCTGAAGATATACTTAATAGTAAAAATGTAAATTTAGTATTTTTAGATGTATGGCTTCCGGATGTTGATGGGCTTGATATACTTGCTAATATAAAAGAAAAACATCCTAATACTGTTGTAATAATGATGAGCGGACATGCTGGTGTTGAAACAGCTGTAAGAGCTACTAAAATGGGAGCTTATGACTTTTTAGAGAAGCCTATTAGTATATCAAAACTTCTTTCAAGCTGTGAAGATGTATTCAAAGAAGATGCGGATAAAGTAGAATTAGTAGAAAATAAAGAAAGTGAATCACATCATCATCATAATACAGGCTATAAAGTTAAACAGAGAACAATAGCTAAAAGTATAGTAGTAAGCGGCTTTGCTTTAATGGAAGGAAGAAAAACTGCATTGACTTTGCTTCCGGCAGAAGTTAATACAGGTATAGTATTTATAGATATTAATACAAATACTCATATAAAATTATCTCATAATAATATACTTTCTAAAGATAAATCAGGTGCAGTAAACTCTACAGCATTAATATCAGGCAATAGATATATAAAAACTACAGAGCATTTTTTAGCAGCACTTCATATGATGGGTATTACTAATTTAATAGTAAAATGTGATGGAGAAGTACCTAATGTTGATGGTTCAGCTTTGGTATTCTGCGATGCTTTAAAAGAAGCTGGTTTTGTAGAGCAGGATGATTATATAGAGCCTATAGTAATAGATCAGACTTTAACTTATGGAAATGTTAATGATAATGAAACTTACATAATACTTTCTCCTTATGACGGACTTGAGGTAAGTCTTCGTATAGATTTTTCAGGAAGTATAGGCGTACAGGAATATACATATAATTTTAATAATTTTGATCAGTTTACAGAAGAGGTAGGAAGAGCCAGATCATTTAATACTATAGATAATATTGATTATGCCCAAAAAATGGGTATGGCTGGAAGCGGTATGATAGGAAGCCATATACTTCTTTGCGATGGAAAAGTAATAAATACTAAATTACATTTTGATAATGAGTTTGTAAGGCATAAAATTTTGGATATAATTGGAGATTTATATATATTAGCCAGACCTATAAGAGGCAAAGTTGTCGCTAATAAGTCTTCGCATTCTTTCAATCATTCCGTTGTACATGATCTTGCAAATAGATATTTATAATTTGATTTAATGATTAAAAATGATATAATTAATAACTAATTTAAGAGTATGAGAAATATGTCAGAAAGCAGGTTAAGAACTAATACGGAAGAACAGAACAATATATCATTATATTTTGCAGATGCTAAAAAAGAAAAGCTTTTAACTAGAGAAGAAGAAATAGAGCTCACTAAGAGATTAAAAGAAGGGGATGCAGAAGCTAGATCCAAACTAATTAGAAGTAATTTGAGATTTGTTATCACAATAGCAAAACAGTATAAAAACAGCGGACTTTTATTAGAAGATTTAATAAGTGAGGGAAATTTAGGCCTTATAATAGCAGCTGACAGATTTGATCCGGATAAAGGCTATCACTTTATATCCTATGCTGTATATTGGATAAGGCAGAGCATTCTTAGGGCTATAAATGAAAAATCAAGACTTATAAGACTTCCTTTAAATAAAGCTATGGATTTTGTAGATTTAGAAAGAGCCGTGCATCAATACTATTATAAAAGCGGATATACTCCTGATGTTAATGAACTTGCAACCATTTTAAATAAAGACCCTAATGATATACTTCATATTATGTCTATGAGTACAGAACATATTTCTCTTGAGGGCGAATATAATTATGATGGTATGAAAGATAGGCTTATAGATACGATAGAAGATAAAACTTCCAAAAATGTTGAAGAAACTGCTATAAATAAAGAACTTATGGAAGAATTAAAAACAGCCATCGAAAGTTTATCAGATATAGAAAAGCAAATCATTAATGCAAGATATGGAATAGATCAGGAAAGAAAGACTCTTAAAGAAGTAGGGGAGATGTTCTCTTTCACTAAAGAGCGTATAAGACAGATAGAAAAAAAAGCATTAAGAAAGATGCATTCTCAAAAATACAGTTCATTAAAAGACTTCTTAAAATAGAATTTTTTTATAAAAATCCGATAAATTAATCTATTATAATTTTTCTTTATAATTAAAAGTTTTTGCGGAGGTTATCTTGGAAAATACAGAACTCTTAAATATATTTAATCTTTTTTTAAAAGAAAAAAATAATATAATCAATAACTTTAAAGAAGAAAGAAAAAAAAGAATACCTAAATTTAATGTTATAGAGCCATGGTCTAACAATGAAGTTTATAATAGTAAATTATTAGCAGAGATGCTAAAAATTGATTTTATTTTTAATGATATAGAAATTAATTTAGCAAAAGATTTTTCTAATTACATTATTAAAGATACATTAAAACATAATGATATTAGTATAAATAATGATATTAATGTTGATACAGAAATAATGACAAAAAATGGAAGAAGAATTGATTTACTAATATATAATAATGATTTTGAAATTATTTTGGAAAATAAGATTAATGCAAATGAATTAGAATATCAATTAGAAGATTATTATAATGACAGACTTGAAAAAAAATATGTAAATGAAAATAAATTATTTATTGTATTTTTAACTAAATATGGTAAAGAATCATATTCATTAAGCGAAAAATTAACATCTGAATTAGAAAAAAATAATAGAATTTGTTATTTATCTCATAATGATATTTCCGCTTTTATAGATGATAATATTTTAAATAAGTATGATTTTTTAAAAAAATATGAAAAATATATATCTCTTTATTCTGCATTAATTCAAATGAGAGACAATGAAAAAAGTATAAGCAATAATAAAATAGAGGAGAATAATATGGAAAAAAATGCTGTAATAGAAAAATTCTTTAATGAAAATGGTATTTATGAATCATTTAATAATATAGATGATATTGAAGAATGCTCTAAATTGTTTTCAGATGCTGCTTATTTGATTAAATCAAGAAAATTGGAATTAACTCCTATAAAAGAACAAATAGAAATTATTAATAAGACTATCAAATATTTAAAAGATAATGGCTTGCAAAATGAAAACTGCAGATATTTAGATGAGGAAATATTTAAAGGAAATATTATAAATAACAAAGATGCAAATTCAACACCTATTATTATAAATATAAATAATAATCTTACAATTAAATTATTTATAAGCAAAAAAACATGCTACCTTAGCATATTTTCAAATAGCGGTAATATTATAAATAAATTAAATGAATTAAAAATGAAAGATGAAATAAGAAAAATATTTGGAAAGTATGAACTTAGAGAAGGAAAGAATGATCCTGAACCTGATGATTATTTATATGTTTATTATTTTCTAATAGGAAAAAATGATGATTATAAAGAAATAGGCAGCATTATAATTAATCTTTATAATTATTTGCAATCACAAAATTTCTAATTATTATGTCAGGGCTTTATATACATATACCCTTTTGTACATATAAATGCAGTTACTGCAATTTTTATTCTATTGTTAATATGAATAAAATAGAAATATATAAAAGGTATATAGAAGCATTAATATTAGAATTAAAATTAAGAATATCAGACTATAAATCAGAAATAGAAACAATATATTTAGGAGGAGGTACTCCTTCTGTATTGGGTGCTGATTTATTAAAATATTTATTAGATAATATATTAAATATTGTACATATTCATAATAAAGATTTAAATACAAATTTTATAAAAGAAATAACCATTGAATCAAATATAAATGATATAAATAATGAATATATTAAATTCTTAGAGAATATACCAAATATAAGGCTTTCTTTAGGCATACAGACATTCAATGAAAAAAGTTTATACGTTATAAACAGACATATTGACAAGAAAGATATTATAAAAGCACTCAAATTAATAAATAAATCATCTTTAGAAAATATATCTCTTGATTTTATATGCGGACTTCCTTTAAATAGTGAAAATCAAATAGTAGATGATATATTATTTTCTTATGATTTGCTTCCTAAACTCAAGCATTTCTCTCTTTATTATTTAGAATTAACAGAATCATTACAGAAAAAATGGAAAGATATTTTGCCTAGTGAAGAAGAATCTATTATCTATTATAAAAAAGCCTCTGATACATTGGAAGGGCTTGGTTTTAAAAGGTATGAAGTTTCAAATTATTCTTTGCCTAACTATAATTCTATTCATAACAGTAATTATTGGCTTTTGAAAGATTATATTGGAATAGGAGTATCTGCTGTAGGATGTTATAATGATAATAGATACAGTAATGTAAAAATGATTAGAGATTATTTTGATTTTATTGATAAAAATAAACTTCCTATATATGAAAATGAATATTTAGATATAGATATTAGAAAAAAAGAATTTATATTCCTTTCACTAAGAACAGTAAAAGGAATAAATATTGATAAATACAATAATTACTTTAATGAAGTATTTTATGATAAGTATTATAACATTATAAATAATAACAATAAATATTTTGATATATCTAATAATTATTTATCTATAAAAAAGTCCTATTTTGATTATGTTGATGAGATTAGTATATTATTATTTTGATTTATTTAATGATTCTTGAAAGTTTTTATCGTTTATAAGATATTTGTCTACTATTAATGCTAAAGCACTGTCTTCCTTCTTTAATTCCTTCGCACCTCTTGTTATGGAACAAAGGCTTGCATTTAGATGTTTGGCAATTTCATATTGTGGCATCTTTTTCCTCAATAAGGTAACTATCCTTAATCTTTGCTGTATCATGTCTTGTTCGTCTTTTGTAAATAGTTCTGTTAGAAGTTTTTTAATGAATTCTTCATTGTTTTCAGTTGCTAGAATATGTGCTAATAGTTCCATTTTATATATCTCCTTAAAATTATTACTATTTAGAATACTACTATATTAAGTATAGGATAAATATTAATTTTTTCAAGTAAATTTCGTATTATTATATATAATAATAATGCATTTTATTTATTACAAGTGTATATAAATTACTGTTTATTAATTAATATCAGGGCAAATTTATGAAAAAGTCTAATAAAAATAATAAAAAAAATAATAAAAATAAAAATACTAAAAAAATTTCTACTAGAGAAAACAATAATAAGAATAATATCTTTATTATCTTATTCGCCGTATTTATTTTATTTGCTGTATTTATATATAATTATTATAATAAAAAAATCAATTTAATATCGAATATAAATGATGTAGATTCTTCAGGCCGTACAATAGTTATGAAAGCATTACTTAATGAAAATAATCAGCTTAATATTAATGATATAAAGAGACTTATAAGAGATAATAGAAAAAATATAGATTATAGAATAAGAGATACAGATAGTAAGACTCTTTTAATGTATGCTGTATTCAATGGAGATACTGAAATAATAAAGGATATTGCTGAATATGGGAATTTATTAAATGAAACAGATGATGATGGAAGAACGGCTTTGCATTGGGCTGTTTTTTATAATAAATATGATGCTGTTGTTGCTTTAACAGAGCTTGGGGCAAAGGATTATATAAAAGATAATTATTCGCTTACTCCTATAGATATAGCACAGTATGAGGGGTATGAAGAGATATATAAATATTTATCAAATTTATAGTAATTAAAATATATTGTAAAAAATATTTTTTAATGTTAGAATTAGTAATCAATATTATAGTTTTTAGAAATTAGTAAAATATAAATAAATAAAAAATAATAAAAAAGAGGAAGCAATGAGATTTAGATGTTTAAAAAAAGATATAGTAAAATCCATCGGAGTTACTGAAAATGTTGTTGAAGGTAAAGTAATTTATAATATAGAAAGCAATGTACTTTTTCATCTTTCAGGAAATATGCTTACATTAACTGCTACTGACGGCTCTGTTTGGGCTAGAAGCAGAATAATACTTGATGACTGTGAAGGCGAAGGAGCAGTGGCTGTATATGCTAAAAAAATAAGTTCTATATTAAAAGAGATGCCTGACGGACTTATTACTATAAATGTTGAAGAAAATGAAAAAATAAACATAGAATCTGAAAACGGAAAAACTAAACACTTAATCATAGGTATGAAAACAGATGATTTCCCTGCTTATCCTGAAAGCGACGGAGATATTAGTTATATTATGCTTCCTACAAAAGAATTAGTTACTATGATTAATAAGACTATATCATCAATAGCTAAAGAGCCTTTCAAGCCTGCTTTAAGAGGTATATGCTTTGAGAAAACTGATTCTAAATTTCTTGCTGTTGCTACTGACGGAAGAAGAATGGCTGTAATTGAAAGAGAATTTGAAGGTGTAGAAAATGGTTCTTTCTCTATAATAATAGAGCCTAAAGTTTTAAATGAAATACTTGTAACTGCAAATTATGATGAAGTTGAGCAGGTAAAAATGGGTGTAGACGGACAGCAGGTTTATTTCCAAGTTGGTAAATATGATTTCGTATCAAGCCTTATAGAAGGAAAATATCCTAATTTTAGACAGGTTATACCAAAAGAGTTTGCATACAGCTTTAGAGTAAATAAAAATGATTTGCTTGATGCTATAAGACGTATCGTTCCTATGATTAATGATGTTCGTTCAAAGAGAATGATATTAACAGTTTCTGAGGAATCTCTAAAAGTAAAAGGTATAAACCAAGAGATGGGAGAATCTTTAGAAGAGATAGATATAAAATATTCAGGCGAAGAACATTCAGTTGCTTATAATTATACTTATATTCAAGATGTTATAAAACAAATAGATTCTGAAATAGTTACTTTCATGGTTAATAAAGACTCTAGCCCTACTATGGTAAAAGAAATAGAAAGAGAAGATTATTATTATATCATTATGCCTATGAGTATAGGGGAGGAGTAATCAATCACTTATTATATGGGGGAAATATGTTTGAAGTAGAAAATAAATTTTATGAAGAACATATAAAGGAATTTAGAGAAAAGTATCTAGGCAAACATATAGTAATAAAAGGTAATGAATTAAAAGGCATATATAATAGCGATGAAGAAGCTATTAATGAATCAATAAAAACTATGGAGCTAGGTACTTTTGCTGTAAAAATAGTATCTAGTAATGATGAAGATACTAATTGGAGATTCTATTCCCGTGTCAATTTTTAATAAAAATGAGCAATACCATTTTGCATTTAGAGTAGAATATAATCATATACCTGTAGAATTAAAAACAAAAGTATTAATCAAAAATAAATTCGGAGTAGAAAAAGAATATGATGCTATATGGGATACAGGAGCAACTAATACAGCTATTACTCATAAAGTATATCAAGAACTAAATTTAAAGCCTATTGATAGTTGTAAGGTTAGAGGTGTTAATAGCGGAATTCATACAGTTGATATAGTATTAATAGATATATCATTATCAAATAAAGTTAATATAAAAAATGTTAGGGCTGGTGTTTGTGATATTGGCGGATGTGATATGCTTATTGGAATGGATATTATTAAATTTGGAGATTTAGCAATATCTAATAAAAACAATAAGACGATATTTAGTTTTGCAATACCTCCTTTTGATAATCCTACAGATTTATTAGAAAAAGCAAATAAAGTTAATAAAAATAATGGATATTGATAAATATGAATAAAACTGAAGCTAAAAATATTTTAACTGATATATTTAATTTAAAATCATATATTGAAGAAGAAATAGCAAAATTACCTACAAGATTTAATATAGTGGATTCTATTGTAGGTGCACATAAAGAAACATCAAATACTAAACTATTAGGTAGTTTTTTAGACTGCATATTTGAAAAAGATTATAAGTTTATAAATAGTTTATTGGAATATATAAAAAATAATTGTAATATTGATAGTTTTAAAGAAATAGATTTTTATAATGAATATATAACTATTAATATAGAAAAAGAAGTTGTTATTAATAAAGAAGAAAAGGGTAAAATAGATATATTATTAACATCAGATAACTATAATATCATTATAGAAAATAAAATAAATACTAGAGATAGTGAAAATCAGCTTCAGAAATATTATAATGCCATACCCAATAGAACTAATACTTATCTTATATATTTAACTCGTAATGGTGATGAACCTAAGAATAATTTTTATAATAAAGAAAAGTTAATATTACTTTCACATAAAACAATAATAGATTGGCTTGAAAGTATTAAAGAAAAAGAAGAAGTAAAAAATAATGATTCTCTATATTCAGCTATTATTCAAATAATAGAAACAGAACAAATAATTACTAATTCATTGGAAGGAGATATTATGAAAGAGGAAATAAAAAAGTATTTCAATAATAAATATCCAAATAAATTTAAAGAATATCCTGAAGTAATTAATTATACCAAACTTCTAAAATCTGCAATTGAAGCAGTTGCAGATATATTTTATAATTATTTTGAAAATAATATAGAGTACTATATATTAAAATTAATAAATGATAGTGAAATAAAAAAAATAATAAAATAGAATATAATAAAGAAAAAGTAAAAAAGGAAATATATAAATCTGATGAACTATATATTGAAGCTGTATCATTGGAAACTAAATTTTTTAGAGTAGTTTTTGAAATTGGAAGTGATGGTAGTAATTTTATATTATACTATGGAATTAGGTTTAATGATAAAAATAAAATAGAACTATTAAGAAATATAGAAGATAATATATTAGCATGTTTAAAAAATATTGATAAAGATGGTTGTTTATCAAAACCTGAAGAATATATTGATAGCAAATGGTATATTGATTATACATTAAACTTAGATAATTTAGAAAAAGAAATTGAAAATGCTAAAAATAATATGATTAATTTATATACATTATTAAAAGATAATAAATTATAAAATGGATTTTTTATAAAAACTATTTAAAAATAATTATCATAAATAGCTTTGTAAAAAAATAGTAAAATAATTGTAAAAAATACTTGCTTAAAATTCTTATATAATATATCATCATTTTTCTAATAATTGATGATTTTTTGAGTTTCTTATTAAGAGGTTTATTGAAAATTATGAAAATTTTAGGCAATTATATTTACACTATAATAAAAGGTTTTATCATAGGAGCTTCAATGCTTGTACCGGGATTCAGCGGCGGCACTATGGCTATGATACTCGGCATATATGATAAATTAATTGCTTCTTTAAGCGGTGTTTTAACATTTTCAAAAAATGAAAATTATTTTATAAAAAACAAACTTAATTTTTTATTTTTGATATTTTTCTGTGTAGGCTCTGTTTTGGGTATGGTGATAATTTCAAAGCCGTTATCAAATTTGATAGAAAAATATTATACTGTTTCTTCATTCTTTTTTATGGGGGCTGCACTTGGCGGATTCAATACAGTTTATAATAAAACCAAATCTTATAAATTCGATTTTTTAAGCATTATATATATTCTTTTGGGAGCAGGAATAGTATATTTAATATCCATAATACCAGAAGGATTTTTCAGCAGCACAGGGGATAGAAGTGAAATGTTTATGTATTTTATACTTATAGTGGCAGGATTGATTGTGGCAATTGCTATGATACTTCCTGGTATAAGTGTGTCATACATGTTTTTGCTTTTAGGTATTTATCAGGAAACTATTGATGCCGTACATGATTTATATATTCCATATTTAGCACCTTTGGCTATAGGCTCTATTTTAGGAGTTGTGCTTACTACGAAAATTTTGGAATATTGGATGGAGCATTATGTAAAATCATCTTATTTGATAATATCAGGTTTTGTATTAGGCTCTATTATACAGGTTTTTCCTGGACTTCCAAAAGGCATAGAATGGGCTTTATGTCCTATAATGTTTTTGGCAGCTTATTTTCTTATAAGGCTTTTACAGAGATTCGATCCTGACAATAGATAATATAGATGAGTATATACCTAAACAATTACATTTTGTCAAATATTAGCCATATGGGCTTTCCGCACGGTACTGCAAATTATTATGGATAGTCAACTATACGTGCGGCTGATTACTTATTAATATACAAAAGTTAATAATTTATATTATATATAAAACAAAGTTAGTATTATTTAGTACTAATTTTACACTTGCACTTTCGCGAAGCGTACCGACGAAGTCTACCTCGCTGTGCGTGCCTTCGGCAGGTGTGCGGCGGTAAAAAGTTGAATAAAAAAAATTTACAAACTTAAAAATTTTCAGTATATATTAGCAATATAATATTATTCAGAAATTACTTTGATATTATAAACATTAAAATAGTATGGATATCTGCTGAAAAGTTCTATATCAAAAGTTTTTGTATTGTTATTTATTTCTTTAAAATTTTTTATTTTTTTACTGCCATTTAAATAAAAATCCATTTTTAAAAATGAATTAATATTTCTTTCATTTATATTATCAATAATTTGTTTTGGTATTTTTATTATGAATGTTTTATTTTCTTTTATAGATTTATAGTTATTGTATCCGTCTGTAATTTCTAAATTAAATAGGGTAGGGTATATATTTATATTATATGTGTTTAATATTTTTCCTAACTTAATTATATTTATTTCTAAAATTTTTATATTATATTTTTGATTTTGTTTTGAATCATTAATTTTTAATTCTATATTTGCATCTCTGTCGAATGTTTGAACGAATAATTTATTAGTATCGAAATTATCATCTTCTAAGAATAAATTATAATTGTATTCATCTTTATGAAATCCGCTTATATGAGATTTTTCTCTGTATATATCATAACCATTATATTTTAAATCGTTTAGTTTATAAATATCATCAGACATTATAGAATAGGCATTTAAACAATAAATGAATATTATAAAAATGAAATGTTTAATCATTCTTTATTTATTATTGATCTACTGTGAATATAACGGCTCTGTTTGAATCCGAAGCATTTTTCCAAAATTCTATACTTCTATAAAAATAATCCCAAGTATATTTAAAATCTTCATCGCTTAAAGGATATTCATAATCTTTTTCATCAATTTTAAAATATTTTTCTTTGAACTTTTCTTTTGTTATAGTTTCTATTTTTGAGGCAATATCTTTAACTACATTTGCTTTTTTTAATGTTATAATATAATCTTCCTCATCATCTCCGTTTCCATATAAAACATCTCCGCCCATTATGATAGAGCCAAAAGGATAATTATCATCGCCAAATACTAAAAGCCCATCATTAGAAAGACATCTATGCATAGCGTCCCAAGATTTATCAAGCTCATAAATATATTTTGTATGCTTTTCAAAATAAATTTCTTCTAAATCTTCAGAAATAAAATCAGGTCTTTCAAACCTTGAAGTTTTTAATAATTTATTTAAATCTCTATCGCTTAAAGCAAAGAATACACCTAAACAACCCATATAAAATAATCCTTATAATATTTATTTAAAATAATAATATTTTTTATAAAAAATAATTAGCTGCAAATATTATTACAGCTAGAATAATACTATATATTAAAGACATTTTTATTTTTATAGACTTAAGAAAATATATTACTAAAAATAAAGCAAAAATTAATGTTGCAATGAAATAATATCTTTTTATACCTTCATTAATTACAATTAAGCTTATAGAAGCTACAAGATTGCTAATCATAATTACTCTTGCCAATATAAGCTGCATTGTTATAGCAAGTATATCATCATTATCCGGTTCTTGATTCATATTTTAAAGCCTCGTATAATGACTAATTATTACATATAAAGATATAAAAATCAATATTGTATTATTTAAAAAACTCAGAGAAAGGATTTTTGAAGTTGAATTTAAATCTTCCTTTTTCAGATGTTTTTTTATGAGGTATA
This sequence comes from Brachyspira hyodysenteriae ATCC 27164, assembly GCF_001676785.2. Lineage (NCBI taxonomy): Bacteria > Pseudomonadati > Spirochaetota > Spirochaetia > Brachyspirales > Brachyspiraceae > Brachyspira > Brachyspira hyodysenteriae. The sequence continues at coordinate 2,415,166 of NZ_CP015910.2, read as the reverse complement.
TTAACTTGAGTAGCCTCATCTAAACTCATCATAAGTATTCCAATAACTGCAGAATATGCAGGGTTATTTGCTATATCTCTTATGCCTTCTATTTTATCAGGCACACCTATTCTTGCAGTAATAGGAGCAGCACCTTTAACAGCAGTCTGATAAGCTTTGGCAAGCTCTACCAAGCCAGGAAGCAATGCACCTCCTCCTGTAAATACCATTCCTGCAGAAAGCGAATCAATATATTTCATTTTGCTTAATTCTTTTCCGCATAAACTGAATATTTCTTCTACTCTAGGCTGTATTATTTCAGTTAATACTCTTTTTGGTATTGTACGCATTTGTCCGCTTGCAGTAGGCACTTCAATAATTTCTTTTTCTCCTACCATATCTATGAATGCAAAACCATGATCTCTTTTTAATTTTTCTGCAGAAGGTATTGTAATTCTAAGTCCTTCTGCTATATCATTAGTTATATGTTGGCTTCCTACAGGTATAACAGCAGTATGCCAAACTGATCCTTCCAAATATACCATAAGAGAAGTAGTTGAATGTCCTATATCAAATACTACTACACCAAGTTCTTTTTCATCTTCAGTAAGACAAGCTTCAGAACTTCCTCTTATATTAACTATAAAATCTTTTCCTGAAAAACGCATTTTATTTAAAGTTTTTCTTAAATGTTCGCTTACATGTTTAAGCCCTGTTATGATATGTACTTTAGTTTCAAGTCTAGTTCCTGACATACCAACAGGATTTTTTATTTCATCTTGTCCGTCCAAAGAATATTCTTGTTCTATAGCTTCAATAATTTCTCTGTCGGCAGGTATCAATATATTTTTTGCACTTTCTAAAACTCTTTCTATTTCAGCAGGAGTAACTTCTTTATCTTTTGTATTAACACCTATTACACCTTTGCTGTTTAATCCTTTTATATGATCTCCGCCTATTGTGGCAATTATATCAGGAGCTTGTAATCCGGCCATATGTTCTGCTTCATTGATAGATTTTTCTATAGCATTAGCAGCGGCATCTATATTGATGATAACTCCTTTTTTGATGCCTTCACTTTCACTTTCGCCTATACCTATAACATCTAATTTGTCATTATTAACACGGGCAATGACAGTTTTTATTGATGCACTTCCGACATCTAATCCTGCTAAGATTGGCTCTTTCAAGGTAAACTCCTAAATGATAATATTATGTTAATATTCTCGGTAAAAATAAAAGTATGATTAATGATTATTTTTATGATTAATTATTATGATTTAATCAATATAATTTATTAAATTATAAGATAACCCACTTATTATTTTCATAAGACATTACAAATGTTTGTCTAGCTTTTGAAGTTGTATCTTCCACTCTGTCATATACAGATGAATCGGCATCTATATAAGCCTTTTGTCCTTCTAATTTTATATCATAAACTTTTTCTATTTTAGTTTCAAATTCAAAATCTAATGAAGGATCACTTTGTACATATTCATCAGCATTTTTTATATTTCTGCTTTTTCTTAATACTTCTTTATAATTTGTTGAATAAAATTTTTCATAAGCTATTCTTACACTGTCCTGAGTATAAGGTAAAGAATAAAATTCTTTTAAAGATGATAAAGCTAGATTTTTTAATTTATCTTCATCATATTCTTTAACTTCAATATTTTCTCTGAAATCTTCATCAGTGAGGATTATTTCCACTCTTTTAATATTTTCTTTATTATTACTATTATTGCTATTGCTGCATGATATTAATACAGCAAACGATATTAATAATATATATTTAAACATTTATTAAAGTCCTTCTAATATAGATTTTCTTGTATTTTGAGGAGGCATAGCTTCTTTTTCTTTTATTCTTGTATCAGAAGTTGTTGTAACATTGTTCATATCTATATATTTCACAACGCTAGGTCTTTCTAATATTATTCTTATATCTCCATTCTGCCAAGCTACAGTATTTGCATTCAAAAATGCTCCTTTAGTATATTTTGCATTTAATGCAGATAATAATTCAAGAAAATCAACTTGATTAGGCTGAAAGTTTATAGTTATAGAATATAAAGCATCATTTTTAAATATAAAATATCCGCTTTTATAAAATTTATTTTCTTCTAGAGCAAGAAATGTTGCACTTTCTTCAGCATTCAAATCAACAGTACCTGTCATATATTGTTTAGGCAAAGTCATTGTGTTATCGCTTAATATAGCATTTATTGTGTCTTGTCTTGTTGCGCCTAAAGTAATATTTTTAAATCCTGTGATAGGAGTATCTATTACAGCAGGTTGTCTGCCCATTATAGCGTCATTAGTTATATATTCATTATTATTTTGATTATTTTCTTCTGTTTGTGTATTATTATTATTTGGAGGAATATAAAGATCATTTGTGGCATATTGAGAAAATAAATTGCATCCAAATAAAAATATCAAAATAAATATATATCTTTTCATTTTTTATCCCAAATTTTTTATTTTATTTTTAAAACCTTATAAATACAATCTTGTTATATAGTATCGGTTATATTTTATTTCAAAATAGTAAATTTATTTTATAGCTTTTATAGAGCATATACTTGCAAATTTATGTAATTTAGATATATTTATTTAATTAAAAAAAATTGAAAAAATTATGAAATATATTATATTTTAGATATGAAAGGCTTTTAGGAAATTGGTTATGAATAAATATAATAGGGTTACAATAGTGTGCGGTCATTATGGAGTCGGGAAAACAACTTTCTCTATTAACTATAGTATGTACATTAGAAATTATACATCCAAAAATATTTATATTGCAGATTTAGATGTTGTAAACCCTTATTTCAGATCCAGAGAGCATTCCTCATATTTAGAAGAAAAAAACATAAAAGTTATAGGCAGTTATCTTCCTCAATCAGGTGCTGATATACCGGCAGTATCTGCTGAAGTTTATTCTATATTTGATAAGAAAGATGTTATAGGAATAATTGATATGGGAGGAAATTCTGCCGGAAGTTTATCATTTGCTTCTTTCCGTAATAATGCAGATGTTAATGAAACAGATGTTTTTTTTGTTTTTAATGCTAATAGAAAAGAAAATTCTACTTTTGAATTGGCATTAGGATATTTAATTGATATAGAGTCAGTTCTTGGATTAAAAGTTACTGGCATAATAAATAATACTCATTTAATGGACGATACTTCTCTTGATGATATAGAAAAAGGTGAAATTATTGCAGATAAATTATCTAAAGAGAAAAATATTCCGATAAAATTTACTTGTATTAATAACAAATTTTATCATAATAATTCTAAAATATTTACTAAATATGATTTATTTATAATGGATTATGATATAAAAAATAAAATATAGGAAATATTATATAGTTTATTTATGGATTATAGTAATGTCAGATTATATGAGATAGCTTCTATGTTATCACCTAGCGTATATGAAACTATATTCTATAGTCAATATCAAGGACGCTCAGATAAAGACGCTATAATTTTGGATGATGAAACATTTGAAAGATGCCATGTATCTGATAATGTTTATAAAAATTTCCTGTTTTCTAATGCTATACGTCTTGGAAAAAGTATTGATTATATAGGTCTTAATCAAATGCATAGTTCTATAATAGAAGATATGAAAATAACAGAAAATGATATATCCATGAAATTAAACGATATAATTTTAACTAATTTGGCTAATACTTTAATAGATATAAAATCTATGGATGTAAAGTTAGAGCCTTTTTATGTTACTTTAGTATTTAAAGGTATTAATTATTATTCTAATAACTATATAGATGAAAATGAAAAATTAATACCTACAGATGAAAGTCCTATAAATTCTATATATTGTCAGGATCAATTGTCTTTTGTCAATGATAAACATATAGATATTGTAATTTCGACGCAGCATCATAACACTAATAAGCTGAAATATATGATAATAAATTCTAATAATATTGAAGTTATTGAATCTGCTAAAGATGCCTGGAAAAATATTTTTAAAAATGATTTTTCTATGCTTTATGAGTATTTTCAAAATATTAGAAAGTCTAGTAATTTAATTATAGAAGGAAGTGTTTATAAAAGTATAATATCTGGATATGAGAAGTTTATGGATGATTTCATAGATTTAGATGATTTTTAATTATATTTTTATAATAGAATTATTTTATGAAAAATATTAACAATTTACTTATACATTCACCTAATTGGCTTGGAGACATAATTATGTCTATGCCGGCAATTTATTTAATCAAAGAAAAATATAAAGATATAAAGATTACAGTAATGACAAAAAAATCTATGGCTGGAATTTTTGCTGCTGGCGATTTAGTTGATGAGTGCATAGAATTAAGAAATTTCCCAAGATTAAGAAAATATAATTTTGATGCAGTTTTAATTTTTCCTAATTCATTTGAAAGTGCTTTCAGAGTATTTGGGCATGGTATAAAAATGCGTATAGGGTATAAAGCTGATTATAGAAATTTTATGCTTACAGAAGCTGTTGATAGAAAAGAAGTAAGATGGATACATACTTCTGATTATTATGTTAATTTGCTTAAAGCTATTGGTATAGATGAAAAAAGACCTACTTTTAAATTAAAAATAAAAGAAGATATATTGAATAAAGCAAAAGAGTATTTAAAAACTGTTAATCCTGAAAATAAAAAGATATTTGCTTATGGAATAGGGGCAACTAACAGTATTGGTAAAATTTGGAAAGAGGAATATTTTGCAGAAGTTGCTAATTATTTATCAAATAAATATGATGCTTTAACTTTATTTATTACTACACCTAATGAAAAAGAGATATCCGATAAAATATCAGCAATGCTTTTAAAAGATCCAATAATACCTTATATGTCTTTGGATATGATAGCAGCAATACTTAGTTTATGCGATGGTTTTATAGGCAATGATTCAGGGGCTATGCATGTGGCTTCTATAGTTGGAATACCTACTTTAGCATTATATTTTGCTACTCCGGCAGGAAGAAATTATCCAATTGGTATTAATAGTCATGCAATAGAAAAAAATGTTGATAACCCTGCTTGTATATGCGGAGGTAAAAAATGTAAATTGCAGACATTTGAATGCAGAGAAGTGATAAAGCCTCAGGAAGTTATAAATAAGTTTGAAGGAATTATTAATGGATTATGATGTAACTCTCTCTATAACTACATATAACGAAGAAAAATATTTGCCTATATTGCTTGATTCTATTAAAGCACAAAAGACTGATTTAAAAATAGATATACTTATAATAGATGATTCATCAACAGATAAAACATTGGATATAGCAAAGTCTTATCAAAATGTGCGAATAGTTCATAATGATAGAAAATCTGACGTACAATATATGAGAAATACAGGATTAAAAGAAGCTCTTGGAAAAGTTATAATATTTTGCGATGCTGATATAGCAATATCTGATAATTTTGTAGAAAAAATGGTAAGACCTATAGTAGATGGTAAGGTAGATACAACATTATGCAAAACTTATGCTGTATTAGAGGCATTTTATGATGTACTTCCTGAAAATTATTCTAAAAGTTATGTTGGTTTTATAAGACATTGTCCTAGATTTATGATGAAGCGTTTTCCTGTTCAATTTGTTCCTTGGATTTGTAAATGGTTTAATATGATGAAAAATAAAAAAGGTTTTGTCAGTATATGGAATGTACCAAATAGAACTCATACAACAGGCATAGCAACCAAAACAGAAATAGCTAAAAAAATAGGCGGTTGGACAGTTAGAATCGGAGACGGAGATGATGCCAAATATTCAAATGATGTATGCGATGCCAGCAGTAAGGTTTTATGGGTAGGAAAATGTATATTATTTATATCAAGAAGAAGAGTATTTCCAACTGATAATGGCTGGATAACAGACATACTATTCAAACCAATAAAGAAATGGTATAGAAATAAAATTAAAAAGAAAAATGATAATGATTATACTCAAAGCATCAGATAGTATTATCTAATATGAAATTTACTTCTATTTTGCTTTCCGTTAATCAAAGTATTTTTTATCCAAGAGCTATTGTCATTCATAGGAATCCATCTTCTTTCTTCAACTCTGTAATGCCAATCTTTATCTTCTTGATAATATATTTGTATGCCGCTTCCCTCATGTATATTTAATATTTCATTGTCATGATAATTAATTTCATCATAATCTGTGCAGGATTTTTGTCCCATTTCTGAATAATATTCATTTAATGACATTAATGATTCATTTAATTTATCATCCATTTCTTTTACATTAAGTCCTAATTTTTTGGCTTCTCTTATGGTAATAGGGTAATTATGTGAAGGGTATGCTGAATTTAGAGAATTTGATATTTCATCTATTAATTTTTGATCTTTCATATGATATGATAAAATATCTTTGCATAGTTTTATAGAGAGGCTTGAAGCTCTGTCTACTGCACCTAAAACCAATGGATGTATATATTTGTATATATGCTCATAAGGATTATTATCATTATTATTTGATTGTTCTTTCCATAACTTTATAACCCTAGCTAACTCGTCTTGACTAACATACACAAGGCTATTATCCTTATTAACAGGAGATAATTCATGCTGAAGAGATGTATCTACTGCTGTTATAAAAGCTAAAGGTCCCATTTGTATTTCATCGGCACCTAAACAAAGCATAGTAGCGGCACTTGCAGCTTCTAAAGGAAGTAATGCTATAACTTTTTTACAAGACTGCCTAAGTAAATGTACTATTCTTAAAGATGCCTGTCCGCTTCCTCCTGAGCTTTTTATAAAGAAGTATATTTTATCGCATTTACCTATATGTTTAAGTATATCAGAGAGTACAATAACATCATTTTGGCATACGCTTCCTCCATTTGAGTTCCAATATGAAAGTAATGGAGCATCAAGCTGTTTTGTAATTTTATTTATAATTTCCTGAGTTTTAGAAAATAGTATAGGCGGTTTTATAGTTTTAGTTTGCGATTTCTTGTCAGCCATAGCATAAACCTCTTTTTTAATTTACATAATTACATTTTTTCATTAGATTCTACATTAATAACAGATAATGTCAAATAATGATTTATTTTTTTGATTAAATTTGCTTGACAAATTAAGAAATTTAGTGTATAAAAGTTGTATTATTATGCTTATTAATTAGTACAAGGAGTGCAATAAATTATGAAAAAGTTATTCGTAGTATTAACTTCCATTTTTATCGCTGCATCTGCTTACGGTTTAACAAACTCAACTTTGATTGATTTTGCTTTAACAGGTAATGCTGATAACTTACAAGCTGGAGAAGGTGATACAAATGAAGTAGTTCCAGTTGCAGAAAATCTTTATAATGATAACTGGGTAGTATGGTTGAATGAATCTGCTAGATTAACAGAGAATCGCAGAAATTCTTATGTTACTAACGTAGACAGTAAAGGTAACAACGGTGCTTGGGAAGCAGGTAAAGTTCTTGGTGTAAGAGTACATTTCCCATTAGCAGCTTGGAACAGTTATGCTTTAGTAAAACCAGTATATGAACTTGAAATGTATGGCGGTGCTGATGGTACTAAATATACAGAAGGTAAAGGTGTTATACATAACGTTGGCGAAATCAAATCTATTAGTTCTTGGGTTTATGGACGTAACTATTTAATTAGTTATTTCGTAAACTTACAAAATGAATTTGGTGAATTAAAATCTTATCCAATGGGTACTGTTTACTTCAACGGTTGGAGACAAGTAAGATGGGAAAACAGAGAATACTTACCTAATGTTCGCGACAGAGTATTAGTAAGAGAACCTCTTTATCCTAGAATGATCCCTTCTGTTAAATTAGATTCTTTAGGTTTCTATAGAACTAAAGATACTAAAGGCGGAGATTTCATCACTTACGTTAAAGATGTAACACTTGAGTATGACGTAGTAGTTGTTGATTTTGAAGAAGATATCGACGATGAAGCTACTTGGCAGTTATTAAAAACAGAAAACGATAGAAAACAAGCTATCGAATCTGCTAGAATACGTGAACAAGCTGAGTTAAGAGATCTTGAACAAAGACGTATAGGCGACGGTACTGCTGCTGATCAAGGTGCTGCTGCTAATACAGGTGCTGCTGACACAGGCGCTGCTCAAGAACAAGCTCAATAATTAAATTAGTTTGGAAATAAAAGGCTAATTAATAGATTAAGGGGAAACTTTAATAGTTTCCCCTTTTTTTATTGTATTTTTTTTATTTTACAATATAATTTGTTTATATTAAAAATTATATTTAAGGAGTTATTTATGAGATTAATGAAACAACCTTTGATCAATAAAGATGATACTTTATATATATGTATAGATGAGCAGGCTAAATTAATAAATGCTGTTTATGATGTAGATACTGTTATCAAAAATACTAATATGCTCTTTAGAACTGCTGATATGCATAATATACCTGTTTTGGTTACAGAACAGTATCCTAAAGGTCTTGGAGGCACTGACGAAAAAATTATATTTCCTAAAAATTACAAATTATTTGCTAAAGAATATTTCAGCATATTTGGAACTGAAGATTTTGTAGAAGAATTTAATAAAATCAATAAAAAAAATATTGTAGTTTTTGGTATAGAAACACATGTATGCGTATATTATAGTGTTGTGCATTTACTTGAAAATGGTTATAATGTATATGTAGTTGCTGATGCTTGTACTTCAAGAACAAAAGAAAATAAGGAAATAGGTTTGGAACAAATGAGAAAACTTGGTGCTAATATAGTAAGCACAGAGATGATAATATTTGGTCATATAGAAAATTGTAAAGTTCCTTGTTTTAAAGATGTAAGCAAATTATTAAAAGATAATTAATTATATAATTTAGGAGAAATAAAATGGCTAGAAAAAAACTTATTGCTGGTAATTGGAAAATGAATAATTCCAATAAAGAAGCTTTAGAATTAGTTAATAGTTTGAAGGGCTTAGTTAAAGATGTTAAAGACAGAGATATTATGATTGCACCTACATTTACTTGTTTAAGTGATGTTAATAATGCAATTAAAGGAACTAATATTAAATTAGGTGCTCAGAATTTATATTTTGAGGAAAAAGGTGCTTTCACTGGTCAAATTTCTGCCGACATGCTTTTAGCTGTAGGATGTGAGTATGTTATTATAGGACACTCTGAATGCCGCGATATATTTGGTGAGAAAGATGAACTTATAAATAAAAAGGTAAAAAGAGCTTTAGATAAAAATCTTATTCCTGTTTTATGTGTAGGAGAACATTTAGAAGAGAGAGAAAAAGGTATTACTTCTGATATAGTAAGTACTCAAACTAAAGAAGCATTTAAAGGTTTAAGCGAAGCTGAGGCTAAAAAAGTTGTTATAGCTTATGAACCTGTTTGGGCTATTGGTACAGGTAAAACTGCTACTCCTCAGGATGCAGATGATGTACATAAAACTATTAGAGAAACTTTGAAATCTCTTTATAATGATAGTGTAGCTGAAGGTATGATTATACTTTACGGCGGAAGCGTTAATGAGAAAAATGCTGATGATTTACTTAATATGCCTAATATAGATGGAGCATTAGTTGGCGGTGCATCTTTGGTTGCTGATAAATTTGCTAGAATAGTTAATTATGTAGCTAAGTAAATTAATTTAAGAATATAATTATTGTATTATTTTTTAAGGGCAATGCTTATTAGTGTTGCCCTTGTTTTATTTTTTGAAAAATATATAATATAAAGGTTTATTATTAAATAAATTTAAAAGAGCATAATAATTTGAAGATATTGAAATTTATTTATATATTTTTATTTGTTTTTTGTTCAAATATTTTATTTTCTCAGCAGCCTCAAATTTCTTTTGTAAATTTTTATATATGTAATGGAAATATAGGAAATTCTGAAATAACTATGTATTTATATTTAGAAGGAACTAATATTGCTGGAAGATATTATTATAAAAATATAAATCAGTTTATAGATATAGACGGATATATTAAACAAAATAAGATATATATTGAGGAAAAAGTTAATAATCGTATAACAGGATATTTCAATGGAATAGTTTCTAATGATTTATATTTTTCTGGAGAATGGTCATCTTATGATGGTAATAATAAATATGACTTTTATTTTTCTAAAAATGAGTCATATCCTATAGATAATTTGAATATTATAAATTCAACATTGGAAATAGATTTTGATGACAATAGAAAATTTATATCTAGTAAAGATGCTGTTATATTAAAAAATGAAAAAAGTCTTAATAATTTAGATAGAATTTCTTTAGATGTTGATGGAATAAAATCTTTAAACACAAACAGAATAGCATATATTCTTAACAATTCAATTATTGATGAGTATAATGTATGGAAAAGATCATCATACAACAAAGATGATTTTCATGTTATAAAAGAAATAGATGTTTCATATTTAGATCAAAATATTATATCATTTTCTATATATAATTATTCTTATACCGGCGGAATGCATGGAATATATAATATTGTCCCTTCTATATATTTGATTTCAACAGGGGAGAAGATAGGTACAAATTTATCTGAGCTTGTAGAAAATGAAAATGATAGAGAATTGATTAATTTGATGAGAGCTAAATTACTTAGAAATTTTACAGAAAAAGACTTTTTTGATTTTTATTCTATTAGACTTAGCGATATTTATGATATTACTCCTTCAGGGGTGAAATTTATATGGCCATTATATAAAATAGCCGATTATGCTCAAGGTATTATAGAAATTGATTTTACTTATTTAGAGCTTAAACCTTTCATAAGAAAAGATTCTAAATTTTGGTATTTGTTTAATAAATAATTTATTATTGTTATGTTAGATTGAGGATATATTTTATGAATGATAATGATATTCACCCAATAATGAAAGAGCTTACAAAAGTTACTAAAGAAATGCCTATGCCTGTTGTAACTGAAATAAAATTATTAACAAATAGAGATGCTTATAAAATTTTAATATCTACAATGCTTTCACTTAGAACAAAAGATCCTACAACAAGAGATGCTTCTATGAGATTATTTGAGAAAGCAGGTAATCCTAAAGATATGCTTAAACTTTCAGAAGAAGAAATTGCAAAGTTAATATATCCTGTAGGTTTTTATAAAGTGAAAGCTAAAAACATATTAGAAGTATCTCAAATGATAATAGATGATTTTAAAGGACAAGTTCCTGATGAAATAGATGAACTTTTGAAACTCAAAGGTGTTGGAAGAAAGGTTGCCAATTTAGTAGTAACTGAAGCTTTTGATAAAGATGGTATATGCGTAGATACTCATGTTCATAGAATATCAAATAGATTTGGGTATGTTAATACAAAAACTCCTGAAGAAACAGAGTTTGCATTGAGAGATAAATTACCTAAAGAATATTGGAGAGTTTATAATGATACTTTGGTTGTTTACGGGCAGAATTTATGCAAGCCTATTTCTCCATTATGCTCAAAATGTACAGTTTCTCAGTACTGCGATTATTTCAAAAATGAATATAAAGATACTAAAGAAAAAAAATCCAGCAAAAAGAAATAAATCCTTATTGATTATTTATTATCTTTCTTTGATTTATATTTTTAAATGAAATATTTGTCTGAGATATTATAACACCTAACAATATAAAAATTATTCCTATAATAGCAAATAAAGTTATATTTTCATTTAATACTATTTTTGAAGTAATTAAAGTTATTATAGGTATTAGGTATATGTATGTATTAGTTTTTACAGCACCTAATATTTTTGTTGCATAAGCCCAAGTTATAAAACATAAAGTGCATGCTATAAATGATAAAAATAAAAAATTAATCAAATTTACAGGTTTTAAATAATCATTTATATTTATATCAAATCCCATAAAAAACATTACAGGAAGCATAAATATTATTCCATACATAAAAGTCTTTTTAGTTATTAAAATAGAATTATGTCCTAAGTCTGCTGCTTTCTTTACCAATACAGAATATATTCCCCACATAACAGCAGCAAGCAGAGCAAACATGTCTCCTATAGGATTTATTTTTAATATAAACTTTCCATTAAAAGTTATTACTGCTATTCCAATTATTGCAAATATAAACCCTACGAAAAAATTAGTTTTTAGTTTTTCTTTTAAAAACATTGAAGCAAATATTCCTGTAAATAATGGGCCTATAGCAACTAAAATACCAACATTTGATGCGAGAGAATAATTTAATGCCATATTTTCAAATAGATAATAAAGTGTTATTCCGCTTAATCCTGTAATGGCAAATAATATTTCTTCTTTCTTTGAATATATCTTATTATTTTTTGGATATATTATAAATAATAGAGCAAATCCTAATAAAAATCTGCTGAAAAGTATTTCTACAGGAGAAAAATCTCTTAATAATATTTTTGTTGAAATAAAAGTAATACCCCACATTAATATACTGAAAAATGTGCATAAGTATGCTTTAATATTTTGATTGATAAACATGGTGTTTTTCCAATTATTTAGAAGAATCCTTTATAACATTTTTTATATATTCATCATCTTCTATAATTTTGATAGAATTTTTATTATCTGTTTCTTTTTTATCAGCACAAGACAATAATAACATAATTAAAACTAATAAACAATAGATTTTTTTTATCATTATATTATCCGCAAACAAATTTATACTTTATTATATAAACAGTATAATCGCCAAAAATATAAAAAATAATTAGTTTATTACTAAAATTGTTTGACAAAAAGCATAAATATAATATTATTGTTATTAACATAATATTTGCATAATTTTAAAGGAACTGTAAAAATGAAAAAAATTTTATTATATTTTATTATTTCAGTGTCATTATTATTTGTATTTTCATGCTCTAAAAAACCATATGATAATATTAATTTGAAAAAAGCATTGGATTTAATGAGTAAATCAACAAATTTAGTTTTATTAGATGTAAGAACAGCAGAAGAATATATGGGAGGAAGTGCTCCTAATTCTATAAATATAGATGTTCTTAATACTGATTTCAAAAGTAAAATAGATCTTTTAGATAAAAATAAAGAATATATAGTATACTGCAGAAGCGGAAACAGATCTTCTATAGCTTCAAGTATAATGGCTACTAATGGTTTTTTACATGTTTATAATTTACAGAATATAAGTTATGCTGATTTTGTAAATGCTATATTAACAAATCAAAATTAATTTTTTTAATAATACAATAATAAGCAAGGATATCAAAAATCCCTGCTTATTTTTTATTATTATGATGTTATTATCATGATGCTTTTACTTCTTTTATGGCATTTTGTATATCATCATGTATTTTTATCTTTTTATGTGCTTCTAATGATTTTAATGACCATTTTGAATATTCATTTAAACCCGTTAATATTAGATTTCCTCCTCTAAATTCCAATACTTTTTGAACTTCAAGCATTAAATATATCGCATTTGATATTATATATTTTGTATTGTTTCTAAAATGTATAATAATATTTTTTGCATGATTTTCTAAAAGCCTATTTACTATATTATAAAGTTCATTGTATATGCTTTTATTAATGTCTTTTTCTATTATCAGTATTATATTTTTATCATTATTTATATAGTATTCTTTTATACTGTTTTTTATAATATTTTTTTCCATAAATTTACTCCTTTATTAAAATATTTTATATTAGATTTCCTCCTTCTCTAAATTTATCAACTTTTTCTTTCAAAGTATCATACAGCCTTAAAAAGCTTGGAAGAGATAAATATACAGCAGCATCAACGTCCACCGTATTTTCTTTTCTCATTTCATTCCCAAGAAGAAGCACTATTTCCTCATCATTTTGTATTACAGCACTTCTATTGCTATATATGGTTCTTGATTTTTTCATATTGTATTTTGTATTGTTTATTTTCATATTATCTCCATTTATGATTCACATATAAATTAATATAATGTAATCATTTATAATTATTTTTTATGTATTTAAAATATACTTTTTATTTTAAATAAGTCATTAATGTGAAGTAATATATAGTTCCTATAAATATTAAAAAGTATATATTTTATAAAAAAAATTGAAATTTATAAGCTTTTTTTATAAAAAACGAGTATGAATTTATTTGTTTTAAATAAAAAAATAAAATACTTGTTTTTTATAGATTTTTATTATATCATATAATATTAGTAAAAAAGTAAGTTTAATATTTTAAGGAAATCAAATTAATTTATGAAAAAAGTTGTATTATTTATTATATTATTAAGTGTTCAAGCCTATTCACAGATAATGACTCCAGAAAAAGTTGTAAGTATGATATCCAACAGATTTTCAACTATTAAAGGATTTTCAGCTAATTTTGTGGAAAGAAATGGAGAAAAAGTTTCTTATGGCAATGTTATAACAAAAAATCCTAATCTATTTAGAATGCAGTATTCAAGCGGAGGAAACGGACAGTCTATATACTGCAATGGTGAAACTTTATGGATAATATTTCCTAGAAATAATGTAGTAGCAGAGCAGAAATTAAATTATGGTGATTCAGGCGCTATATACACTCCTGAAGGAATTATGAGACTTACAACTAAATTTAATATAGATTTTTATAATGAAAGAGAAATGGTATCTTTAAATAGCTTTAATGATTCTGAACTAGGTATAGCTAAGTATAATAGTTCTTATGCGGCAAATGATAATAGGAAGGCTTATCATATGCTTTTAACTTCAAAGCAGGCTAGTGTAGACAGAACCGGTTTTACAAAGATACATTTATGGGTTGATAATACAGGTATGATTATAAGAATATTAGGAATAACAACAACAAATGTTCCGGTAGAGTATTTATTTACTTCTATTAGATATAATCCTAATTATGAAGATAATAATAAAGATTTTGAACCTGAAATATCAGAAAATATGCAGGTGCTTAAAGATGGTTTGGTACCTAACAATTAATTTTAAGGATTTATATGGAAACTATAGGTCAAATATTAAAAAATGCTAGAGAAAAGAAAGGGCTTACTATAGAAGAACTTGAGGCTACTACTCATATAGTTGCTAAATTTATTAAGGCTTTGGAAAATGAAGAATTTGATGTTCTTCCTGGCGAAATATATGTTAAGGGTTTTATAAAGAATTTAAGCGATAAATTATCATTAGATGCTGATATGGTTCTTGAGAGATATAATTTGCAGAAAAACGGCATTAAATCTGATCAGGATTTAT